>NZ_JAAFGM010000050.1 GCF_012931985.1 Candidatus Roseilinea sp. NK_OTU-006
CTTTGTCGATCTCTTTCTGGGTCATGACGCCGTGGGTGTTGAAGTTGCGGTAGTCGGCAAGTTTGAAGCGCCCGCCCTTGGTTAACGTTACGGGTTCGTGGATGGTTTTTCTTAGGTGATCAATCGAGTCGTTCTTCAATACTTGACTCCAGGCCTCGAGCGCGGCTTCGCCGACCCAGTTGGCCAGATAGGCGAATGGTCCGGCATTTTTTCCCTTCCACTCAACCAGAGCACCTTTTTCGAGCAGGATGCTGGGCGGGGCGGCGCGAAAGCGCATATAGCGTTTGCGAGGCCAATACTCTTCAAGGTTTTCTCGCCTCCAAGAGTTGATCGCATCGTGAAACGCCGCTTCGAGGAAGATGAGGCTGCCGTTGATCGCTTCCAGCCAGCGCTCGTTTTGCAGGGCAGATTCAACGCGAATGGCCACCAGTAGGCAGGCGGCTTTTTGCGCATGATCGAGAATGCGCTTAAGCGCAGGCAGTTCAGGATTTTCGCCTACCGGGTTGCCATTGAGCAGTCTGGCTGCTTGTTCGAGGGGACGCACCCAGCGTGTGGCGTCGGGATCGGTATGAAAGGGACCAGCCATTGCCCAGGCGTCGAGCAGTGCTCCGCGCCGAACCTGTTCTAAGCATTGGCGGCGCACACGGAGCGCATCGATGGGGTTTTTGGGCAGCAGACCGAGTGCGCCGTGCTCGGTCTTGAACAGATTTTGGGCGCGTCCGTCGGCCATCAGCACGGCCATTTCGGCCAGCAGAGGCTTGATCTGGGGTAGCCCCCCTGTGCTGGCAACAAGCAGGGTGCGCTTGCTGTCGCGTGCGTAGAAATTCCGCAGCGCCTGTTCGATGCGCTGGGCGATGGTGGGGGCGATCGGGCTTTCTTCGCTTTCGAGCCGTTCGCCACGGTGGAGAAATACGACTTCGCTAATGGTTTCTTCGCGAACCCCTTTGCTGATGGGCCAGCGCTTGAGGAAGGTGTAGGTGGCGACCGGTTCCTGGGGGTCTTCTCCACGGTCGGTGCTCAGTACGAGTACGGCAGCAAGCGGGGGCTGTTGAATGCCAGCTTGCTGCAGGGCTTGGGCCAATGCGGTTGGTGCGGCGCCTGTCGGCTTGTGGGGCTGCGTTTGTTCGGATAGCCATCGGCTAAGCGCCGGCCCGATCTTGGGCAGCATGATCTGCAGACGCCCCTGGGGGCTGCGCTCGGCCACGCTGCGCCTTTTCGTCACCGATATGGGCATCAGCTGCAGACGCCCCTGGGGGCTGCGCTCGGGTTGTGCGTCCGGACTTTCGTCACGCAGCCACAGGTCGAAGGTGTCGTCGTTCCAGTCGGTGAATGTTGCTTCCGCCTTGCGATCCAGCAATTCGGGCGGGACATCGATGACTTCGACATCGGCTTCCTTGCCGCGCAGCCATTCGTGAAAACGACGCACGATGTTCTTGTCGGGCATCGCCCGCCAAAGCCGGCCTTGTTCGTCACGCAACAGGATTTGCAGGTCAGAGGTGCCGTGGGTGAGGACGAGTTGAGCGCTAGTGCTCATAGGTCAGACTCCAGTAGCTTCTTGAGGTCGTTGAAGTTTTTCTGCGTATTGCCACGACGGACCGCCGCGTGGTCGCGGCGCAGGCTGGTGTGAAAGTTGAAAATGGTTTCGTTGCCGTTTTTGTCGGCCTTGGTGGGATAGGCTGCACTCCCCCTGTCGGTCCAACGCCGGGCGTTGAGCCAGGTTTGGACGTGTTTTTCGCACGCTGTTTCGTTGGCATAGACGGCAAGGAGTTTTTCCTTAAAGGTTAAGAGCGATGTTGTAACGAGCTCTTGCCAAGGAGAGGCGTCGGACGGGCTTTGTTGCCATGTCCAGCCGTCATTGCTTTGCCAGCGCGCGGCATCGAGTTTTACGCGCACGCTGCCTAAGCCCAGCGGTTTGCCATAGCCGAGCTTGTGGGCGTATCCCTTCGGGTGCTTGGGCAGGCCGAAGGTGGCTTCAAGAAGCGCAGGATCGAGCGCGGCCAAGAGTGCGCCCAGTTCCCAGGGGCGTAGGCTGTCAAAGCGCAAGGTGCACCGAAAACGGCTACCTGCCGCCGAGAGGTAGCGCACACAGGTGCCGCGTTCTTCGGTGTTGCTGTCGTTTGGTTTTTCGGCGGGGCTGGATGAATAGAGGCTTTTTGATTTGGCGGCATCGGGTTGGTGGCGGTAGAACTTGCGCCCGGCCAGATCGCCGCCTGGCTCACCGGGCAGATCGCCATAGGTGGTGAGTTTTTTCGGCAATGCGGTCTGCTTCAGATAGAACTCGACCGCGCTGGGGCGCGGCATGCCAAGAATGCGGAGCTGTATTTCTTGCCCGCCTGCGATAAAACGCTCTTGCAGCGTTTTGTTGCCTGGGTCTTCAATGGCGGTATTGAAGGCGATGCGGCCGGCGAGGCGTTTGAAGTTGTCCTGGGCAAGACCGGCCTGCATTTCGTCACTACCATCCACCGCATACCCAAAAAGCAGCCGGGCGCCAGTGAGCTTTTCGGGTGCGCCGTGTTGATCGGCGTGCTCGTCTTTGTGGAGAACCAACTCGTCACGCAGCTGGCCCTTGCCATCGAGCAGTCGGTTTTTGTAACGCACGCTGCTGGTGTAGGCCCAGCGGTAGTGAAAATGATGCCCCATGCTGTTGATGCGTATGCCCGGTTTGCCACTTGATGTCTGGCCATGTTCGATTTCGACAAAGATGAGCTGGTTGGCTTGCAGGGTTGCACGTTCGCGGATGCTGTTTTGAGTTGCGGCCACATTCTTAAGCTTGCTCAGATTCGGGTAACCGGGGCTCAGATGTCCGTATTGGTTGTCGGCAAGGATGTCCTGCGTCCGGTAGTATGCATTCAAGACCTTCTCGGGAATGCGTAGAGTCTTGGATTCTTGATAGCTAGAGGCTGGCACAAGAACCGCCTGATAGACGCGGCTCCTGGGGTTGAAGGCTTGGGCGAGTTGGCCCGATCCATCGATCCCACCGCGATAAAGGAAGAAACGGTGATCTAGGTTTTCATCTTTATTTTCTGCTTTATTCAGCCTCATGCACACGTTGCGTTTATTTTCCAGTTCGACACCTTTTATCGTGCGCCGAATGTGCTCCCCCGCCGCTGGCTGCCCAAGTGCGCGTTTGGCTTCATCACGGATAAACACCACCCGACAATTTGGTGGTAACAGGCTGATGGTGACCTGGGCGGTGGGGCCTTCGCCCTCGATGGCTTTGACGACGGCGGCTCGCACTTCCAGTTTCGGGTTATCCGGCGGACCAAAACCGAGGTTGGGCCGGTAGGTGTAGTGGTGTTCACTCACCCGTTCCATCGGGGCGTTGAGCAGGCTGGCAAGCGCCGAGCGCAGCATGCCTTTGAGGCTGGCAGCACTAATGAGTACGCGGCCATCGTCAAGCATTTGCGGCACAAGCAGGCTGTGCTTTTCGTCGAGTGCGTGTTGATGGTTGCCGACAATCAGCGGGGTGAGCGCTTCCAGGGTGATGAGCAACTCGCCACTGTAGCGGGTTTCCGTGCTGCTGCCGTCGCGCCACAACGGGGCGTCATGAACGCTGCAGTTGGGGTCGATGGGCGAAAAGCCGTAGGGGATGGGGCTCATAGGCTTGTCTCCGTGAGCGAGGGGATCATTCGCCAGGCGATGCGCTTGCCGTTTTTGCGCGTGGCGGGCTTCGGCAGGCGGGCACGTACGTCGTCCTTGTAGTCGGCGGCGACCCGCTTCAGGCGGCAGATCGCGACCGGCTCGGGCCGCTCGCTCTGGCGCTGCTCCACGCGTCCGCGCCGGCAGGCCGGCTCGCACGGCCGGTCGCAGGTGCGGCCGAGGATGCCGGGGAAGACATTGGATTTCCAGTTGACCAGGTAGGCGTCCGTGTATCGCCCGGCGGCGATCAGGCGGATGTATTCGGGAACGGGCGTATGCGCGGGGCACGCCCACTGGCAGTCGACTACGCGGTGAAAGTAGTCGGGACGCCGTGTGTCGGTGGCCTCCAAATCGCGTCTCCTTACCGCGCGCCGATTCGGGCCGAGCAGCCAAGCCGATCCCTAAAGCGACGGCGGTGCCTTGTCGTTATGAAACGGCAGTGTACGCCCGACACCGGCGGACGGTGGCAAATGCACTGCGGCGAACGCGGTGATATCCTGCGCGCCTTTGCAAGACGCAGATCGACAAGGCAATCCGTGACCCGGCGAAGCCGGTAGCGGACGGTCGGTCCGGGACCGGGCCGCCGGCACTCCAAGCGCGAAACGCGCAGAAAGGTGAAGCGCCATGATGAGGCAGTTCCAGGCCAACTCGTACCTGTTCGGCGGCAATGCGCCGTATGTCGAGGAGCTGTACGAACGCTACCTCGACAACCCCGGGTCGGTGCCGGAAAAGTGGCGCGCCTATTTCGACCAGCTGCAGCTGGTGCCGGCCGCGAGCGGCTCGCCCACCGCGCACGACGTGCCGCATGCGCCGATCGTCGAATCCTTCGCCCAGCGTGCCAAAGCGGGCACGCTGCGGCCAGCGGTGGCGCCGACCGACCTGTCGGTCGCCCGCAAGCAGGTCCATGTCCAGTCGATCATCGCGGCCTACCGCTTCCTGGGCGCGCGCTGGGCCGACCTCGATCCGCTGAAGCGGCAGGAGCGGCCGCACATCCCGGAGCTCGAGCCAGCCTTCTACGATCTCACCGAAGCCGACATGGACATCGTGTTCTCGGCTTCGAACACCTACTTCGGCGCCGAGCAGATGACGCTGCGCGAGATCGTGCAGGCGTTGCGCGACACCTATTGCCGCACGATCGGCGCCGAGTACATGTACATCTCGGACCCGGCCGAGAAGCGCTGGTGGCAGCAGAAGCTCGAGTCGATTCGCTCCACGCCCAACTTCAGCGCCGATAAGCGTCGGCACATCCTGGAGCGGCTGACCGCCGCCGAAGGGCTGGAACGGTTCCTGCACACCAAGTTCGTCGGCCAGAAGCGTTTCTCGCTCGAGGGCGGCGAGAGTTTCATCGCTGCGATGGACGAACTGATCCAGCGCGCAGGCGAACGCGGCGTCGAGGAGATCGTCATCGGCATGGCGCACCGCGGGCGCCTGAACGTGCTGGTCAACACGCTCGGCAAGATGCCGAAGGAGCTGTTCGCGGAGTTCGAAGGCAAGAGCGCGGCCGACCTGCCGGCGGGCGACGTCAAGTACCACATGGGCTTTTCCAGCGACGTGTCGACACCGGGCGGCCCGGTGCATCTGTCGCTGGCGTTCAATCCGTCGCACCTGGAGATCGTCAACCCGGTGGTCGAAGGGTCGGTGCGCGCGCGCCAGGAGCGGCGCGGCGACACCAAGCGCGAGAGGGTGCTGCCGGTGCTGGTGCACGGCGACGCCGCATTTGCCGGCCAGGGCGTGGTGATGGAAACGCTGAACCTTGCGCAGACGCGCGGCTACAAGACCGGCGGCACCGTGCACATCGTGATCAACAACCAGATCGGCTTCACCACCTCGGATCCGCGCGATACGCGTTCCACGCTTTACTGCACCGACGTGGTCAAGATGATCGAGGCGCCGGTGCTGCACGTGAACGGCGACGATCCGGAAGCGGTCGTGCTGTGCGCGCAGTTGGCGATGGAGTACCGGCAGGAGTTCAAGAAGGACGTCGTCATCGACATCGTCTGCTTCCGCCGCCTCGGCCACAACGAGCAGGACACGCCGGCCGTCACGCAGCCGCTGATGTACAAGAAGATCGGCCAGCACCCCGGCACGCGCAAGCTGTATGCCGACAAGCTGGTCGCGCTGGGCGTGGTCGACGCCGATGAACCCGAACGCATGGTCAAGGAGTACCGGCAGGCGATGGACGAAGGCCGCCACACCGTCGACCCGGTGCTGACCAACTACAAAAGCAAATACGCGGTCGACTGGGCGCCGTTCCTGAACCGCAAGTGGACCGACCATGCCGACACCGCGGTGCCGCTCGCGGAATTGAAGCGCCTGGCCGAGCGCATCACGACCGTGCCGGAGAATTTCAAGCTGCATCCTCTGGTCGAGAAGGTGATCGCCGACCGGCGCGCGATGGGCGAAGGCAAGCTGCCGGTGGACTGGGGCATGGCCGAACACCTCGCGTTCGCGTCGCTGGTGGCCAGTGGCTATCCGGTGCGCATCACCGGGCAGGATTCGGGCCGCGGCACGTTTTCGCACCGGCACGCGGTGCTGCATGACCAGAACCGCGAGCGCTGGGACGCCGGCGTCTACATCCCGCTGCAGAACGTGTCCGACAAGCAGGCGCCGTTCCTGGTCATCGACTCGGTGCTATCGGAAGAGGCGGTGCTCGGCTTCGAGTACGGCTATTCGACCGCCGAGCCGAACGCGCTGGTGATCTGGGAGGCGCAGTTCGGCGACTTCGCCAACGGCGCGCAGGTGGTGATCGACCAGTTCATCAGTTCCGGCGAGGTCAAATGGGGACGCCAGTCGGGGCTCGTGCTGATGCTGCCGCACGGCTACGAAGGGCAGGGTCCCGAGCATTCGTCGGCGCGGCTGGAGCGTTTCCTGCAGTTGGCGGCCGACAACAACATGCAGGTCACGCAGCCGACGACGGCGGCGCAGATCTTCCACCTGCTGCGGCGGCAGATGATCCGGCCGTTTCGCAAGCCCTTGGTCATCATGTCGCCGAAGTCGCTGCTGCGGCACAAGGACGCCGCCTCCGACCTGACCCAGTTCGCGCGCGGCGAGTTCGAGACCGTGCTCGGCGAGATCGAGGCCATCGACGCCAAGAAGGTCAAGCGCGTGATCGTCTGCTCCGGCCGCGTCTACTACGACCTGGCGCACGCGCGGCGCGAACGCGGCGAAGAAGGTGTGGCGATCGTGCGCATCGAACAGCTTTATCCGTTCCCGCACAAGGCATTGGCGGCGGAGCTGAAGAAGTATCCGAACCTCGTCGAGCTGGTCTGGTGCCAGGACGAACCGCAGAACCAGGGCGCATGGTTCTACGTGCAGCACCACCTGCTCGAAAACATGGCCGAAGGGCAGAAGCTCGGTTACGCCGGCCGCCAGGCATCGGCCTCGCCCGCGGTCGGTTACTACGCCAAGCACCTCGAGCAGCAGAAGGCGTTGATCGACGCCGCGTTCGCCAAGCTCAAGGGACTCGTCCTCAACAAGTGACGGCCGTCGGCCGGCGCGCCGCGCGGACCGGCCGGGGCCGCTTTTCGTTCACGGAATTCAAAGAGCGATTTCCATGTCCATCGTCGAAGTCAAAGTGCCGCAATTGTCGGAGTCGGTCGCCGAAGCGACGCTGCTGCAATGGAAGAAGCAGCCGGGCGAAGCGGTCCAGGCCGACGAGGTGCTGATCGAAATCGAAACCGACAAGGTCGTGCTCGAG
>NZ_JAAFGM010000051.1 GCF_012931985.1 Candidatus Roseilinea sp. NK_OTU-006
CTCCGACCACCATTGCAGGACGTCGGAGCTGGAACGCCGAGGCAGGCACGACGCGCTGGCCAACGAGGCCTACTGGCTCGACAGGCGCCGCTGGGACGGCCCGGGCATGGCGGTCATGGCAAATCGATTTGACATCACGGTTCTACCTTGCGGCTGCCTCTATGATGAGGCGCGCGGGTGCTACGAGCAGCGCTGCCGCGCCTGCCAGCGCGAGCAGTGGGCGCGCGATCTGCGCGGAGCCGTAGCTGAGTGCGAGCGCCTTGCGCGGGCGCTCGAGGCGTGGCATCTGATGCCCATCATTTACGAACTCAGAAAGAGAGTGCAGTGATGCCGGCAATCTGCAGAACACCTGACGTTCCCGAAACGGCGATCCCGCTGACTGACAATCGAGGCGGTTCTCACCCGCCGCATGCCGTGGCAGGGAGCGACGAGCGGCTCGTCCAGCGCGTCCTCGCACTGAGGATTGCGCTGGACTGGAGCCGCGAGGATCATAGGGGGCTCTACGAGAGAGTGCGCGCGCTGGCATGGGACGCGGCGCGCTACCGCAATGCATTCTCGGCAGCGCTATTCGCAGAGCGCCTCGGTCTGAAGCCAGCAGGAGAGGATGGGCCGGACAAGGCGACGAAACTCGTGCGAGCCACGATGAAGGGCCGGCTCAGCGGCGACGCCTACTGCTGCGCTGAGCAGGAGGTGGTTGCCAGCTGGACGCGCGACGGCAGGCGGATCGCGGCCGGCGCTCCCATCCCTGTCTGGCGCCCGGATGCGGCGCTGTCTATCACGGGACGGGCGAAACGCAGCGACAGCGGCGTCGATCTCGTGCTCCGCGGCGACGATTACATCCTCAGGATCCGCGCCGGCGCCGGTGGCGAATGGCTGGAGCTGCCGCTGCATCCTGGCACATTGAGGGACGAGTACCACGGGCCGCTTGTGCGCTCCATCGCTGAACAGTGGAATCCCCCGATCAAGAAATGCACGCTGCATTTCCGTGCGCAGAGGCGCGAGATTGTGGCGCGCATCACGGTTCCGCTGCGACTGCCTCCGCTGCCTCCGCCAGGACAGCGAGTGGCCGTGCTGGGTCCAGTCGATCCTGCGGGACGGCTGATGCTGCGCACGGAGACGCAGACGCGAGACTATTCCCGCGAACTGAGCCTGCTGCTGCAGCGGAAGGACGACTGGGATCTGATCCGCAGGCGAACGATCGCACAGATGGGAAGGCGCAAAGGCCATGCGCGCCGCAAGCGGGCGGCTCTGGCTGCGATGACCTGGGATGACTGGCTGCACGATCATCTCCATCGCTGGAGCCGCGATCTCGTGGACTGGTGCGCCTCGCAGCACGTCGGCGAGATCAGGCTGGTTGCGATTGAGACCGGAGACTGGCCTGCGCACAGGCTCGAGCAGATGTTGCGGTACAAGGCGCAGGAGGCAGGCATCCAGGTCACGAGAGGCACTGATTTGTCCGCGGACGGGGCCGAGCGCGCGGTGAAGCGCGAGATCGGACGCCGCAAGCACGAGGCGAAGAAGCGCCGCGAGGCGCTCAGAGAGCTGACAGACCAACTGACAGGAGCACAGCAATGAACATCACGAGTTATGAGCTCGACGACATCGCGCGGTCCGGACTGGACGCGCTGCGTCTGGCGGTAGATGGCGCTGTTGACGGCTCTGTGCTGAAGCGGGCGGAACTGACGCTCAAGCTGCTGGGCAAGAGCCAGAGCCGGATGAGCGCCGAAACCAATCGCATGGCCCTTGCATTTCGCATCGCGAAGCACGTCCAGGCAGACCGCGAACAGGTGGCATCCATGCTGGCCCACATCCTCCCGCCCGCCGAAACGCAGCAGCCAGATCGTCAGATCGCGAGCGGCGGGCAGAAGAAGGGCAGGTGACCATGCACCGCTGCATAGGCGCTCGCAGCAGGCATCCTGAACTGTTGATTGCGCTGGACTTCTGCGAGCGCCGTTGCAGTCGTTCCAAGATTCAGCGGGAAGTGAGAGAGCGAACTGGCGCCTGCGCGATCGCCGGTGCGGCGGTTGCAGTGGTTTCAGGATTCAGCGGGAAGTGAGAGAGCACCAAACCAACGGCGCCTTCGTGCCTTCCTTGTTGCAGTCGTTCCAAGATTCAGCGGGAAGTGAGAGAAAGCGGTGGAGCCAGTCGAGGGGTTGCAGTAGTTTTCTGATTCAGCAGTGAGAGGGAAGTGAAGAGATGGAAGGGAAAGTCTACCGGACAGGCGATGTCATCAACCATTGGAACGACCTCGAGTCTCACGGCCGCCACGATCTGCTGGCCGTGGAGCGCTACTGGCTGCATCGCCGCAGATGGGATGGCGACGGCATGGCCGTAGATGTGGCAGAGCTCGAGCGCTGGATGGAGGCCTACAGCCAGCGCAGACTGGCAGCGGAGCTGGAGGAGCGCGGGCTCGTCATGAGAGGCGTGCGATGAGGATGCTGTTGATCGACCAAGAGACATTGCTCTGCCGCAGCGTTTACCAGCCCGCGCACTTGGTGCTGGATCGTGTGACGTCCGCTACTGGCGTGCCGCTGCATCTGCTGCGCTCGCGCCAGCGGCATCCTGCGCTCACCGCCGCGCGCGCTCTCGCCGTGCGCGAGCTGCGGGCGGCTGGCTACAGCTACGCGGAGATCGGGCGCATTCTCGGGGGGCGACATCACACCAGCATCATGTGGCTGGAGAGGAGGGTAGGATGACTGTCGGCGAGGCGCGCTCCATTCTGGGGCAGATCCGCCTGCGGTTCGGCGATGAGCGGCAGATCGCCATGGTGCGGCTGCTCAGCGCGGCGGAGCGACTGATGGAGACGCTGCGGTCAGAGCAGCTCGAGCACTGCCCGCTCTGCCGCGGCGCAGGCGAGATCCATTGCGAATCCTGCCGCGGTCTTGGAGAGTGTACTCGCTGCGGTCGCGACTGCGAGGACTGCGATGGTTCAGGCATGCAGGACTGCCGCCTGTGCGGCGGTACCGGCAAGCCGGTCGTTTCGCAGCAGGCCACAGCTGCAGAGGTGCTAGATGCTCTGCGAATGCTGGAGGCGCGGCTATGAGCTGCGATGACATGTTGGAGGGACTGGGGCGGCGGATCATCCCGCCGCATCCCCGACACGGAGGAGATCGGATGATCACGGATCACCAACTCAGAGAGGCGCTGCAAATGCTCGCTGAGGTGCTGACGCAGGCCTGCTATGACGGCGGCGGGCTGCTGCAAACCAGCGGCATCGGCGCCTACAATGACGCCATCGATCTGCTCGCGCGCTACGGAGCCGCCGAATATGTCGGGGAACAGGCTGGGCGTATCCGCCGCGCCAGGATCAACTGGCGGGCGCTGCAGGACATGGAAATTGCTCGATAGCGCGCAGAGCAGCGATCCATTGGAGGCTCACAATGCTGACTGACAGGAAAGCGCTGAGCGAACAGGTCAAGCGCCTCTCCGCGCTCCGCGGCTGGCGCGACCTCGAGCGTGAGGGTCGTTCCGAGCTCGTAACGGCGCTCGCGCAATGTTGCGCATCGCTGAGTCATGCGCGCGCTGTGATCGATGCGGCGCTCTGCGATAAGCAGATCGTGCCAACGCCTGCTGAGATTAAATCGCTGGCCGAATCCACCCCTGATCCAGCAGCACAGGCACCACGCGCGCGAGCATCATGTCTCGATTGCGATGGCACAGGATGGAGACATTTCTGGGCGCTCGCTACATGGCAGCTCGACTCGGCAGGTCAGCCAATAGGCAAAGCTGTGGTCACGGAAATTCAACGGCCAGAGCACATTGCCATCGTCGAATGGCAGGTCAGCGGAGATCGCATTGCTCGCGCCGGCGATGGACAGCAGATCTACTCCATGGTCGAGCGCTGCCACTGCACGCGCTCGTGAGGACACCAATGCGCAGCCGCGTGATCAAAGCCCAATTTTGGCAGGATTTGGAATTAGCGCGCCTGCCGCACGGCGCGCGCCTGCTATTCATCGGCTTGTGGTGCCTCGCTGACCGCGAGGGCAGGCTCCCTGACAATCTCATGTTCATCGCCGGGTCTCTCTTCCCCTGCGCTGACGAGGCCATCATGGCCGACATCCAGCGCTGGCTGGAGGAGCTGGCATCAGGTCACTGGATCACCAGGTACACAGCCCAAGGCATACGCTGCATCCACATACGGCGCTTCCGTGATTATCAGCCGATCCATTGGAGCGAGCCGCCATCGAAATTGCCGCCGGAACCGCAGACGCACCAGCAGCACTGCAAGCAGCAGAAGCAGAGCGAGCATTCAGGCAACGGCTTTGCTCTCGCTGACATAGCGGCGCGCATCCACGCGCGCCATCCAAAACATCGCCGAGGCTCGCTGCATATGTGCGAGCAGGCGCTGGCTGGTGTGCTCAGCGGAGCGGTGCACCCAGCACAGATCGCGGAGCAGATCGATGCTGTGCACGCAGCATGGGCAGAGAGCGAGGAGTGGACGCGCGAGAACGGCAGATACGTGCCGAGGCTGGATCGATGGATTGCGCAGCGCGGATGGGAGTCCGCACCAGAGTCCAATGGAGAGGAGATTTATTGATGAGCAGAAGGCCCAGAGATACAGCTACGACAATCAAGACATTCCGCCGTCGTAACAAGATCACACAGCAGGAGCTTGCAATCATCACAGATCTCAGCGTCCGGGCGGTCGCTGGCTACGAACGTGGCGACCGCTGCCCAGATGCAACCGCGCTGATGAAGCTGCTGCTATTCGCGCTTGAAATTGAGGACCAGGCTGCGGAGTATTTCAGGAAGAAGCTCAGGCAGAAGCTGTGCATCCCGGATGATGAGACGATCACATTATAGTCATCTGCTAGATCTTCTTACCGCAGCTCCGCCCGCCTGATGACGAATGGCAGCGCCACCTGGCTCGCCGGCGCGGCGACGCCCAGACCGAGCCCGACATAGCGCAGCCAGCGTGGCCCAGGCTGAGTGATGCGCGCCAGATTGGCAGCCGTCTCGGCGCTCGCGGCAGCCGTCCGCTGCACACCTGCCGCCGATGCCTCCGTCGCAGCCACAATCTGCGGCATCGCGCGGTCAATCGCCAGTGCCGCCCGGCGCGCGGCGAGCAGCGTGTCCGTCACAGCGCCCTGCCAGCACAGCCCATTGCCCTCGCAGTCCGTCCAGTAGTCCAGCCGTGACGCCGCCTCACGGGTGCCGGCGCGCAGATCCGCGATTGCCTCGCGCGCCTCGACCGCGACGGCGCGCACGTCTGACACGAGCGCATCGGCGCGCCCGAGCGCCTCCCCTAGCCTGGCGTCGGCGCGCTGCACCGCATCGGAGACGCGCGCATCAGCACGCCGCTCGATGCTCGCGAGCCTCCGATCGGCACGTAGCTCGATGCTCGCCATGCGTGCATCAGCGCGCTCGATGAGCTCGATTATGCGCTGATCGAGCATCCGCTCCAGTGCGACAGCATGGGCATCGACGCGCTCAACGGTGCGGCGCGTGGCGCGGACGGTGAGTGCGAGCTCGCATGCGAGCCAGCACGCGCACGCGCATGCGACACAGGCTGCGCAGCGCAGGACGGCGGGCATGGTCAGACGCCGAGCTTGGCTGCGATTGCGCGCAGCAGCGCGCGATCCGCAGCTGTCCACTGGTCAGCCGAGGCCAGGGCCTTCTCGCGCAGACGAATGTTCACCACGCGGACAATGCCACCCATGCCGAACTCAAGCCGCTCGTCCGGATGCAGTGGTCGCACAGGTGGATGAATGGGCGCAAGGCGCATGATGGGCATGTTCGCGGGGAACTCGTTTGCAGTACCAGCCGGGATGTTTACACTGCCCGCCTCTTCTTTGGTGAGCCAGATGGTAACCAACCTAGGGTTTCCATCAGGGCCTGGAATTGGCTGCCCAGTGGATGGATGGATGGCCAAGGTCAAATATGGCACCATTTCTCCATCATCAACGACACCAACATAGGCTGGGTCAAACCAATGCTTCGCTCGCCGCATAGGATCAGGTGGCGGAGGTTCCGCACCGTACCGCGCTTTGTAGTCATCACGTGTCTGGAATACTGGTACCACTACCAGATCCATCACGCCGCCGACCTCGGTTGTAATTGGGGACTGGTTCTTTGGCTCAATGACCATCTCGACCTCCATTACGGAACTTGGACGTATTCCCTTCCATAGGCACAGCTAACTGCCACAGTAGCAGCCGCTGCGCTTGTAAGCGTAACACTCCGTGAACGTGCCCCACCCCCATCAGACGACCATGTGGCATCATCCATGTCCGTCGGGTTCAGGGCCACTCGGCAAGTAGCCAGCGAGGGAGCATTGTAGGTGAGTCGAATCTGCGTCCCGCTGCGCCATGCGCGCACATTCGATGGGCCTGTCATGCTCCGTGGCACAAACGCGTAGCGCTGGTCGTTCACTCGTCCTTCGAGGCCTATGCCCATTGGCATGAGGCTCTCAAGTGCTTTGCGCCCGGAGCCCCATGTGCCTTCGATGTCGTCATAAAGGGCAAGCGCATTGAGCATCAGGTTCGGGTAAGTGTGCCCGCTCAGCAAATCTGTCGTCGCGCGCCACAGCAGATCAACACTCGTGCCGGCGGCGTGGCTTGCGGCAGCAGAGCCCCAATAGCCGCGCCCGCCGCTGCACACAGTATATGTCGTAGTGCTGCCTGAGGCAGTGCTATTGCAGATGCGGATAAACTCGTTCTCGATCTTGGCAACATTTGTTGCCCCATTGGCGAACCCGACTCTGGGACACCCAAGGGTTCCGCTGTTGCAATTCACAGTGAAGCTTGTGTCAGAGGCCCCAATCGTAGCTGTCAGCTGCGCAGGCGGATTGTGCAGCGCCACCACTTCGTCCCACGTCTGTATGAGCTGCGCCCCATTTGTTGTCGGAGCGCGATAGCCTCCGTCATATAGGATCGGGCGCTTTTCGTGCAGCGCCCCATTCACATATCGCAGCCCAAATTTGGCCGCACTTCGCTCAAACAGATACCCATTGCCAACCGCCAGCGCCCGGGTCTGCCGGGCCCATCCCAACGTGATCGCCAGGTAGCTCACCATCCACGGACTCGTGCCCACGCCTGCGCTTTCCACCGCGCCCTCCATTTCGGGGTAATATTGGCCGAGACCGATCATCGGCAGCGGATTGCTCAGCCCCCTCATCATCGCGACCCCCTTGCACCAGGGTGTGGAGCTCCGC
>NZ_JAAFGM010000020.1 GCF_012931985.1 Candidatus Roseilinea sp. NK_OTU-006
TGTGACGTAGTGGGCCGTGTCCCTTACCCAGGTCAGGAGCGTTTTCTAGCGCTTTCTGGATATATTTTTTTGCAAATAAAGTTGCTTCTGGCACGTCATATCCCATGGCAAGGAGGGCGGTAATAGCTGAAGATAATGTGCAGCCTGTTCCATGGGTATTCTTTGTGTGAATCCGTTTTTCCCTAAACTCTAGAACACTGCCATTTGATATTAATAAGTCAATAGCCTCTTCCGTTTCTGCATGTCCTCCTTTCATCAAAACCCACTTAGGACCTTTTTTCAGTATTTCTTTTCCAGCTCTAATTAAGTCATCTTTTGTATTGATCTTAATTTTGGCTATTATCTCCGCTTCGGGAATATTTGGAGTGACTACAAGAGAAATGGGCAGAAGTTTAGATATTAATGCATTTATTGCTTCATCTTGCAACAATTTGGCTCCACTTTTTGCAACCATCACTGGATCAATAACTAGATTTTTTACTTCAAATTCTTTTAGTGTTCTGGCAACGGCTTCGATTGTTCCGGTGTTAAAAAGCATTCCCGTTTTGACGGCATCAGGTACTATATCTGCGAATACGGTTCTAATCTGTAATTCTACGAACTCAGGAGTAGCTGGAAATATTCCAGTAACTTCGAAGGTGTTTTGAGCAGTTAAAGCTGTTATGACACTCATTCCGTAAACGTCAAAAGCTTCAAAAGTTTTTAGGTCAGCCTGAATGCCTGCACCTCCACTGGAATCACTACCAGCAATAGTAAGAGCAATACCCCTATAAGGTTTCATATGTCCCCCTATACAATTTCAGATTTTGCGAATTGTAACATGTATAGATGGTAGTACATTCCTTTCTTTCGGATCAGTGATTCATGGTTTCCTTCCTCAATTATCTTTCCGTCATATATAACGATGATTTTTGTGGCATCTTTAATAGTGGAAAGCCTATGGGCAATTACAATAGATGTTCTTCCTTTGAGGACTTTTTTAATCGCTTGCTGAATAAGCTTTTCTGTATAAGAATCTACATTTGCTGTGGCTTCGTCTAATATAAGTATCTTAGGATCAAAAGCCAGGGCTCTGGCGAAAGACAGAAGTTGTCTCTCGCCAACGGATAAGGATGCCCCCCGTTCACCCAATATTGTATCGTAACCTTTTTCAAGTCGGGAAATAAATGTGTCTGCATAAACATGTCTTGATGCTTCCAATATTTTTTCTTCCGTGATTTTTTCATTAAAAAGCGAAATATTCTTTTTTAACTCACCGGAAAATATAAATACATCCTGAAGCACAAGCCCCATCTGAGATCTTAGATAATCCAGGTCATGTTCTTCAATAGGTATGTCGTCGATTAAAATTTGGCCTTTCTGGTATGGATAGAAACCAAAGAGTACAACATCAACGCAGAGGTTGCCCCGCTCGCGTCGAATCCGCACACGCTGACGCATGAGATTGCTCAGCGCGGCGGACTGACGTTCTTTGCACACCCAATTGAGTATGGTAGTCCGCTGAGCGACGACTTCGCTGCCATCCCCTGGGTGGACTGGGATGTGCAAGACAACACCGGCATTGAGATCTGGAACTACATGGCCGAATTCAAGGCTCGGCTGTGGAGTTGGCCGGCTGCGTTGTTCGGTGCGTTCTTCCCTTCGCTGGTGATCCGCGGCCCGTTCAAAGCCACGCTGCGCAAGTGGGATGAGCTGCTGCGCAACGGCCGACGCGTGGTCGCCATCGGCAATGCCGACGCGCATGGCGCGCCCTTCCAGATCGGCCCTATTCGGAAGATCATCTTCCCATACGATTATTTGTTTCGTTGCATCAACACACACCTGCTCATCGAACGGCCATTGACGCAGGACGTTGCGCAAGATAAACGCATGATCTACGACGCGTTGCGAGCCGGGCGCTGCTTCGTCGCGTATGATCTGGCCGGCTGCGCCCGAGGCTTCACGTTCACGGCGCGCAGCAGCGCAGCGCAAGCGACGATGGGTGAAACGTTGCATCGGCATGGCGCGACGCGCTTTGAGGTGCGCTGCCCAGGCATCGGTTTCGTCACACTGAAACACAACGGGCGAACCGTAGCAAGGAAGCTGGGCAAGTCGCTGGAGTACACCAGCGTCGCGCCGGGCGCTTATCGCGTCGAAGTGCGGCGCTTCTTTCGCGGCTGGTGGCGCGGCTGGATTTACAGCAATCCGATCTACGTCCGCTGAACGCCGATTCAGGTAAGGCTGGGTGGGCCGAGCCAAGGCGATGCCCTGGCCTGCCCTAAGCGCATCACGTCTGTTGAAAGTCCGAGAACTCGTTGATGGCCTCAATTTCGGCAACGCGATCCTTGGGCAGCACGCGCCGGAACGACAGGGACGCCTCTTCCCAATTGGTCAGCAGTTCGCGGGCGCGCGGGCTATTGGTGAGCTCGTAGTGCCGGCGCAGCAGACTCTTCACCAGCTTCTTCATGCCGGGGTGGGTCAGACGATCCACATCCACCAGCTCGGTGTTACAACGGTTGACGAAGGTGCCGTCGGGATCGTAGACGAAGGCCATGCCGCCGGTCATGCCGGCAGCGAAGTTTCGACCGGTCGTCCCCAGCACCACGACGACCCCGGCGGTCATGTATTCGCAGGCATGCTCGCCCACGCCTTCCACGACGCCGCACGCGCCACTGTTGCGCACCGCGAAGCGCTCGCCGGCGCGTCCGGCGGCGAACAGCGCGCCGCCCGTCGCGCCATAGAGCGCCGTGTTCCCCAAGATATGGTTATCCGCCCAGACGTAGGTCACTTCGGGGAAGGGACGAATCGAGATTTCGCCGCCGCGCATGCCCTTGCCGACGTAGTCGTTGGCTGCGCCGACTAAATGCAGGCGCATGCCGTTGGTGGTGAATGCGCCGAAGCTTTGGCCGGCATAGCCTCGGAAGCTGATCTCGACGGTGCCGGGCGGCAGGCCGCCATCGTAGTACTTCTTTGTGATTTCGCCGCTCAACCGCGCGCCGATGCTGCGATCCTGATTGCGGATGGTGTAATGCAGCTTGATCGGCCACTGCTGGTCAATGGCGGTGCGCGCGTCCTGCACGATCATCTCGTTTAGCGCATTGCGCGGATATTGCGGCGCCGGCTCGCTGTGGCGCAGCGGGCGATCCCTCGGCGGCACAACGTTCAGGCTGCGCAGAGTGAGCATCTCCTCGCGGTGGCGCACCGGCAGCGCTTCGTGCGACGAGGGCGAGCGCTTAGCGATCAGGTCGGAGCGGCCGATGATCTCGTCGAGCGAGCGATAGCCCATCTGCGCCAGACGCTCGCGCACGTCCTGCGCGACATACAGCAGATACGCCATGACGTGCTCCGGCTTGCCCTCAAACTTGAGGCGCAACTCCGGCTTCTGGGTCGCCACGCCCGTCGGACAGGTATTCAGGTGACACACCCGCGCCATGATGCAGCCTTCGGCGATGAGCGCGGCGGTGCCAAACGAATACTCGTCCGCGCCCAGCAACGCCGCGATAATCACGTCGCGCCCGGTGCGCAGGCCGCCGTCGGCGCGCAGGCGCACGCGGCTGCGCAGGTTATTCTCCAGCAGCGTCTGCTGCGTCTCGGCCAAACCGATCTCCCAGGGCATCCCGGCGTTCTTGATCGAACTCAGCGGCGATGCGCCCGTGCCGCCGCTGTGGCCGCTGATCAGCACAATATCGGCCATCGCTTTGACGACGCCAGCCGCGATGGTGCCTACGCCGGCTTGGGCCACCAGCTTCACGCTCACTTTGGCGTCTGGGTTGATCTGCTTCAGATCGTAGATGAGCTGCGCCAGGTCCTCAATCGAGTAAATGTCATGGTGGGGGGGCGGCGAGATCAGCGCCACGCCGGGCACGGTGTGACGCACGCGGGCGATCAGCGCGGTCACCTTGTGGCCAGGGATCTGGCCACCCTCACCGGGCTTACTGCCTTGCGCCATTTTGATCTGCAACTCAGCAGCGCTCAGCAGATAGGCCGGCGTTACGCCAAAGCGGCCGGATGCCACCTGCTTGATGCCGCTGTTGCCCTCCTCCATGAAGCGCCGCGCTTCTTCGCCGCCCTCACCGCTGTTGCTGAGACCGCCCAGCCGCGTCATGGCAATCGCCAGCGTCTCGTGCGCCTCCGGCGAGAGCGCACCGAGGGACATCGCCGCCGTGCTGAAGCGCGCCAGGATGCTGCTGAGCGGCTCGACTTCGTCAATTGGAATCGGCGCGCGATCGGAGCGAATCGCCATCAAATCGCGCGGCTCGATCGGCTGGCCGTTCGGCTCGAACAGGTTGGCGAATTCCTTATACAGCGCATAACCCCGCTGGAAATTGCCGTTGAGCGTGAAGGTCTTGACCTTTGTGCGTGCGATGCCGGTGACCTGCTCGGTCTCGCCGGTGTAGTCGAAGATGTTGCCCAGGCGCACGGCTTTCTGAAGGGCATGCACCGCTTTCTGCGAGTACCCATGCGGCTCACCACCGGCGCGTTCCTTATAGAAGCCGGGATGATCCAGTTTCAATTGAGAATTGAGAATTGAGAACTCGGAATTAGCATTTGCAGGCGTGCTTCCATTCTCAATTCTCAATTCTTCATTCTCAATTCGCCGATAGGCGTTGGCGTGCCACTGCAGCACGACCTGCTCGATCTCGTCGAAGCCAATGCCACCGATGCGCGATGGCGTGCCGGTAAAGCATACTTCGATCAGCTCGGGTGCCAGGCCGACTGCTTCAAAGATCTGCGCGCCGGTGTAGGCATCCACGCTCGCGATGCCCATCTTGGACATGACTTTCAGGATGCCCTTTTCGACGGCCTTGATGTAGCGCCTGACTACCTCGCTTTCGCTCAACGACTTATCGCGCACCCGGCCGCGTTGCACCGCTTCGCGCGCCGTATCCAGCGCCAAGTAGGGGTTGATCGCGCTGGCGCCATAGCCGAGCAGCACAGCGAAGTGATGCACTTCGCGCGCCTCCCCACTCTCCACAACTAAGCTGGCCCGGCTGCGCAGCCCTCGGCGCATAAGGTGGTGGTGCACTGCGCCTACGGCCAACAAAGCCGGGATAACGGCGCGCTGGGGGCCGGTCTTCTTATCACTCAGGATCAGGATGCTGGCGCCAAACTGGACGGCGCGTTCGGCGTCGTCGCATAGCTTGCGCACCGCACGCTCCAGCGCACACTCCCGACTCTCCAATTCCGCGTCAAGAGCGAGAACAGGGGGGGCGAGCGTCGGCACAGGAAAGGTCGCATCCAGCACCACTGACTGGAACGCGGGGTCGTCCAGGTTCTGCAGCGCCTTAAGCTCCTCGTTGGAAAGCACCGGGCTGTTCAACCGGACGAGGTGAGCCAGCTCTTCGGTCTCGGCCAGCAGGTTGCCGCGCCGGCCCAGCAGCACGCGCAGGCTCATCACCTGGTCCTCGCGCAAGTGGTCAATCGGCGGGTTCGTCACCTCGGCAAAGCGCTGCTTGAAGTAGTTGAACAGCGGACGCGGCTTGGGTGAAAGCACCGCGTGCGGTGTGTCATCGCCCATCGAGCCAACCGGCTCAGTGCCGTCCTCGAACATGGTCTTGATCACCAACGTCAGCTCTTCGCTGGTCCAACCGAACTGCGCTTGTTTGACGAGCAGCGCGTCGGAGTTGACCACGGGCTGTTCGATCACAATCTGCGCCACTTCCTCCAGGCGCACGCGCTGGCGCGAAGCCCATTCGCGATACGGCTTTCGCGAGGCAAGCCCCTTGAGGATTTCATCGTTGGTGAACAACCGGCGCGCTTGTAAATCGGCGCAGATCATTTGGCCGGGGCCCAGTTTGCCGTTGACGAGGATGCGCTCCGGCTCCACATCCAGCGCGCCGATTTCGCTGCCAGCGTAGACCAGCCCATCCTTGGTCTGCAAGTAGCGCGCCGGGCGCAGGCCGTTGCGATCGAGCGCCAAACCAATCAGCGTCCCATCGCTAAAGACGATGGAGGCCGGGCCATCCCACGGCTCCATGAGCGCGGCATGGTAGCGGAAGAAACCTTTCACCGCCGGCGAGAGGTCGGGATCCTTCTCCCACGCTTGCGGAATGCACATCTTGACCGCATGGCGAATGTCTCGCCCGCCCAGGGTGAGCAACTCGATCACGTTATCCAGCCGGCCGGTGTCGCTGCTGGTCACGTCCACGATCGGTTTGAGGTGCTCAATCTCGCTGCCCCAGATCGGCGAGTTCAGCTCCGGCTCGCGCGCGCGCATCCAGTTCTGATTGCCTTCCACGGTGTTGATCTCGCCGTTGTGGCACAGGAAACGGAACGGCTGCGCCTTCTCCCAACTGGGAAAGGTGTTGGTCGAGTAGCGTTGGTGAAAGATCACGTGCGAGACCTTGAAGTCGGGATCGTTGAGGTCAATGTAGAAGCGGCGCAGTTGCGTGGCCGAAACGAGCGCTTTGTACACCAGCGTCCGGCACGAGAACGAACAGATGTAAAAACCCTCGATGCCGGCAGCCTGAACGGCGTTTTCGATGCGGCGCCGCACCAGGTAGAGCTGTTGATCGAACTCAAGTTCGGTGCGGAAGCCATAAGGGCGCTCAACGATGACTTGTTGGATGTCGGGCAGCATCTCCAACGCGCGCTTGCCCAGCACATTGGGTTCGTGCATCACGGTGCGCCACATCAGCACCTGAAGCTCGCGCCGCTCCAGCTCCGCCGCGATGATTTCTCTCGTGCGCGCGTTGGCGTTTGCATCGCGCGGGAGGAACATCATGCCCACGGCCACGTCGCCGGGGCGATGCGCCTGCTGACCGATGCGCTCCAGTTCGCGATTGATGAGCGTGCTGGGGAGTGAGCACAGCACACCGGCGCCGTCGCCGCTCTTGCCGTCGGCGTCCAGCGCGCCGCGATGCGCCAGGCGCTCCAGACACTTCAATCCATCATCCAGAATCTTGTGAGTCGGGCGGCCGGAGAGATCGGCCAGGAAGCCAATGCCGCACGCGTCGTGCTCGAAGCGCGCATCGTAAAGCGGCGCACATGCTCCCTGACGGTCGCCCCCCATTGCGTATGGGCGTCTACACGACGTACACTGATCACCCTGATTGTCCATCCCTGGTTCCCTCTGCGATAACAAAAAGAGCGACGTTTGCGCCGCTCCCTCGCTTGTGTCACACATAGACACGCTATGCTGAAGTCCGCAGTGCTAACAGTTCGGCCATATCCCCGCGAGCCAAACTGTGGATGACGCACGCGAGTCGCAAACATGCGAAACAGCCGTCACCCGCGTTCGATGAGCGACAGCCGGATGAACCGCTTCGTGGCGTTCATACACTAAGTGTTTTACAAAAGCATACGCGATAACCTCGCGTTGTCAAGAGACCGCGCTCGCTCGTGCGCTCAGTGGCATCCGTCACATGAGTTTTGGGCAAGTTGCTCAGGTCAGGACACGCAACAGGCCCGCGCGCTGCCTCAGCGCCGGAACGCGGGTGCGCTGCGGAAGGGGCGTTGTGGGGGCGCCCGTGAGGCGCGCGGTCAACCGCGGGCAGTTGAAGTTGCAACTGCGCGTTGAGCACGCGGTACGATCCGCTTAGGTATCCCAGCGCGTCACTTGCAAGGACGAGATTACACCCGCCGTGTGACAGTCACCGCTCTCAGGGCTCTCAGCGCCAATATCCCACACGATATCCCACACGCGATGTGGGATAACCATCTGCAACGCACTGGCGCGTCGGAGCGAAGGGCAAGCGCGTCCCCTACGCAAAATCGGCCCGGCGCCCCTGACAATCGCCGGCCGCCGAGCCGGCGCCACAACGTGCGATCATTCAGCATCACGCGCTCGCGCCAGCGGCTCATCACTGCGCCAAGTTCCCTCGGCCGAGAGCGGTTTGAAGCGCACGAAGAGGTCTTCGGCGTACCACGATTCGTTGCGCGCGCACCGGATCGCTTCGGCATGCGCTGGCTGGCGATAGGCAAACGCGCGCATGTCGGCATCCGAACGCCACAGGCTGAAGGTCGCCTGGCGCGCCACCGGCGCCTCGCCGATGCCGACGGACAACACCAGGCCAGGCACGCCGACGAGCGTTCGGTTTATATCGGGCACGTGCGACCAGAACGCGGCCAAACGGCGCCATCGGATGGTGGCGCGCGTCAGCACACAGAGCGGCCCACCATCCGGTGAGGCAACCGGCCGAAAGGGGTTGATGCCCGACCAAGCACCACGCGACTGAATCACGACCATGCGCACAGTCCACACTTCGTCGGCGTGGCGACGAAAGCGACGCATCACCGGCGCGCCGTCGAAGAATGCATCCGCGCATTCAGACGATGCCCACACCGCCAGCAAGCCATAGGCGCCGAGGTCGGGGCGCAGGCTAAAGCCATCGCCGACGCCGAGCAGCTTCCAAAAACGCAGTCCGGGGATGCGGCGCAACGCCGGACGCGCGAACGCCATTTGGGTCATCATCCAAATGCGCGCCGCGCCGGTGAACCGCATTAGGGTGAGCGATGTGAGCGAACACATCGTGTAAAATTATCCCCCCACGGAGAGGTAGCATAGCCCGGTCTAATGCGCGCGCCTGGAGAGCGCGTGGGCCGAAAGGCCTCGCAGGTTCAAATCCTGTCCTCTCCGCTGGAAAAGCGAAACCAGGCTTCTGGCGAAGCCTGGTTCTTGTTTTTAACCTGGTTCTCGCGCTTAGAAGTCGCCGCCCATCCCGCTCGAAGGTGTGGCCGGGGTCTTCTCCTTCTCCGGGATGTCCGTCACCAGCGCTTCAGTGGTCAGGATCATGCTGGCGATCGAGGCCGCATTCTGCAGCGCGCCCTTGGTCACCTTGGCCGGGTCAATGATGCCCGCCTTGAGCATATCCACATAGTCGCCGGCGATGACGTCGTAGCCGAAGAACTTCTTCTCCTTGCTCATCGCGCGCACCTGCTGCACGACGACGCTGCCATCCATGCCGGCGTTGGCCACGATGCGGCGGATCGGCTCTTCGAGCGCACGGCGCAGGATGTTCACACCGACCTGCTCATCCTCGTGCTGCATCTTGACGTTATCCAGGGCGCTCACGGCGCGCAGCAGCGCCACGCCGCCGCCGGGCACGATGCCCTCTTCAACCGCCGCGCGGGTGGCCGAGAGCGCATCCTCGACGCGATGCTTCTTCTCCTTCAGCTCGGTCTCGGTGGCCGCGCCGACGCGGATGACCGCCACGCCGCCGGCCAGCTTGGCCAGGCGCTCGTTCAGCTTCTCCTTATCGTAGTCGCTGGTGCTCTTCTCGATCTCGACGCGGATCTCCTCGATGCGGGCCTTGATGCGCTTCTCATCGCCCTTGCCGCCGATGATGGTGGTGTCGTCCTTGGTGCTCACCACGCGATCCGCACGGCCAAGGTCCTCGATCTGCACGCCTTCCAGCTTGCGGCCCATCTCCTCGGTGATGACCTGGCCGCCGGTGAGGATGGCGATGTCTTGCAGCATCGCCTTGCGGCGGTCACCGAAGCCAGGCGCCTTGACGGCCAGCACGTTCAACATGCCGCGCAGCTTGTTCAGCACCAGCGTAGCCAGCGCCTCGCCGTCCACATCCTCGGCGATGATCACCAGGTCGCGCTTGCCGCGCTGCACCAGTCGCTCCAGCAACGGGATGATGTCGGCAGCCGCGCTGATCTTCTTGTCGT
Source organism: Candidatus Roseilinea sp. NK_OTU-006 (assembly GCF_012931985.1). GTDB lineage: Bacteria > Chloroflexota > Anaerolineae > J036 > Brachytrichaceae > JAAFGM01. The sequence goes on from NZ_JAAFGM010000020.1 coordinate 9,595, forward strand.
GAATCAGGATGTACGGATCCTTGATCTCCGCCTCCATGCGCTCCGGGTTGGTGATGAAGTAGGGGGAGATGTAGCCACGGTCGAACTCCATGCCCTCGACGTATTCGGTCTCGAAGTTGAGCGACTTGCTCTCCTCGACCGTGATCACGCCATCCTTGCCGACCTTCTCCATCACTTCGGCGATCAGATTGCCGATCTCAGGGTCTTGCGCGCTAATGGTGGCCACCTGGGCGATCTGGTCCTTCTTGTTCACCTCGACGGCCATCTCCTTGAGGTACTCGACCACGGCCTCAACGCCTTTCTCGATGCCGTGCTTGATGAGCATCGGATTTGCGCCGGCAGCGACGTTCTTCAAGCCCTCATGCACGATGATCTGGGCGAGCACAGTCGCCGTAGTGGTGCCGTCGCCGGCGATGTCGTTGGTCTTGGTCGCTGCTTCCTTTAGGAGCTGCGCGCCCATGTTCTCATACGGGTCGGCCAGCTCAATCTCCTTAGCCACAGTCACGCCGTCGTGGGTGACGGTCGGCGCACCATACTTCTTGTCAAGCGCCACGTTGCGGCCCTTCGGGCCGAGGGTAGTAGCCACGGCTGCCGCCAGGGTGTCCACACCGCGCTTCAGGCTGCGGCGAGCTTCTTCGTTGAAAATCAGTTGCTTTGCCATCTCGATCTCTCCCTAAATCAGTTGGTGATTCAGTAATCGGTGAGGGGTAACCGGCGCATCACGGACGACCGCCGATTACAGCCTACGAATTACTCCACAACTGCGAGGATGTCGTTCTCCTTGAGAATGAGGTATTTCTTGCCTTCGATTTTGATCTCGGTGCCGGCGTATTTCGCGTAGAGCACCTGATCACCTACCTTAACGTCCATGGGGACCAGCTTGCCGTCATCGTCCTTGCGGCCAGGGCCGGCAGCCAGCACAACGCCTTTCTGGGGCTTTTCCTTGGCCGTCTCTGGCAGCACCAGCTTGCCGCCGGCAAACGTCACTTCTTCTTCCTCCATCGGCTCAACCACAACGCGGTCGGCCAAAGGGCGAATGTTGAGTTTTGTCATAACTGAGTCTTTCTTCGCCATTGCTTTCCCTCCTGGAAATTTGTTTGACTGGCGAGCAGTCTGCTACAAGAGTGTTAGATGAGTGTCAGCACTTAGCACTCAAGCCTTAGTAGTGCTAACGCCGAGGGCAATGTTAGCACACTCAGGGTGAGAGTGTCAAGCCCCCCGGACACGGCGCAATGTTACCCTAGGAGCGCCGCGCAATGCCGAAGCGGTTTGGCATCGCTCCGCGCATGAGTAGATTCAAGCCGCCCTCGCCGCGCGCAGCGCCGGACAATTGGCCGACCGGAAACGCGCGCTATTCATCCTCTTATCCTACGCTTCTATCATCTGGCTGCTCATGAACGAGATATCTCATCATATCCTCGTCGTCGAGGATGACCGCGCGATCTCGCGCGGCCTGGAATTTGCCCTGAAGCAGGAAGGTTTCGCCGTCACCGTGGTCGAGACCGGCGAGGCGGCGCTGGAAGTCGTGCGCAAGCAAATCATTCACCTGATCTTGTTGGACGCGCGGTTGCCGGGCATGAGCGGCTTCGACGTGTGTCGGCAACTGCGCGCCGAGGGCAAACGCCAACCGATCCTGATGGTCACCGCGCGCGACGAGGAAGTAGACAAGGTCCTCGGTCTGGAATTGGGCGCCGACGATTACATCGTCAAGCCGTTCAGCCTGCGAGAGCTGATCTCGCGCGTGCGCGCCGCCCTGCGCCGCACATACGGCGAGCTGGCCGTCAACGACGCGGACGCCTCGGAAATCATCTTCGGCAACATCAAAGTGGACTTGGCGCGTCTGGTCGTCGAACGAGACGACAAGACCATCCCCCTGACGCCGACCGAATTCAAGCTGCTGCGCTATCTGATTACCCACCCGCACCGGCCATTCAGCCGCAGCGCACTGATCGAAGCCGTATGGGGTTACAGCAGCGGCATTGGCGACGACCGCACCGTGGACGTGCACATCCGCCACCTGCGCGAGAAGCTCGAAGACGACCCCGCTCAACCGCGCTGGCTGGTGACGATGCGCGGCGTCGGCTACAAGTTCGAGCCGTAAATCGCCGCCGGCTATCCGGTGCGCGTTACCAAACCTTAACCGAATGCACCGACGCGCCGCAAACATTCCTCCCTAGAATCTCATCCGAAGATCAAACGCGAAACAGGAGATGAGCGATATGACGAAAAGCAAGTTGCAAGGGGTGCGCTTGATCGCTGCTCTGGTCATCGCCCTGGTGGGCGCAGCGGCGGCATCGAACATCGCCGCAGCTCAAACGCCGGCTGCGGCTGTGATGCAAGCGGAGGATGAGGAGAAAGGGGTGCTCATCGTCGCCGTGCCACGCGGCAGCCCAGCGGCGAAGGCTGGCCTGCGCCGCGGCGACATCATCCTCAAGGTCAACGACGTTGAAGTCAATGACGCGCAGGCGCTGCGCGACGCGCTGGCCGGCCACAAGCCAGGCGACACAGTGCAAATCCGCGTCGCCCGCGGCGACCGCGAGTTGACCGTTCAGGTTAAGCTGGGCGAGGCGGACGGCCGCCCCATCCTGGGCGTGACGCCTCTCCAAGATCCATCACCATGGGCCGAAGCCATGCCGGCCCCGCCCGACCAAGCGCCTAGACCGCTGCCGTTCGACCCGGAGGCGTGGCGCAAGCGCCTGGAGGAATGGCTATCACGCTTTTCATCCGAGGTGCGCGTCACCGAGGTGATCACCAACAGCCCGGCAGCCAAAGCCGGCCTGCGGCGCGGCGACATCATCATCGCGGTGAACGAGAACCGGCTGGACGCGCAGAACCCGCTGGCCGACGTAATCGCCCGTTTCAAGCCCGGCGACACCGTGACGCTCACCCTCCGACGCGACGATGCCGAAAAGACGTTGAAGGTGACGTTGGGTGAAAACCCACAGAAGAAAGGGGCGGCCTTCCTCGGCATTCGCTACGCGCCGGCCTTCGACGCCATCGGACGCTTCCCACCCGTCCTGCCGCGCGACCGCGCGCCAGCGACCGAAACTTGGGCCGCTGTGACGATCAACGAAGTCGTGGTCGGCAGCCCAGCGGACAAGGCCGGCCTGAAGCGGGGCGACCTGATTCTCGCGGCCAACGACAAGCCGATCACGTCACCGCAAGACCTGGTCGAATTGGTGCGCGCCAGCAAACCCGGCGACCGCATCACGCTGAGCGTACAGCGCCGCCAAGAAGATAAGCCGGTCGAGATCACCGTCACGCTGGGCGAGAACCCGGACAAGGCCGGTGCCGCCTACATGGGTGTGTCGCTTGGGCAATTCCTCCGCGTTGAGCGCCTGTTGCCCGACGGCGAAGAGAATAGCCCGAAAGGCTTCGAGATCATCCCCGGCTTCCGCTTGCCGTTCAACTTCGATGATCTGCCGTTGCCGCCGTTGCTGCCGCCGCAAGCCCCGGATGCGACCGGGCGCGACGCATAGCCCGGGCGCCTCCCCGCACTCGCTTATGATTTCTTCCACGGGCCGCGACGAACTACGGCGGCCCGTGGCGCCTGTGGGGATTCGCATAACAGCAGAGGAATGACCTGATGCGGGCACTTTCGATTCGTCGGCGGTTAGTGTTGAGTTATGCGCTGCTGGCCGCGCTCACGGTGAGCGTCGTAGGGGCGCTGGCGCTCGAGCTGATCCGCGGCAACCTGGCGCAGCGCGAGACCGAGCTGCTGACGATGAACGCGCAAGCCATCGCACGCCAGGCAGCGCGTTCGATTCAGCCCGTGTCCGACCTGTATCGCCTGCAACAACTGGCCGACATGGCGGCCTTCCTCGGCAATGTGCAGGTGCGCATCCTGGACGCCGACGGCAACCTGCTGGTGGATTCCGGCCCGCGCGGCGCAGCGGATCGCCTGATGTGGATTGCCCCACCCAATCGCCCCGACTTCGTTGGCGCCGACAGGCCATCGCCCTGGATCATCGCCGGGTTGTTCTCGCGGCGGATGACCTATCCCGAATTTGAAGCGCGCCTGCTCGAGGTGCTGGGCGTGAGCGAGACGTCGCCGAACGCGCAGATCATGGTCGTCGAGCGCTTACCCAGCCCCTACGGCGATCAATTCATCTTCTCCGAGCTGCGCAAGCAGGCCGAACCGCTGCCGACGCAACCGGCAGCGCCGGCGCTCGCCGAGGCGACGCGCGCACAGGTGCGTGTGCCGGTCGAGCTGGGCAACGCAATCATCGGCTATGTCGAGCTGAGCAGTGCCTCAGCGCTCAACGCGGCCACGCTGCAAACAGCGCAGCGCGCTTTCATGCTCGCCGCGTTGGGTGCGACGCTGCTGGCCGTGCTGGCTGGCCTGTGGGTCAGTCGCAGCTTGTCGGCGCCACTGCTCGACCTGACCGCGGCCGCCGCGCGCATGGCGCAAGGCGACTTCTCGGCCCGCGCGCCGCTGCGCGCCCAGGGCCGGCCGCGCGATGAGATCGAGCAACTGGCCGTCCGCTTCAACGACATGGCGGCCAAGCTGGAATCCAGCTTCCAGGCGCTCTCGGCAGAACGCGACGCCCTTCGTCGCTTCATCGCCGATGCGTCACACGAGTTGCGCACGCCGATCACCGCGCTGAAGATGGCTAACGAGCTGCTACAAGGCCCGGCTGGCGACGATCCGAACATTCGCGCAGAGTTCCTGACGCAAAACGCGACGCAGCTCACCCGACTGGAGTGGATCACGCGCAACCTGCTCGATCTATCTCGCCTGGACGCCGGCATTGCCCAACTGGAACTTGCCGAGCACGACGTTGCGGAGTTGCTCGCGTCGGCTGCTCAGCCGTTCGCGCAGGCGGCTGAACAGAAAGGGATCCGCCTGGTCGTGCATCCCACGCCCGCGCCGCTCGTCGTCCGCTGCGACCGCGCGCGCATCGAGATCGCCCTGTCGAATTTGATCGAGAACGCGCTCAAGTTCACGCCGGCCGGCGGGCGCGTGGAGGTATGCGCGGAGGTCGCGGGCGGCCACGCCCGCTTGCTGGTGCGCGACACCGGCATCGGCGTCGCGCCCGAGGACCAGCCGCATGTCTTCGAGCGCTTCTATCGAGGCAAGCATCACCATGCCGAGGGCAGCGGCCTCGGCCTGGCCATCGTCAAGAGCGTCGCCCAGGCGCACGGCGGCGCGGCGTTCGTCGAGAGCGCCCCTGGCGCGGGTAGCACATTCGGCATCGCGCTGCCGATGACTGTGGAGTAGTCTCCCACGGACACCCTGAGTCTCGCAAGGCGAGTCGAATCGGGCCTCTGGCCGAACGGCCATCCACTTCCCTGCCGCGCTGTAGGACGACGATCTGACCGGCGTCGGCCAGATCGAGCGCGGCCTGGCGCACCGCCGGCATCTGCCTGCGCCAATCATCCGGCGCATAGGCGCGCGCCGCCTCGGAAGGGCAGATCGTCTTACCTGGCCCGCGCGCCCGAAGCAATCGCAGGATGATGGCGGTTAGCTCCAGGTGGGGGAAGGCCGTGTCCTCGCCCGCCTTTGCGGGCCTCTGCTCAATAGGGGGATCTTTTGCCCGCGTCCGGGCCGGCTTAGCCATCACTGAACCCACTGGTGAAAATGGCGATCCACCGGCCGAGATCCGGCTCGGTCAATGCGACGACCTCGCGCACCCACTTCACCCACATGAAACCGCGCCGGCCGGGCGCCACCAGCCGCAGCGGGGCGCCGTGCCAATGATCGAGCGGCGCATCTTCGTAGTGCGTGGCCAGCAGCGCCTCGCGCGCTTCGGCCAGGGGCAGACTCCAGCGATAGCCGGTGACCGACACAAAACTGACGAAGCGCGCTTCGGCGCGCGCGCCGGCGCGATCGAGCAAGTCTCCCACGCGCACGCCGCGCCAATCTTGTGTGCTGTGCCAGCCGCCGGTGCAGTCCAGCGTCGCGCGCAGGGTCGCAACCGGGTAATCCTGGCGCAGGTCGCTCAGCCGCAGGGCGAGTGGATGTTCCACTGCGCCGTGCACCATCAAGCGCCACATCGCTGTATCCACCGGCGTCGGACGGTCAAACATCCAATTCGTGACCGGCATGGCCGGGCCGGTGTCGTCGCCCGCGCTGCGCGAGCCGGAGAAGCGACGCTGGGCGCCGGGCAGTTCGAGCGCGTCATTGATGACGCGCTGCACCGGAAGCGCCAGCGCACCCAGGCCGAGCATGCCCAGCCAGCGCAGCGCGTCGCGTCGGTTCGGCAAGTCGCGCTGCGTCGGCCGCCGGAAGCGCAAGACGACGTGACCGCCAAGCAACACCATCAGCGCGATGCCCAGGACGATGTGCAGGTGCATGCCGTTCGGGTAGCCGACCGGCGCTTGCGCATGGGTCCAGAGGATGCCGGTGACGGCCGAGCCGACGGCAGCCATCGCGGTCAAGATGGAGAGCGGCGTCTTCCAGTCCCAGGCGCCGGCGTGTGTCACGCGCGGCCGCACGCGGCGGAACTTCCACGCCAGTGGGACGAGGATCACAAGCCCGACGGCAGCATGGACGGCGATGACCGGCGCCGCCTGCGCGTCGAGCAACACCCACGCGCCGAAACCGCTGCCGGCGGCAAACGTCGCCAGGGCGAACAAAGTCCAATCCACCAGGCGTGGGCGCACAACGCCATGCTAGCGAGCCAGGATGAGAAGGAACTGAAACAGCGGACATCGCGCGCAGCTCGGCGCTCTGTTGTAGAATCTGCGTCGTGTTCACCTGTTGGGGCCGGCGTGGGCTAGCCGTGCTCTGCCTGATTGCATGGCTTGCCGGCTGCGCAGTAGCACCGCCCCCGCGACCCGCTCGCACCCCCGCTGCACCACCGCCGGCTGCCACCCGAGCGTCTGCCGAGTCCGAAATCGAGATCGCCTTCCAGATCAGCGGCGGCATCGGCGGCATCGAACGATCGTGGGTCATCCGCGGCGACGGCAGCGTGATGGATCACAACGGCAAGACGTATGCCCTGCCGCCGGCGCAGGTGGCGCAGTTGCTGGCCGAACTCACGGCCGCCGGCTTCTTCGAGCTGGACGAAACCTACGAGGACATCGCATGCGCGGACTGCTTCGCTTATTCGATCACGGTCAACGACGGTCAACGTGCGAAGCGCGTCAGGATGCTGAACGGCGGTCAACTGCCGGAGCAGGCGCAGCGGGTCGTCGGCGCGCTCCGCGAGTTTGTCTCAGCGCTGGAACCATGAATCCGGTCAATATTGCACAACTGCAAATGTCGCTGCAATGACCCAAGCCAATACTGCCGCGTTGAGGATGGCGGCGATCCACGGCTGGCGCGCCATGCCGAACAACCAATGCGAATAGAGGCCATGCCACAGGAACAGCACGGCGATCACCGGCGCGAGCAAAAGCAAGAAGCCCGGCGCGCCGAACAAGCCGACCGAGGCGATCAGGCTGATGATGACGATCAGTTTGGTCAGCGCGTAGAGGCCGGCGCGAGCGCGGCGCGATGCACGGGCGACCATCCACTCGTCGGCCAAAAAGAAGACGAAGCAACAAGCAAATAACGCTCCCGCAATCCACGCGCGATCCCCCACCAGCGCGAAGTTGGTCCACGTGAGGTGCGCCGTGAGCCCAAACGTGACGAGCGCATAAGCCGTCAGCGCGAGGGTTGCCAGGGCAGGCTTGAGCGCGAAATCGGACGACGCAGCGTTAACGACGCCGAGCGACGCCGGCGCAGCGGGTTCCCCCTGCTCGGCTGCCGCGGGCTGAGCCGCGGGCGCCTGGCGCCGCTGCAATGCAAGATACGCGCCGCCGACGATGAGCCCGTAGATCAGGAAGTAGATGCCCACGTAGTTGCCAACCGTAAGGGGCATCCAGCGATAGAGCACGTCGCCGAATTGCAAAACAACCGGCGCGACGACCGCCGCAACCAGTGCGCTGAGGATGACAAACCGGCCGGAGGCTGCGCAGCGCGCCGTCGTTGCGTTGGCCGCGCGGTCGCGTAGCAGGAGCGCCGCGAGCGGTCGAAAACCCATGGCCGCCGCCAGATAGAGCAACAGCACCCAGCCGATGCGCGAATCGGCCTCGACCGGGCGATCCGGCGCGCCGATGGCGAACGCCTGATCGAGCCAGCGCACCACCTCACGATAGACGTCGTGGCTGAAGAGGATGCTGATATGCTCTACGCCGGGCGCATAGATCAGCCGACGCGCTGTGCCGTCGGCGAAGCTGCCGTAAGTGACGCCGGGCACGCCGTCGGGGTAGGCTGCGGTGAGGCCGGCGGTGCTGCCCTGGAGGAAACCGGCGAACTCGTTGGCGCCGACCAGGATCAGGAAGTTGCGCGGACGGCTGGGGTCGTTGGGCAATTGACGACCGAAGTTGCCCAGCGACAGCGCAATCGTGACCGGCACATCGCCGTGCGTGCTGCCGTAGCGTGAGACGGCGCTTGCGCCCATCGAGTGGCCCAGGATCGCCACGCGCTCAGGATCAACGAACGGTTGCGCGCGCAGGTGCGCCCGCGCCGTTGCGATGTTCGCGGCGAGCTTCTGATATTGCGCATCGCCGGCAGACGAATCCGGCAGGCGATCTAGGCTGGCGCCGTGACCGGCGAAGTCAATCAGCGCCGCGACGTAGTCATTCTTCGCCAACGTGTAGCCGAAACCGTACATCAACTGGCGGTTGCCGCTAAAGCCGTGCACGACCAGGACGGCGGGGCGTCTCGCGCTTTGAGGGTGCGGTGTCGAGTCGGCAGGCAGGAAGAGCGTCATCGGCACGCCGTCCACGTCGCGCGCCAGACGCGCTATGCCGCGGTCAGCCTGAGCCAGGTTGAAAATCGCAAGGGCTGCCAGCACCGCAGCAACTCCTGCCGGGATGATCAGTCGAACGACGCGAGACATGCGCGGCAGTATATGCAGGCACGTGAGCGGAGGATAAGCGGACACTCGGGGATAATCAGCGTTCATGAAAGGCTGGACGAAGCTGCTGCTCGACATCGTGATGGGGGCCATCATCCCCATTCTTATCCTGAACAACCTCACCAGGCCGCTCGGCGCGCCGGTGGCTTATGTGATCGCCGCGCTGGTGCCGGTCGCTTACGTGCTGGCCGATACGTTCCTCATCAGCCGGCGCTTCAACGCCATCGCGACCTACGTCGCGCTCACGGCGATCATGAACGGCGTGCTGGCATTTTGGTTCGTAGATGGCTGGCGCTACGCGCTGAAGGACACCGCCGGCCTAATCGGCGCCGTAGTCCTATTCTTCGGCTCGATCGCCATCGGCAAGCCGATGTTCCAATTCTTCATCGCGCAGGTCTTGCAACCCGACACGCCCAAGAAAGACAGCGCATGGCGCTCGCTGATCGCCAAACCCAAAGTGAGACGCGGCCTAGTCACCGCGACGGCGCTCGTCGGTGGGATGAACGCAGCGCTCGGCGTCGCCAACTTTCTGCTCAACGCGAACATCGTGACCGCGCCGTTCGGCACGGATACGTTCAACAGTCAGGTGGCGGGAGTGAACGCGATCACGCGCGTCGCCTTCACGCTGGCGTCGTTGGTCGTATTCGCTGCGGCGTTCTATTTGGCTTACCGCGCGCTATTTCAAGAGTTGCCCAGCGAGGAAGGCAAGAGCCAGTTCGAGAGCGAGTTTTGGGACCTGGTGCGCCTTGCCGAGCAACGCACCGATGCGCAAACGGCCGGCAAAGCGGCCGAATGAAAGGTGGTCGGCGGCCGCGTCGCAACGCGCAGCTTCAGTCGGGATGGCCCCGACGCTTCCACGCTTCCAGCAGCGCATACACGTCCGCCGAGTTGCTGATGTGATTGTCATCGCTTTGCGCGATGCCAGGGTGCAGGATAAAAGCGTGCGTCTGTTGGCCGCCCAACCCGCCATGCGAACCGATCAACTCCTCGAAGGCGGCAACGCTGCCATCGGCATAGATCGCGCTGTTCAAGATCAGGTCGCCGGAGCTTTCAAACCGGGCCAGGCGCAGCAGTTGCTCCGCGCGACAGTGCAGGTCGCCATCTGCGAAAGGCGCTAACGGATCCTCGCCGGTCACGGCGCCGATGCTGAGGTCGCGGGCGCCGCGCTTGCCCAACACTAACACGTGCCCGTCATCACTGGCTGCCACGACGAAGCCGATACCCTCGTGCTGAATCAGCGCGTCCACCAGGCCGGGATGCTCAGCCTCGATGGCTTGCAGCGAGACGCGATGCTCGCCGACCGAGTTGAAGTAGATGTGGGCAAGGTTGCCCGATGCGCAGACGATGATGTCGTCCCCGCCCTGCATGCCCGGCTGTGGGCGGCGCTTCTCCACGCCTTCGAGCGTGTGGGCCGTTGCGCGCATCACCGCCCGGCGAATGCGCCGCCCTTCCTGCGACCGGAGATGTTGGCTGGCCGCGTGCAGCTCGGCGATCAGGGCTTGCACGAAGGAGTGGCCGGCCTCGGTTGCCCGTTCTTCTCCCACATGCACATCGGTGCGCGTCAGGTCGTCAATCAAGCGGCGCAGCGTGCAGCCGTAGCGCTGCCGGAAGGTCGCGCCGGCCGATTGGCCGTGATCGGATAGGATGATCAAGTCGTAGTCAAACGGCGCGAAGTGGCGAATGGTCTGCTGAATGTGCCGGATGTGCCGATCGAACCCGCGGAGGGTGTTCATCGCGTCCGGCGAGTCGGGGCCGGCGTGATGCGCCACTTCGTCATAGCCGATGAATGACATGTAGATCACCGGCGCGCCGCGGATGATCTCGTGCATCGTCGCATAGACGGCCAGATCGCGCAGCAACACGTTAGTCACGACGCGCAGGCCGGTGTACGGGCTGGGAAAGCGGCGGTCGAGCCGCGGCCAGCCGCCGCGCATTTGCTGGCGGAGCGCCTGGTAAATCTCGATGCACACGTCCACCACACACAGGGCCAACGTACGGCCGAAGGTGTAAGGGTTGAGCCAGAATGAGGCGAGCACATCCAGCGCGCGCTCGGTCTGTAGCTGGCTGTTGCGAGGGAGGGTGCTGAGCGTGAGCAGCGAGCGCGCCGCATCGCCGTTGACCAGGTTGTTGATGGACGCGCCCCGGCGCAACAACCCGCGCCCGTTGCTGTGGCGCGCGTTGATGAAGTGGGCGTCGTCCGGGTTGTTTGAAACCCGCATCCTGCGCCGGCGCTTGTCGTACCAACGAAAGGCCGGAATGTCCTCGTTGTCGCCATACATGATGCCCACCTGCGACGATGAGGTTTGTGAGGGCAACCCGCAGTCGAAGCGCATCAAGCAGTAACCGGCCCTGAGCAAATCGCGCACGGCCGGCATCAACCCATGGGCCACCGCCGCGCGCATGCGCTCATAAGAGAGGCCGTCAATCTCCAGCAGGACCATGCCGCGATGGCCGGCGTCTTTGGGCCGGCCAAGGCGAGCGCCACTTCCGCGCACCGCGTGAATCGCAAACCGCAGATAGGTGTAGTCATCGTCCAGAGCGATCAGCCCCCCAGCAATGGCATTGGCGAGCGAAAGGAAGAGCGCGCTCGGAAAGATGCCCAGCGGCCCCGAGCCGACGCGCGCGCCGAGCAAGAGATCGGCCGTCAACACGAGCAGCAACGTGTTGACGATCAGCGTAGCAGCCCCAACGGCAAAGACGATCAATGGCGCGCGCAACCACAGCAACACCGGCAAAATGGCGAAGTTGGCCGCTGCGATGATGAAGGCCGCGCCCAAGCCGCGTGCGATCAGGCCGGGGGAAGGCGGCGCGAACGAGGCGGGCGGCACAGCCAGGACGAGCGCGACCAGGATGATGACCTCGGCAACGAAGAACCCGCCAAAGCTAATGAACAATCTTCGGAAGTCTCGAAAGAGGCTCTTGGGCACAACAGCGGTCTTGCGCATACCGACGTGGGGCGAAACGCTCGCCGCGCAGAGAGAATATCACGCCTGCAGGGCGCAACCCAGCGCCTTCGGTGGAGTTGACATTCCGGCCAACCGCGTCCACGATTCAGCGCTAGACGTCGAAACCGCATGAGGGAGGCGCCATGTCGAAACCGCTCACTGTCCTGTGCCTGAGCAGCGCCGTCAAGGGCCAGCGCCTGATCCAGGAGCTGAAGCGCCTGGGCTGCCGCGTGTTTCTATTGACCGAGGAGCGCTGGCGCGATGACGCGTGGCCCTACGAATCGCTCGAAGGCATTCATTACATGCACAGCCTGGCGAACCGCCCACATGTCCTCAACGCGGCCAGTTACATGGCGCGCGGCCTGCAATTCGATCTCATCATCCCGCTGGACGAATACGAGGTGCAGACGGCCGGCGCGTTGCGTGAGCACTTCATCATGCCCGGTATGACCGCCTCGGAAGCGCAGCCGTTCAACGACAAGCTGGCGATGCGAGCGCGGGCGCAGGCTGCCGGCATCCCGACGCCCGAGTTCACGCCGGTGTTCAACTACGACGTCCTGCGGGCATGGATGGCGCGCGTGCCGCCGCCGTGGTTGCTCAAGCCGCGCCACGAGGCCGGCGCGATGGGCATCAAGCGCTGCGAGGACGCCGAACAAGTCTGGCGCTGGCTCGATCAGCTCGGCGACGAGCAGTCCCGCCGATTGTTGGAGCAGTTCGTGCCGAGCGACGTGTTTCACGTGGACGCGCTGGTGTGGCAGGGCCAAGTCGTGTTCAGCATTGCCAGCGCCTACGACAAGCCGCCGCTCAGCGTGTCGCACGGCGGCGGCGTATTCGTCACGCGCACGCTGCCGGCGGAGAGCGACGCAGCGCAAACGCTGACGGCGCTGAACGCACGGGTAATCGGCGCGCTGGCGCCGCGAGGATTCAGCGGCGCGGTGCATGCCGAATACCTGCGTGCGCTCGAGACCGGCCAATGGCTCTTCCTGGAGGCCGGCGCGCGCGTGGGCGGCGCCAACATCGCCGACATGATCGAGTACGCGACCGGCGTCAACCTTTGGGCCGAATGGGCGCGCATAGAGGTCGCTCACTTCCTCGGCGAAGACTATGCGCCGCCTGCCACGCGCCGCGACCACGCCGGCATCCTGATTTGCCTGGCCCGCCAGGAACACCCCGACCTATCGAGCTACAACGCCCCCGAAGTGGTTTGGCGGCTGAAGAAGCGCTACCATGCGGGGTTGATCGTGGTCTCACCCGATCCCGCGCGCGTGCAATCTCTCCTCGACAGCTACAGTCGGCGCTTCGTCGAGGACTTCCTGGCCCACGCCGAACCGTGGGAGACAGGGCGGATGGTGTGAGCTGACTCGACGTCGGCGCCGAGCCGACGCGCATCAGGCGCAACTTCACATCAGCCATCCGCTCATACTCGGCGTTCGTGCCGACGCCGGGCTGGGCGAAGGTAGCATAGTGCCTATATGAATATCGCCATCATCGGCGCGGGAGCGACCGGCTTGGCCGCGGCGTACGATCTGCTGCGAGCCGGCCACCGCGTCACGCTCTTCGAGGCCGGCGACCGACCCGGCGGCCTGGCCGCCGGCTTCAAAATGCCGCGCTGGGACTGGTCGCTGGAGAAGTTCTATCACCACTGGTTCGAATCCGACCGCGATGTGCTGAAATTAGCCGATGAGATCGGCGTCCGCGATCGCGTCATCTTCAAGCGGCCAATCACGGTTTCCTACTGGAACGGCCGCTTTTATCCGCTCGACTCGCCGACGGCCGCGCTGAAGTTCCCGGGCCTGTCGTTGCCCGCCAAGATCCCCTTTGGCCTGGCCACGATCTACCTGAAATATCTCACGACGAACTGGCGCGCGTTGGAGCGCTACACTGCGCACGCATGGGCGTCGCGGTGGATGGGACGGCAGGCGTACGAGGTCATATGGCAGCCGCTGCTTGAGGGCAAGTTCGGCGACCGCTATCAACAGGTGAACATGGCGTGGCTGTGGGCACGCATCAAGGCGCGCAGCCCCCGGCTGGGCACCTTCATCGGCGGCTTCCAGGCTTTCTTCGACGCCCTCGCCGCGCGCATACAAGCCCTGGGCGGCGTCATCCACTATTCCACGCGCGTCGAAGAACTACACCTCGAGGGCGCGCCAAGTCGCCGGTGGCAAGTCCAGGCCCACGCCCAAGGCTCGACGTTTGACGTTGTGCTGAGCACAACCGCGCCGCGCGCCATGGCCAAGCTTGCGCCGCAGTTGCCGCCCGATTACCTGGGCGCGCTCAACGCGCTGCAATCGCTGGGCGCAGTGATCGTGATTTTCGCGCTCGACCGGCAACTCGCCCGCCAAGGCTACTACTGGCACAACTTGCCCAAGAGCGCCGGCTTTCCTTACCTCGCCATGTGCGAGCACACCAACTTCGTCGCAACCGAGCACTTCGGCGGGCAACACCTTATCTATTGCGGCGACTACCTCCCTCCCGCGCATCCATACTTCTCGATGACGGAAGACGAATTGCGCAGCGTCTTCCTCCCCTCGCTGGCGCGCTTCAACCCGCACTTTGACCCATCCTGGGTGCAAGACGCCTGGGTATTTCGCGAGACCTATGCGCAGCCTGTGCCGTTCATCAATCACAGCCAACACATCCCACCAGTGAAGACTCCCCTGCCCGGCTTGTTCTTCGCCAGCATGAGCCAGGTGTATCCGTGGGATCGCGGCACTAATTACGCCATCCGGCTCGGCCGCCAGACGGCGGCGGCTATACTCACATCGGCCAGCGATGGGTGAACACAACGCACGCGTGCCCCGTGTGCGCGTGCAGGACGAACTTGGCCGCGTCGTGAACGTCTTTCTGCTCTCGCCGGACGGCGAAGGGCTGACCGTAGGCCGCGCCTTGCACGCCGGCGTGTCGTTGCCGTCGAAAGACGTCTGCCCGCTCCACCTGCGCATCCGCTGGGACAGCACGTTCGGGCGCGTCATCGTCACCGACCTGGGTTCGCAGACCGGCACGTATCTGGACGGACACAGGCTGACGCCGGAGGTGCCTTATGCCTGGCACAGCGGACAGCCCCTTCGCGCCGGCCGCTACACACTCAAACTCATCATGCCCGGGTCGGCCTCCGGCGCGCCAGGCGGCTCTGCGCCATCCACCGGCGCAGTCGCTCCCCTCTCCAAGCCGGCGCCGCGCTTGCGACGGCTCGGCGTCGCTCTCTTGATCAGCACACTCGCGGCATTCGCCCTGGCGGCGCATATCGTCCTGTCGCGCGCAATCGAAATTGTCAGCTTCGCACTGATCGCTGACGGGCCAAACCCTATGGCGATCTTCCAGGTCGTCAATGCACAGCGCATCGAGCTGCGGGTGAATGGCCGACCGGCCGATCCCAATCGGTTGAGCTTCGATCCACACACCGGCACCGGCACATATCGCGTTCGGCCGGGCGAGAGGAATTTCGTGCTCATCGCCTACGACCCGCTCGGACGATCGGCGACGAGCCGGCTGATCTCCCACGCGCCCATCGAGACGCCCCGCCCGACCTTCACGCCGTCGCCTGTCGAGATCGGCCTGGCTGTGTTTGCGTTCAACGGTGCGAACAAGGTCAACGACCTGAGCGACATCATCTTGAGCAAGGGTGAATCGTTGTTGATCGAGTGGGACGTGGTCAATGCCGAGTCGGTGGAGCTGCAACCGGCCGGCACCTTTGGGCCGCAGGACGCCGTGCGCGTCGCGCCGAACGAGACCACGGTGTATACGCTCATCGCCCGCAGCCCGCTCCAAGAGGTGCGCCGCTCGGTCAAGGTTATCGTAGTGGACGCGCAGGCGACGGCCGCTGCAAACGCGACCGCTGTCGCCATCGTCCAGGCCACGCGCGACGCCGAAGCCGCTGCTCAGGCCCAAATAGCCGCCACGGCGACGGCCGCCGCGCAGTCCACCACCACTGCGATTGCCGAGGCGTTCGCCCAGGCGCAGGCCGCGGCTGCGGCCAAAGCGACACAGGACGCCCTGGCCATACTCAGCGCAACGCGCACAGCCGCCGCGCGCGAGACGGCTCAGGCACTCAGCGCTGCCCTCGCGCAGGCGACGGCGGACGCACGGCAGCTAACGGCGGCTACCTCGACGGCGATCGCACAGGCGACAGCGCAAGCGATGGCAGCGCGCTACGGCCAATACAGCGGCATCTGGACGAACGACGACCCGACCACCGATGGGGTCACCCGCCTGGTCATCAGCAACATCGGCCCCACCATCACGGTGCAGGCATTCGCCCGTTGCCAGCCGCGCGATTGTGATTGGGGCGCGCGCAGGCAGGCATTTACCGGCGAGCCATTCAGCATCGCCTTCGCTTTCGGCGACGGCGTGACGCGCCGGCTCACCTTCGCGCGCGTCGGCGACAAACTGCGCGTCACCGACGCCGATTCGCGCGGGCCGATCCGCACCTACACCTTCTCGCCGGCCAGGCCATTACCCGCACCCTAGTGTTGGCTCGGCTCGCCGAGGTCAGCGCCCCGGCGCCGTTGATGGGGATCACCTGGGCCGCCACAGCAAAAATCTTGCATCGCTGCTAGGCGAAGATGCTACACTCATCGAGCCATGTTGAAATTTCGTCCAACCGCGCTATGCGTCATGGCCGCTCTGCTCGCCTGTGCGGGGCAAGCGTCCGCGTCGTCCCTTCAGCCCAATACCAGCTATTGGCTCTTCTTGCCAGTGGTGAACAGTCTGTATTTGACCTGCCCCACCACCTCATCGCAAACCTACGATGTCATCGGCATTCAAGGGGGCTACTACAAGGGCAACGCACTGACCGACGAGAACGCCGACTTTCGCCTTTCTATTCTCGGTTACGTGCCAACGACGGCGCCAATGACGCTGGTGAACTATAGCGGGCCGGCCGACCCGCATGCGCCACAGATGGCCGGCATCTTTGAGCCAAATCGCGGCCCCAACATCACGGGCGTCTTCAAGCGCTACGACTGGAACTGGAACGAGAGCGGGCCGCCGCCCTACGGCGCGCGCGGTGGAGTCAATAACGATTGGCCGGTCTCGGTCATGAACCTGGCCGCCACACCTGGCGAGGGCATCTACATTCCGGAGCGCAATATACTCAACGCTCCGATCGGCACTGCGGCCATGGTGCTGTATGCCGATGAGGACGAGGTGACGCTGGCCTACGGCGACCGGGATAGCGTGGTCAACGGCTACGTGGTCTACTTGATGAACATTTGCACCGACCCTAATCTGGTGGCGCGTTACCGCCAGCAGCTCGATAGCAACGGACGCAGGGCGACAGGATTCCTTCCGGCCGTGCGCAACAACGAACGGATCGGCATCGCGCGCTACAACTACGTTACGGTGGCAATTCGCGATAGTGGGCCTTTCCTCGATCCTCGCTCGCGGAAGGATTGGTGGCAAGGATACTGAGCACGCGCCGGGATAGCGCAAGCAGCGCTATCGCCGACCAGCGCGTGTCATCGAGCAACTTTGGACCGCCGGTCAGGAGGGGTTCATGATGGACGCATCCGTCTGTGGGCGCGCACGCTATGCGACCAGCTTCTCCAGACGATCTACGAAACCCTCCAGGACTTTGAATGCGCAATCCATCGGTTCCGGCTGGGTCATGTCCACGCCGGCCATCTTGAGCGCGTCGAGCGGGTACATCGAGCCGCCGGCTTTCAGGAAATCGAGATAGCGATTGACTGCGCCCGGCGCCTTCTTCAGCACCTTGTCGGCCAGTGCGTTGGCCGCGCCGATGCCGGAGGCGTATTGCCACACGTAGTAATCGGCGAAGAAATGCGAGAACTGCATCCACGTCACGCCCACGCGCGGCTCATCCAGGCGCACGGCATCGCCGTAGCCATTTCGGAACAGCTCGACCAGCTTGGCGCTCATCGCGTCGGCGGTGAGCGCGCCGCCCCGCTCCACCGTGGTGTGCATCCAATGCTCGAACTGCGCGTTGATCGGCATGAGAAACAGATAACGGTGGAAGTTGTCCATGGCTTCCTGGATCACGGCGATCTCGAAGTCGCGCCCGCGGCCGAGTTCGAGCAAATGCGCCCGCACCAGCGCCTGGCTGAAGTTGGAGGCAACCTCGGCGGCGAACATGGAATACTCGGCGTAGACGAACGGCTGCGCCTGGCAGGTCAGCAGCGTGTGCATCGAGTGGCCGATCTCATGCGCCAGGGTGCTCAGGCTGCCGAGGCCTTGTTCGCTATAGCTCATGAAGATGAACGGCTTAGTGCCGTAGGTGCCGGCGGAGTAAGCGCCGTCGCGCTTGCCCTGGTTGGGGTAGATGTCCACCCAGCGGTCGGTGGTGAGGCCGCGCTTGACGGCGTTGACGTACTTCATCCCCAACGGGCGCAACCCACCGACGATCCACCGGACGGCCTGGTTGTAGGTAACGCGCGGCGGCTTCGCCAGGGGCGCGAAGATGTCGCACACTTCCATTTTGTCCAAGCCCAGCGCGCGCCGTCGAATATCCCAATAGCGATGCCAGATGCCGATGTGGCGGTTGCACGCATCAATCACATTGTGATAAACCTCGGTAGGGATATTGCTCGGCGCGAGCGCCGCTGTGAGGGCATCGGGGTAGCGGTGCACCCGCGCTCGCAGCACCGTCGCCTTCACTTTGCCGGCCATCACTTCGGCGAAGGTGTGCTTCATACCCAAGAAGCCATCGGCATAGCTTTCCCACGCGCTCTTGCGCAGCGTCCGATCCGGGCTGCTGAGCAACTCGTCAATGTTGCCCTGGGCCACCTGCACGCGCTTCTTCTTAGCAGTGCGTGCGTCGGCGAACTTCAGATCGGCGTTGGCCAGCACGGTGTACACGTTGGCCGGCGTTGCTAGCGCTTCGCCGGCTTGCGCCATCACCTCTTCCACCTCCGCCGAGCGCACATGCGGCTTCATGCGCATCAGGTTATCGAAGAAGTGTTCATAGAGCCTGAGCTTTGGCTCAGCAGCCATGAAGCGCCTGATCGTCTCGGGTTCGAGGGTGAGGATCTCCGGCTGGGCGAATGCGGTCGCCGCGCTGAAACGCGCGGCCAGGTTCTGCGCTCGGCTCACGCGGGCCGCATTCGTCTGGTTGGTGGTATCTACGTCGAATCGGCGGTCAGCATAGTTGTAGATTTTGTGCATCTCCGGCGCCAGGCGGTCTATCAGGCTGAGATACGCATGCAGCGTGTGTGCCGACTCGGTCAGCCGGCCTCGAAAGGACGCCAAGCTCGGCAACTCCGACTCTAACTGCCGATAGGCTTCTTCCCAAGCTTCCGGCGTGGGATACATGCTCTCCAGGTCCCATGTGTGTTCCACCGGCACTTCTTCGCGGCGAGGCAGAACTTTGGTCATGCGCTTTCACCTCTTTACTTACAAGACAGAGAGCTGCAAATGATACCGTCCTGGCGCAGGTGCGCTAGAGCAGCGCACAGGCACGGGCAGAGGCGGTACCGGTTCAACCTGGACTGCTTTGGGATGATCGCCGGTGCCTGCGCACCTTGCCGGCGTTGTGGTGTCCCGCAGCCGGCGCCGCCAGTGGTCGTCGAGAGCAGGCGGCGCAGTTTTCAGCAGGAACAATCGCCGGCGGCGCGAGGGCGTAGGGAGCAAGCAATTTACCGGTGCGGTCAGATTGGCTCCGCCGCCGGCCTGAGCGGTAATGCGGGGGCAACGCACTTGGCGCTGCTCACGCTCGTCCGCTCAGCCGCCTAGGTTAATGCTTAACCCTTGCTTGCTGCCCTCGGCGCGCGGCAAATACTGCGCAATGGCACCCGCCAGTTTAGACATGGGCATGGTCTGCAACCACACGCGGCCCGGCCCGGTTAGGGTCGCAAAGAGCAGGCCCTCACCCCCGAACAGGATATTCTTGAACCCTTTCACCATCTCGACATCGAAGGCTACGCTCGGCTCAAACATCGCCACATGACCGGTATCCACCTTGAGCCGCTCACCCTGGCCGAGGGTGTATTCCACCACCTCACCGTCCAGCGCGACGAACACCGTGCCGGGACCATCGAAGCGCTGCATCAACACGCCCTCGCCCCCGAAGAAAGCGCCGAAGCGCTTCTGGAACTGTACCGCCATGTTGACGCTCTTTTCAGCGACCAATAGTGCGTCTCGCTGTGTCACGATGGACTGGCCCTGCGCTAGATTGATTGGGATGATCTTGCCGGGGAACTCGCTGCTGAAGGCGATCAGCGCATTGTCGCGCTCCGCCGTGAAATGGGCTACGAACAAAGACTCACCGGTGAACACGCGGCCAAGAATGCCGCCCAGCCCGCCGCGCATGTTGGTGTCCATGCGGATGCCATCTTGCATCCACGAGAGCGCACCCGTCTCTGTGTACACAGTCTGGCCGGTGCGGAGTTGCATCACGACTATTTGCATCACCGTGCCCAGTACTTGGTAGGGCGCACCGCCTACAGTTTGGCCGCTTAGGGCCACAGTTGGGTTAGGAATATCCAGGCGTTGACCGGCCACATTCGTAAAGGATTCAGACATGTGGTTTCTCCTTCTGTAAATCAACCTTATCACGAATTCACGCTCTCGTGTAAAGACATTGTATTACGACTGCCAGAGCACAGGCACCGTCTCTAGGCTTGTAGGCACACAACCGCAAGACAGGTGAAGCATCAAGGGGGCGCCTTTCATACGCTGCGGTGGGTGGGGCGGGCGCCGGCAGCCCCGGAGCGCGAGCTCGACGAGTCCGGCTTGGCGCCGGCGCAGCAAGTCTGGGCGAAGGTGCAAGCGCGCCCGACGGCGACAAAGCGTTGGATGAGCGCATCGTCAGACCGTTGAGGCGTCGGCAGCACAGGGCGCTAGCGCAGATCGCGCTGCGGCAGTCGAATCCGTGGGATTTGTCAAACTTACCCATGTGAAAAGAGCGGTATTGCGGTATTGAAATTGCTTGACACCGCTCAGCCAAAGCGCTAGAATTTTATTGTTTGTGATTGATTTTGATTGACTGTGAGCGTTTTGAATGCACAGCGTCCTCTCCAGCCCCGAACGTCAGAACCAGATTCTGCAACTCCTGGCCCGCAACCAGCGCATCACCGTCGCCGAGGTTTGTGAGACCTTTGAGGTCAGCGAGGCGACTGCCCGTCGTGACCTGGAAGCGCTGGCCGAACAGGGCAAACTGCAGCGCGTCCACGGCGGGGCCATTGCCCTGCGCGAGGCGCCGCCCGAGGCTCCCATCCTGCAGCGCGAGCGCGAACAGGCCGCCGAGAAGATTCGCATTGGGTTGGCTGCCGCTGCTCTCGTCCAGGACGGCGAGACGGTCTTCCTCGGCTCCGGCAGCACCGTCCTGGAAGCTGCCCGCGCCCTGCGCACCAAAGAAAGCCTGACCGTCATCACCAACTCCCTGCCGGTCATCAATACACTGGCCGGCCTGCCAAACATCACGCTTATTTGTCTGGGCGGGCAACTACGCAAGAGCGAACTCTCCTTCATCGGTCACATCACCGAGCAGGCGCTGACCGAGGTGCGCGCCGATAAGGTCTTGCTTGGCATCCGCGCCATCAGCCTGGATCATGGCCTGACCAACGACTACCTCGCCGAAACGATGACCGACCGCGCCATTCTGCGTGTCGGTCGCGAGGTCATCTTACTCGCCGACCACACCAAACTGGGCCGCGTTGCCCCGGCCTTTGTCGCCCCCGTCGAAAGCATCCACACCCTGGTCACCAATTCCGCCGCCCCGTCCGACTTCCTCGAGGCGCTGCGCGAACGAGGAATTCGCCTCATTGTTGCTTGAATCTTCGTGCTCCTTTGTGTCCTTCGTGGTGAGAACATGCTCCTCCAAAACTTCCGCCCCCAACCCAAACTCGTCACCAAGACCACCCGGGTCGAAAAACCGCGCTTCCCAGCCATAGACGCCCACAACCACCTGGCTGAACCCTTCGGCGGCGGCTGGGACAAGAAGCCCCTTCCCGAACTGCTCGACCGCCTCGACGAAGCCGGCATCGTCCACTACGTGGACCTGGATGGCGGCTGGGGCGAGGATATTCTCTATCGCCATCTGGATTACTTCAAAGCGCGCGCCCCGCAGCGCTTCACCATCTTCGGCGGGGTGGACTGGTCGAAATGGCCCGAACTGGGCAACGCCTTCCCCGAATGGGCGGCAGGCAGGCTCAGGGTCCAGAAAGAGCGCGGCGCCGGCGGCCTGAAAATCTGGAAACCGTTTGGGTTGCACGTTCGCGATGAGAAAGGGCAACTGGTCGCTGTAGATGACCCGCGCCTGGACATCCTGTGGGAAACCGCCGGCGAACTGGGCCTGCCCGTCCTGGCGCATGTGGCCGATCCGGTCGCATTTTTCGACCCGATTGACGAGACCAACGAGCGCTGGGAGGAACTCGGTCAGCACCCCGATTGGGCTTTCACCAGCCCGCCGTTCCCTTCTTTCATGTCCATCATGGAGGCCTTCTACCGCCTGGTGAAACGCCACCCGCGCACCACCTTCATCGGCGCACATGTCGGCTGCTACGGCGAAAACCTGGGCTGGGTAGGCAAAATGCTGGACGATTGCCCGAACTATTACATAGACATTGCCGCCCGCCTGGGCGAACTGGGACGTCAGCCCTACACCGCCCGCCGCTTCTTCCTTCAATACCAGGACCGTATCCTCTTCGGCTCCGATTTTGGCCCCGACCTGGACGCCTATCGTCTTTACTACCGCTTTTTGGAAACCGACGATGAGTACTTCAACTACAACGTGAGCGAAGTGCCGCTCCAGGGGCGCTGGTATGCCTATGGCATCTTCTTGCCCGACGAGGTGCTGAAAAAGGTCTATTTCCAGAACGCGGCGCGCATCCTGAGGCTGTAGGACAGCCTTTCGAGGCTGTCTCAATGACAGGCCAGTGGAAAACAACGATGGAACTTCACCTTCACCCTCCTGCTGAAGCCCTCCTCCAAAAACAGGGCCTTACCCTGGCACACCTGCGCCTGACGGCGTGGAACGGCGAATCCGCTGAGCCGCTTTCGCTTCCGGTGCAGTGGCATCTGAGCGCGCCAGAAGCCGGCTTCTGGACGCTGCACTTCGACCTGAGCGCTCCCGACCGCGCCCTGGAAATCACCCGCCTGCGCCTGGAAGCCTTCCTGCCGCAGGCGCTCTGGGGGCAGGAAGGGACTCTCTGGAGCCTGCAGGGCGCGGCGGTTCACTGGGGACAAGATTTCGCCTTCCCGCTGGAAAAGGGCTTTGCCCGCGAAAATTACCTCGGTCACCTGCAGGATGCGGAGGGCGGCGGCGTGCCGCTGGTCTATCTCTGGAATCGGCTGCACGGCCTGGCGCTGATGCATCTGGAGACAACGCCCATCGAATGGTACCTGCCGGTGGAACGCGACGAGGAGGGCGTGCGAATGGCTTTTGAACTGCGCCGTCCCTTGCGCCTGACGCCAGGGCAGGTCTGGAGCTCGCCGCTGTTTGCCCTTTCCTGGCACGAAGGCGGCGATTTCTTCGCCCCGCTGGAGCGCTACCGCCAGCAGATGGCCGTCCGCGGCCTGACGCCGGCCCCGCCGCTCCCCGCCAGTTATGAGGCCGCCTGGTGCTCCTGGGGCTATGAGTTCGATGTCACGGCAGAAGATGTAGCCCATGTGCTGCCGGCTGCCCGCCCGATGGGTCTGCGCTGGTTCACCCTGGATGACCGCTGGTTCGATGCCTACGGCGACTGGAACCCACGCCGCGAGACCTTCCCCAACGGCGCCGAAGACCTGCGCCGCATGAATGAAGCCATCCACGCCGCCGGCGGACTCTCGCAACTCTGGTGGTATCCGCTCTGCGCCGAAGATGGGCACGGCGCCTGGGAAAGCCACACCTACGGCATCTCCCAAATCCTGCGCGAGCATCCCGATTGGGTGGTGCTGGATGAGCAGGGGCGGGTGGCGCGCAACAACCGCCACCTGGCCATGCTTTGCCCGGCCTTGCCCGAAGTGCAGGAATACACCCTGGCGCTGACACGGCGATTCATCGAGGAATGGGGTTTCGATGGCTTCAAGATGGACAACATCTACACCATGCCCGCCTGTCACAACCCGGCCCATCATCACGCCTCGCCGCAAGAATCCATCCGCGCCTTTGGCGAACTCTACCGCCGCGTCCTCGAACTGACCCGTCAACTCCGCCCGCAGGAGGGCGTGGTGCAGATCTGCCCCTGCGGCACGCCCATCACCTTCCACCTGCTCCCGGCCACCGACCAGACCGTCACCGCCGACCCGACCTCCAGCGCCCAGGTGCGGCAGCGCATCAAATTCTACAAGGCGCTCACCGGCCGGAGCGCCGCCGTTTTCGCCGACCACGTGGAACTCTCCGATGGCGGCGTGGACTTCGCTTCGGGCATCGCCACCGGCGGCGTGCCAGGGACGAAGTTCACCTGGCAGGTCCCGCCCGAACGTCAGGCGCGCCTCAAGGAAAACTGGCAACTCAGCGCCCAGAAATTTGAACTCTGGCGCTTCTGGTTTGACCTCTATCAGCGCTATCGCCTGGCTGAAGGGGAATATCTCGACCTCTACGACATGGCCTTTGACTTCCCCGAAGCCCATGTGATTCGCAAAGACGGACGGCGCTACTACGCCTTCTTTGCCGAGTCCTTTGACGCTGAGCTGCAACTGCGCGGCCTGGAAGCGCGCCGTTACCGCCTGCGCGACTACGAACACGAAACGGACCTCGGCACGGTTGAGGGTCCCAAAGCGTCCCTCCGCGTCCGCTTTACCCACCACCTCCTCCTGGAAGCCACTCCTGAATAACCGAGGTTGACCCGATGCACACCCTGGATGAAATCCTTTCCCAACCCTCCATCTGGCAAAGCGCCCTGCAAGAGGCCGAAAAGACAGCCCCGCAATGGCGTGCCGCGCTCGGCGAGGATGCCGCGCCGCTGCTATTTCTGGGCTGCGGCTCCACCTACTATCTCTCCCTGACCGCTGCCGCGCTCTTCCGCAAGTTAACCGGCCGCCTGACCTTTGCCCTGCCCGGCGGCGAGTTCCTGCTGCAGCGCGCCGATTGGCTCGGCGATTTGCCGGAGCGTTCACCCAAACCGATTCTCATCACCGTCAGCCGCTCCGGCACGACCACCGAGACGGTGCGCGCTGCCGAAGCCTACCGCGCCGCCGGCGGCCGCGTGCTGACCGCGACCAACTACCCTGAGTCCCCGCTCGCCACCCTGGCCGATGCCGCCCTGCTCCTGCCCCAGGGTCAGGAAGAAAGCGTGGCACAGACGCGCTCCTTCTCCTCCATGTTGGTCGGCTTGAACGCCCTGGCGATTCTGCTGGGCGAACAGCGCGCCCTCTGGCAAGCCATCCAGCGCCTGCCCGAAGCCGCCGCAGGCTTGATCGAGCGCTATGCCCCGCTGGCGCGTCAACTCGGCGAAGACCTGAGCCTGGAGCGCTTCTACTTTTTGGGCAGCGGCGTGCGCTACGGCCTGGCCAGCGAAGCCAGCCTGAAGATGAAAGAGATGTCCCTCAGCCATAGCGAACCCTTCCCCTTCCTGGAGTTCCGTCATGGACCGATGAGCATGGTGAATGGGCAGACGCTCCTCATTGGTCTGCTTTCGGAGCAGGCTCAAGCCCAGGAGCAAAAGGTGCTGGACGAAATGCAAGCCCTGGGGGGGCAGATTCTCTCCCTCGGCGAGCAGGGGGCGCGGGTCGAGTTTGCTTCGGGCATCCCCGAAGAGGGATGCGCTGTTCTTTATCTGCCTATCTTGCAATTGCTTGCCTGTTACCGTTCGCTTGCCAAAGGTCTCAACCCCGACCGTCCCCACAATCTGACGGCCGTGGTGCAACTCAATTTCTAAGTCTAAGGAGGAAAAGACAATGAAACGCCTATCGCTTGCCCTACTGATCGTCTTCTCGCTGGTTCTGGCAGGATGTAGCCCGAACACGACGCCCACCGAAAGCGCCGCCAAGCAGCCCGCAGCCACCGAAAGCGTGGCCTCGCCCGCGGCAACAGGCGGCGAGAAGATCGTCATCCGCGTTTGGGGACATCAAAACAACTCCTTCAACCAGGCCCACCAGGACATCATCAACAAGTTCATGGAAGAGAACCCCAACGTGGAAATCAAGTTCGAGACCTTCCCCTGGGACGTGTTCATCCAGACCATCCAGACCTCGCTGCCGGCCGGTCAGGTAGCCGACATCATCGAGATGCCCGGCGGCATGGGACTGCGCTATGCCAAAGGCGGCCAGTTGCTGGAAGTGCCGGCCGAGGTGATGACCCTTGACCGGGCGCGCGAAACCTACTTCGAGGCCCCGCTGGGCGGCTATGTGTACGACGGCAAACTGTATGGACTGCCGATTGAGTTCAATCTGGAATACGGCGGCGCCTACGTCAACGAAGAGATGTTCAAAGCCGCCGGTCTGCCCTACCCGCCGCAGTGGAAAGGCTGGGATGAGGTCATCGCCGATGCCAAAAAACTGACCAAGTTTGACTCCAGCAACGCCATGGAAGTGGCCGGGCTGCACTACACCAACAACGACCAGCTCTACACCTACTTCCTCTCCGGCATTCTGGAACAGGGCGGGCAATACTTTGCCGAAGATGGCAAGCATTTCAACTTCAACACCCCCCAAGCCCTGGCCGTCGTTCAGAAGATGGTGGACATGGCGCAGAAAGACAAAGTCGTGGACCCGGTCACCTACAACGCCGAGAGCAACTGGGTGGGCACTTCCTTCGCCCAGAAGTTGACGGCCATTGCCGTGCTGGGCTCCTGGTTCACCGGCGAAGCGCGCATCACCTACCCCGACCTGAAATTTGACTACGTCAAGCTGCCGCCTTTCATGGGCGATCAGTATAAGTTCACCTCCGTCTCCGGCTGGGGCGTCGTGGTCACCAAATACACCCAACATCCCGAAATCGCCTGGAAACTGGCCGCCGCCATGGCCGCCGACCCGGAGAACGCGCTGCACTTCAACCTGACTACCGGCACGATCCCCGCCATGAAGCAGGTCGCCAACGACTCGCGGCTCTCTGAGAAGTATCCCTTCATGAAAGACTTGGTGACCATCCTGCCCTATGGCGTCTTCCAGGGCGACATTGTGGACCCCAGCCAGTTGGAGTTTGACATCATCTACCCGAACCTCATTCAGGCCATTCAGGGCATCATCACGCCGGAGCAGGCGGTGCAGAACATTCACGAAGAAGCCAACGCGATGGTGGATAACGCCAAATAGCCCCTTGCGCTGGGGAAATCATCGGCGGGAGGTGGCTCTCAAGGCCACCTCCCGCATCAAAAGGGGTTGGCCCATGAATGCTTTGTTCACACGCGCTCTATTGGAATGGATCGGGACCCACGAGGGCGGCAGGTTGACCGCTTCCCAGCGACGCTTTGCCTTCTGGGGGCTGGTGCCGATCTTGATCTGGGTGTTCGTCTTCGTTCTTTTCCCCATCTTCTGGGTCATCTTGTTGAGCCTGTTCTCCTACACCCCCATCCGCGAGGGCGGCTGGTTCCTGGGGTTGGGCGGCAACAACCCCTTTGTTGGGCTGGGGAACTATGTTGAACTCTTCACCGGCAGCACCAAAGCGGCGCGCATCTTCCGTCAAGCAATCGGCAACACCTTCCTGTTCTCCCTGCTGGCCGTTCCGCTCTCGGTAGGCACCGCGTTGCCTGTGGCGATCGCCTTGGAGAGCGTCCATGAACGAGTGAAATCTTCCTTTCGGCTCATCTATTTTCTGCCGGTGATTACGGGCAGCGTGGCCGTGACCATTATCTGGCAATACGTCTATGCCCCCAACTGGGGACTGCTCAGCCAACTGATGAAGACGATCGGCCTCACCCCGCCGCGTTCCTGGCTTTCGGATCCTACCCAGGTCTATTTCGGCATTCCGCTGGCGATGCTCGCGGTGACCATCGTCTATGTCTGGGTGACTTTTGGCTACAACACCCTGCTCTTTATCGCCGCCTTACAGGGCGTTCCCGCGGTCTTTCGTGAGGCGGCGCGCATTGACGGCGCCAACTCCTGGCAGGAATTCTGGCATATCGTTATCCCCTTGCTCCGCCGCACCATCCTGCTCGCCTCCGTGCTGACCGTGATTTCTACCTTGCAGCAGTTCGTCCTCTTCCAGTTGCTCACCCGCGGCGGCCCGGCCTATCAGACCCAGACCATCCTGCTCAGCGTCTATCAAAACGCCTTCGTCTATTCCGAAAACATGGGCATGGCCGCGGCGATGTCCATCTTCCTGTTCATCATTCTCTTCGTCCTCACCATCATCCAGTTCCGCCTGCTGCGCACCGAGTGGGAATATTGAGGAGGCCGCCATGCTCAAAAAATTTCATCCGTTCTACCTGCTCTCGCGCAGCGCAATCTATATCATCCTGACTGCCGGGCTGGTGTTCACCCTCCTGCCGTTTGTCTATGTCTTCCTGGCCTCCTTCAAGACCAACGCCGAACTGTTGCGCGTCCCGCCGACCTTTATCCCCGAAAAGCCCATCATCGAAAATTACACCACCGTCCTCTCCGACTCTCAAATTTCGCTGACGCGCATTTTCTACAACAGCGGCATGGTTGCCATTGTCCGCACGCTGCTTACCCTGCTCATCAGTTCCTTCGCCGGCTACATCTTCGCCCGCTACCGCTTCACCGGCAAAAACCTGTTTTTCGGCATGATTCTGGCGCAATTGATGATTCCGTTCCAGGTGGTCATGATTCCCATCTACCTGCTGACCGTCAAAATGGGCTTGATTGACACGCTCTGGGCGCTGATTATCCCCATGCTGATTGACGCCTACGGCATCTTCGTCGCCAAGCAATTCGTGGAGGGATTGCCCGGCGAAGTGATGGAGGCTGCCCGCATAGACGGCGCCTCGGAGTTCGGCATTTACTGGCGCATCGTCCTGCCGCAACTGGGACCGGCGCTGGCCTCGCTGGGCATCTTCACCTTCATGGCCTCCTGGAACGATTATCTCTGGCCGCTCATCATCATCACCTCGCCCGAAAAGCGCACCATCCCGCTGCTGCTGGTCTGGTATTCCACCCAGCACGGCGCCAATCAGGGATTGGTGCTGGCCGCCTCCATCCTGACGCTCATCCCGATCTTCGTTGTTTACTTCCTCGCCCAACGCTGGATTGTGGAGCAGTCCACCCAGAGCGCATTCAAATGAGGGTTGCGAACCGGCTGGTTCGTTTTCTAAATCGCTACCACTCACTTTCCCGAATTTAAGGAGGAACGATGAAAGTCTATAGACTGTTGCCCACCCTGTTCATTCTGGCCTCGGCCCTGAGCGCTTGCAGCGGCGAAGCTTACCCTGCTCCCACTGCCACGCTCGCGCCGCCTACAGCAACGCCCATGCCACCGACCGCCACGCCCGTACCGCCAAGCGCTACGCCCGTGCCGCCAACCGCTACGCCCATCCCCCCCACCGCAACGGCTGTGCCCGAACCCACCCAGCCGAGCCTGGGCGTCGGCGAAATTGCCGATTTCAAGGTGACCCAGGATGGCGATTTCCTGGTCATCGCCTTTACCTTCGGCGGCACACCCGGTGACTACAACGCCAATCACATCCTCATTGACGCCGACCAATCGGCCAAAACCGGTTTCCAGGTCGGCGAGATCGGCGCCGAGTTCCTCTTCGAGAACGCCGGCATCTTCTCCTACAACGGCGATGGCAAGTCCTGGAGCTGGAACGAAGTCCAGGCGCCCGAACTGGAGTTTGAGCCGGGCAGCAACAGCGTCTCCTGGAAGATACTCCGCGCCACGCTCGGACTGGATAAAGTCCAGGCCGCCGATTTCATCGCCCAACTGGTGAACAAAAACTGGGATGCCGTTGGCACTACTCCCAAGCTTACAGTGGAGTTCAAGTAACCCTGAACCTGCCGGTTCGCGCCCACCTCTCACAGGAGTCCCATCATGAGAAACGTCCCCTGGCTGCTTCTGCTGACCACCCTGCTGCTCCTGGCAGCCTGTCAGCCCGCCGCGCCGACCCCGACGGAGTCCGCGCCCCCCGCCGATGTCCCGGTCGCGACCGCCGGCGCGACCGTTGAGGGGGCCGCCGCGCCCACCTACAGCGCGCCGCTCCAGACCCGCACCTATCAGCCCCTTGCCGGTGACGTGGTCAACCCCGAACGCGGCTTCCGCTACTCCTTCGACACCTTCACCCCCGCCCAGGAAAACTACAGCACCTACCGCCTGCTGGGCACTTCGCTGGTTTACGTCGGCGTGCGGTTGGATAACTACCGCGAGCAAGACCTGCCGCAAGCGCTGCTGGATAGCCTCGACCAGGCCTTTGCCGCGGTGCGCCAAGGCGGCATCAAGGTCGTGCTGCGCTTCCAATACAACGAGGGCCCCTGGCCAAACTCGGAGCCGGATGCCTCGCTGGAGCAGGTGCTGCGTCACATCGCCCAACTGAAGCCCGTCCTGCAGAAGAACGCCGATGTCATCGCCTGGATGCACGCCGGCTTCATCGGCGCTTGGGGCGAATGGCACAGTTCCACTCACGGCCTGGATCGGGATCCCGCCGCCAAGCGCGCCATCCTGGAGGCCCTGGCCGATGCCCTGCCGCAGCGCCCCATCCTGCTGCGCTACCCGCCTGACCTGATGACGCTCTTCCCCGAACCGCTCACCGCCGAGCAAGCCTTCAGCGATACGTTTCAGGCGCGGCTGAGCTTTCATAACGACTGTTTCCTCTCTTCCGATACCGACGTCGGCACGTATAGCGGCGGCAGCAATAGCCGTGAAAATGCCACCCGCTACCTCTCTCAAATCACCCAGTTCGTCCCGGCCAGCGGCGAGACCTGCGCCGTGTACCCGCCCCTGCAGGCTTGCGAGGCTGCCATCCAGGAGATGGAAAAACTCCACTGGACCGACCTGAACATCAGTTACCACCAGCAGGTCATCAAGAACTGGAAGAAGGCCGGCTGTTTTGAGGAGATTCAGCAGCGGCTGGGCTACCGCCTGGTATTGCAGGAAGCAACTTTCCCGTCCGCGGCGCGCCCCGGCGAAGCCCTGCTGCTGAGCTGGAAACTGGTCAACGAAGGTTTTGCCTCCCCGCTCAACCCGCGGCTGCTCTTTGTTGTTGTAGATGGCCCGACTACCGCCTCTCTGCCCGTCAGCGAGGTGGACCCGCGCACTTGGCTGCCTGGCGAACATTCAGTCAACGTTCAAGTCACTCTGCCGGCCGACCTGCCGGCCGGTGAATACCGCCTGGCGCTCTGGCTGCCCGACCCCGCCGAAAGCCTGCGCAACGACCCGCGTTACAGCATCCGCTTTGCCAACGCTGAGATTTGGGACGAAGCCAAAGGGCTGAACATCCTTGGCACACTGCAAATCAACTTGCAATAAGGAGGTTTCCGATGTCTCACAAGATTTCCCACTGGATTTTGCTTCCGCTGACTCTGATTTTGAGTGCCTGCGGGCCACAGCAGGCGGCTTCACCCATTGCTACGATGACGCCCTTGCCGCCCACTGCGCCGCCCACTGCCACGCCGGCCCCTACCGAAACACCCATGCCGGCCCCCACCGAAACACCCACGCCGGCCCCAACGGCCACCTTCACGCCCATGCCGCCCGCCGAAGCCCGCCGCCCGGCGGAAAACGGCTTGGATATGACGGCCCAACGCCTGTCCCAACCGCCCACCCTGGACGGCGACCTGAACGACTGGCCGGATTTCCCCTGCCGCAGCATTGATCAGGACAAACAAATCGGCTACGGCGACCTCAGCGCCTGGGGCGGGCCGAGCGACCTGAGTGGTTCCTTCTGCTGGGGCTGGGATGACGAAGCCCTCTATCTGGCGGTGGATGTCAAAGATGAGCGCGTCCAGGCGCACGCCAAGGGCAACTTCTGGGAAAACGACTACGTGGAACTCTGGCTGGATACCAACCTGGCCAAAGATTTCTACGAAGCCCAGAACAACGGCGATGACTTCCAGTTTGGCTTCATGCCCGGCAACTTCAGCGACGTGCCTGCCCGCGCCACGGTCTTCGTGCCAGGGGTCTCCACCAGCAAAATGCGCCAGTTGCTGGTGCAGTTCCAGCGCACGGCGGAGGGCTATCGCGGCGAGATCAAAATCCCCTGGGCCACCTTTGGCGACAATCTCGACCGCAGCGGCAATCGCCTGGGCGCCTCGCTCTGCTTCTCGGATAACGACGCCGACCAGCCCGCCCAGGAGATGATGATCTGCACCGCCCCGGCGGCCATCTCCCAATGGGGCAACCCGACGTTGTGGAATAACCTGGAACTGGGCAAATAGCTCATATTGCACAACGTGTAATAGGGAGAAAGCCGTGAAACGCGTTCTATGGCTGGTCCTGTTGCCGCAGGCCATCGCCTGGTCCAAACAACGCCACGCCGGCTGGGTCTATGTGACCGGCGATGCTCTCCGCACCCCTTGGGATACCCTGCCCGCCGACCCGTATTGGAGCGGTGAGCTGTATCTGGTAAATCAGCCGTAGTGATCCTTTCTCTCGGCGCTGGCGGGGGATTGGATCCTCCGCCGGCGCCGGCAACTCTGCCTGCCCTGCCGGTATCTCAACAACGCTCCGCTGGAGCAAACCAGAATGCGCGCGCTCTCCCTCGCCAAATACCGCTCTTTCCAACAATGCGCCTCGCCGCGCGGCGCATTCACCTTTCTCGCCCTCGACCATCGCCAGAACCTGCGCAAGGCCAACCCGCGCTTTCAGGAGGACGCCGAACTCAGCCGCTTCAAACTGGACGTGACCCGCGAACTGGCTGCCCACGCCACCGCCGTCCTGCTCGACCCGGAAGTCTCCGCGGCGCAGGCGGTCGCCAGCGGCGCCCTGCCCGGTGACCGAGGGCTGGTCGTCGCCCTCGAAGCCACCGGTTACAGCGGCGAGCCGACCGCCCGCAAAGCGCAACTCATCCCCGGCTGGAGCGTGGAAAAAGCCAAACGCATGGGCGCGCAGATGGCGAAACTGCTCGTCTACTACCACCCCGATTCGCCCGCCGCCGCCGAAATCGAGGAATTCACCGCCCAAATCGCCGCCCAGTGCCAGCAACACGACCTGGCCCTGATGCTCGAACCGCTCTCCTACCCGCTCGTCGGCGAGAAACTCTCCGCCGAAGAGAAGCGCCGCGTGGTGGTCGAAACCGCCCGCCGCCTGACCGCCCTCCCCGGCGTGGACCTGCTCAAAGCCGAGTTCCCCCTCCCCGCCGATGCGCCCGAAGCCGAGTGGACCCTCGCCTGCGCCGACCTCAACGCCGCCAGCCGCGTCCCGTGGATCGTCCTCTCCGCCGCCGTCTCGTTTGACCTGTACCTGAAGCAGGTCATTGCCGCCTGTCAGGCCGGGGCGAGCGGCGTCGCCGTCGGACGCGCCGTCTGGCAGGAAGCGGTCAGCCTCGATGGCGCTTCGCGCCTCGACTTTTTGCGCACCACCGCCCGCGAGCGCCTCCTCCGCCTGACCGCACTCACCCAAGCCCTCGCCCGCCCCTGGACGGAGTCCTACACCACCGAAGCGCCGTTTGACTGGTACAAAGAATACTAATGAGTAGGACAAGTCCTACCGACCACCCGACTATGAGACCCTTCGACCTCCTCCTCCCCGGCGAAATCAACCCCGACCTCATCCTCTCCGGCGATGTCGAACCGCAATTCGGCCAAGCCGAGAAACGGGTGGATTCGGCCCACCTGACCGTCGGCTCGTCCTCGGTCATCACCGCCTGCGGCGCAGCGCGGCTCGGCCTCAAGGTGGCCTTCATCGGCATCTGCGGCGCGGACCTCTTTGGCCGTTTCATGCTCGAAGAAATGCAACTGCGCGGCGTGGACACCTCCGCCGTCCTGGTGGACCCGCTCCAGGCCACCGGCCTGACCGTCATCCTGAACAAAGGTCACGACCGCGCCATGCTCACCTTCCCCGGCGCCATCGCTGCCCTGCGCGCCGACCAGGTGAGCGATGACCTGCTGCGCCGCGCCCGTCACTTGCACGTGGCCTCCTACTTCCTGCAAGATGCCCTGCGCCCCGGCCTGCCGGACCTCTTCCACCGCGCCCGCGCCCTCGGCCTGACCACCTCCCTCGACACCAACTGGGATCCGGCCGGGCGCTGGGAGGGCGTCCTCGACCTGTTGCCGCTCGTGGACGTTTTCCTGCCCAACGCCGCCGAAGCCTGCGCCCTGAGCGGCGAAACCGATGTGACCCGCGCCGCCCGC
Source organism: Candidatus Roseilinea sp. NK_OTU-006 (assembly GCF_012931985.1). Taxonomy (GTDB): domain Bacteria; phylum Chloroflexota; class Anaerolineae; order J036; family Brachytrichaceae; genus JAAFGM01. The sequence goes on from NZ_JAAFGM010000020.1 coordinate 43,445, forward strand.
CGCCTGGCTGACCTGGCCCGAACAGTGGCCGTCAAACTTGGCGCCGAGGGCGCCCTCAGCGTGCACGCCGCGCAGACCATTCACGTCCCATCTATTCCGGTTGACGTGGTGGATACCGTCGGCGCCGGCGACACCTTCGACGCCGGTTTCCTCTACGGCTACCTCCACGGCTGGACGCTGGAGAAATCCCTGCGCCTGGCAGCCATCTGCGGGGCGCTCTCCACCCGCGCGGCCGGCGGTGTGGCCGCCCAACCCACTCTCGACGAGGTCATCACGGTGATGGACGGTGGACGGTAGATGTTGGACAGCGGACAGCAGACAGCCGACTCTGATGAGCAAGAAACAACTATCCAACTACCTGACTAACAAACTACCATGACTATGACTTACCTCGACTACCTCACGGCATCCCACCACTCCGGCAAGCCGATTGGCCTGTCCTCCATCTGCTCCGCCCATCCCTGGGTGCTGCGCACCGCCCTGCAAGGCGAGAGGCCGGTACTCATCGAATCCACCTGCAACCAGGTCAACCAGTTCGGCGGCTACAGCGGCATGAAACCCGCCGACTTTGTCCGTTTCGTTCACAGCCTCGCTGCTGAAAACGGATTCCCCACTGAAAAGATCCTGCTCGGCGGCGACCATCTCGGCCCTTCCCCCTGGCAAAACGAACCCGCCGAACAGGCCATGGCCAAAGCCATCGAAATGGTGCGCGCCTATGTCCAGGCCGGTTACACCAAGATTCACCTGGATTGCTCCATGCCGCTTGGCGGCGAGCGCCAACTGCCTGTGGAAGTCATCGCCCAGCGCACGGTGCAGCTGGCAGAAGCAGCCGAACAAGCCGCTCATGAATCACGACTTACGAGTCACACATTACGCTACGTCATCGGCAGCGAGGTCCCGCCGCCGGGAGGGGCAATCGGCCCGCACGAGGGCCTGCGCGTGACGCCGGTCGAGGAGGCGCGGCAAACGCTCGAGGTCATGCAAGCCGCGTTCCACCAGGCAGGGCTGGAAGCGGCCTGGGAACGCGTCCGCGCCCTGGTCGTCCAGCCAGGGGTCGAGTTCGGCGACGATTTCGTCCACGATTACGACCCGGCTGCGGCTGCCGGCCTGGCCCGTTTCATCGAGACCGTCCCCAACCTGGTCTATGAAGCCCATTCCACCGATTACCAGACTCCAGAAAGCCTGGCGGCGCTGGTGCGCGATCACTTTGCCATCCTGAAGGTGGGTCCGGCGCTGACCTTTGCCTTGCGCGAGGCCGTCTTTGCCCTGGCAATGATTGAAAACGAACTGTTCCCGGCGGAGGAGCGCTCGCACCTGGTCGAACGGCTGGAGGCGGCCATGCTTCGCCAGCCCGGCCACTGGCAGCGCCATTACCACGGTGAGGAACGCCAACAGGCCCTGGCGCGCAAATACAGTTTCAGCGACCGCATCCGCTACTACTGGGGCGATCCGGATGTGCAGGCGGCTTTTCGACAACTGCTCGCCAACCTTGAACGGGTCGCTCCCCTGCCGCTGACCTTGCTCAGCCAGTACCTGCCGGAGATGTTTGGTGAAATCCGCCGCGGTCTGCTGCTCAACCATCCCGCGGCGTTCCTTGAGCGAAAAATTCAGGCGGTGTTGGATACCTACCGCGCTGCCTGTGGAGAAGAAGACTGAAAATGGCTTTGGTGCATAAATCAGTTTTGTAAAGATACTATCACAAATTTTGGTTCATTTTTGACGATACCAGCTCTTCTTATAGGAGAAATCGGTCAAAATTTTGTGTAAATCAGCCCTGAGTGGGAAGAAAAGTATTCATGTACTAACGCCCTCGGTGCCCATAAAACGCCTGATCGTATCGGGTTCGAGGGCGAGGATCTCCGGCTGGGCGAATGCCGTCGCCGCGCTGAAACGCGCGGCCAGGTGCTGCGCTCGGCTCACGCGGGCCGCATTCGTCTGGTTGGTGGTATCTACGCCGAATCGGCGGTCAGCATAGTTGTAGATTTTGTGCATCTCCGGCGCCAGGCGTTCTATCAGGCTGAGATATGCATGTAGCGTGTGTGCCGACTCGGTCAGCCGGCCCCGAAAGGACGCCAAGCTCGGCAACTGCTGGGAGCAGCGCGCAGGCACAGACAATATCGGTTCAGCCTGGACTGCTTTGGGATGATCGCCAGTGCGTGCGCACCTTGCCGGCGTTGTGGTGTTGTGGTCGTCGAGAGCAGGCGGCGCAGTTTTCAGCAGGAACAATCGCCGGCGTATGGTCGGGCAATATGGGCCGGCTTCATCAACGGCGCTCTGTTGCGCCTCGTCGAGACGGATCTGCATCGCGGCAAGCCACAAGCCATGTTCCAGGAGGATCGCTCAACATTGCCCGGCGCGCCGGCGCGCTTCCGTTGGCAGAGCGGGGCCGGCCTGCCCTAAGCGCCCGACTTTGCGGCCGGCTCGATCTTCACCCACGCACTGAGTATGCGATAGAGCGTGAGGAACAGCACGCTGCCCCCTGCGCCCCAGTACAGCGCCTGCGCCCAACGCTCGCCGCTGTCCGTCCCGCTGCTCAGACCGTGCCACAACGTCATCAGGAACACGGCAAAGCTGAGGTAGTGAATCAGGCGCCACGCGCGTTGCGAGATCAGCCGGCGCACGTAAAAGGTGAACGTCACCAGCCCAGCCAGATAAAACCCGATCTGGCCCAGTCCGACCTCCAGTGGCCGATAGCTCCGGCTGCCAAACGGCGTCAACACTTGTTCCAGCGTGTAGCCGATGTAGCGGTCGCCCAACAAAATCAGCGCGTGAAACAACGCAAAGGCCAGCGCCAGCAGGCTGCTGAATTGATGCACCTCAAAGGCCACCAGGTGGCCCGGCCAGTCGCGCGCCAGCTTGCCCGTCATCAGCAGCCCCAAGGCCGTGGAAAGCCAGAGCAGGCCAAACGCCACAAAACCGCTGGCGCGCGACAGAAACCAATACGCTTTAGGCGATTCGCCGGCGGCCGACTGCGCCAACGCCGGCAGATACTGCGGCAACAGCACAACGGCCAGCGCCGCCCCGACAGCCGCTGCGATCAACAGCGTCAGCAGGACAACTGGCGTATCCGAGCGCGCGTCCAGATCGATTTCTGACGCGAGCGCCGGCGATGAACCCCGCGCCGGCGCAGGGCGTGGTGGAACAGATTGTGTCATGGCTTGTGTGTGAACGGGGATGTGTCTCTCAAACAGATCGCAACAACGGAAAGTTTGGCGTGTGCACGATGCGGCCATCTTCGCAGACCAGCAGCGTTGCCGTGTCATCCTGAGATTCGGCCCAGGCCAGTCCCTCCTCGCTTCCCAGCAACAAGGCGGCTTTGGCGACGGCCTCGGCTTGCACGGCCGTGGGGGCGATGGCGGTGGCGGTCAGCGCGTCGGTCTGCGCCGGCTCGCCTGTGCGTGGGTCAATCAAATGGTGAACCTCGCGCGCGCCGGTTTGCCAGCGCCGATAATCTCGTCCGGATGTGGCTACTCCGCCGGCGCGCAAGGTGATCGTGCCCAACAGCGCGTCGGGGGTTGGCGAATGCCCGGCCGGCGCAGCAATCCCGATCGGGAACTCGGTGGCGCGGTCGGCTGCCGGCGCGATGGCAATATCACCACCGGCATCCACCAAAGCCGGCCCGTATGTGGCCAGCCGGCGCGCAGCCTGATCGGCGCACCAGCCTTTGGCCACGCCGCCCAGGTCAAGCAGCGCTCCCGGCGGCACCCACACCGCGCGATTGGCCGCGTCCATCTGAATGTTCTCCCAGTCTCCCAGGTGGGCCGGCGGCGTCACCGTCAACGTGACCTCGACCCGTTCGCTCGACATCTCTTCAAACGTGCGCGTGTAGCCGATGGCCTGCATGGCGCTGAGCGCGGTGGGGATCACTAGGCCGTGGGTGTGGCGCGCCGCGCGCAGCGCCGCGTGCAGCACATCCCACAGCGTCTGGCTGACCGCGACCCATTGCCCTGTGCGCGCATTCAGCCGACTCAGCTCACTGCCGGGCCGGAAGCGGCTGAGCGTGCGTTCCCAGATCTCAAACCACACCGGCACATTGCGCAGCGCCTCGCCCGCCTCGGCTGTGTCGGCATCCAGCGCGGCCAGCATCTGGCAGCCCATCGCGCGAAAGGTGATCTCTTGCATGGCCTCAGCGAGATGAGCGGGTGACGGCGACCGGTCGGGGTGGGGCAGTCACCATGCGCAGTTGGGGCTGTGGCTGTGGCTGAGGTGCTGCTGCAACCTGCGGCCTCGTCACCTGCGCGGCGCGCGCGGTTCGTGCCGGCCGCGCCGCTTCCACCCGGCCGGGGGTGTAGAGCGGCGCAAGCGTGGGCAGCGGAGCGACACGGGCCGGCGCAGCAGGCTCGACGATGACGATTTGCTGCGGCGCTGCGCCGGCTTGTTCTGCTGCTGTCGGCTCTGGCGGGGCCGAGGCGGTCTGCGCAACCTGTTGGTAGCTGAGCCAGCCCCAGCCGGCCAGCGTCAGCGCCAGCGATGCCGAGCCGATCAATGCTTTCAGGGCAGTGGCCTGTTCAAGTTGCGCATGGCGATTCGCGCCGGCAGGACGCATGGCGTTAGTCGTCATGGTCTTTCTCCTTCTTCTCTTTCTTCTCCTTCTTTTCGTGCTCGTCTTCCCGCTTTTCCTTGTATTCGCGTTCTTCGCGCTCGTGCTCGTCGTCATCGTCGTAGTATGCCGGGCCGGCCACCGGTTGAGTGAGCGCGCCGTTATAGAGCACGGCGCCGCTGTTGGCGTCCACGTACACCATGCCGGTGTTGAACGCCACTTCGTAGGCGATCGTGCCCTGAAAGTTCACCAGCTCTGGCAGGCGCTGCGCGACTGCGCCGAGGGCGCTTGCCTGTGCGATTTCCAGCGCGCGCTGCGCGGAGATGGCTACACCGGGCGCTGCGCTTTGTGAAGGCGCAGCCGGCGCTGCCTGAGGTTGTGTCTCTGCCATGATGTTCACCGCTGCGGGGGGCGCGGCCTGCGCCTCGGCCAGTTGCTGTTCCATCTGAGCCAGCCGGCGGTTGGCTTCCTCGATGCGCCGGTTGGCTTCCTCGATCAGCGCCTGATACTGCGCCTCGCGCGCGCTGAGGGCGCTGTCGGCCCCTGTTTGGACCGATTGCTCTGCCGGCGCATTGACGACCGGCGCGACTGTTGGCGGGGGGGTTGCGACAGCCGGCGTGGGTGTGGCCTGGCTTGTGGCGTTGCTGAATTGCCCAGCCAGCGCGCCCAGCCCGACCAACGTAAATGCTGTAATGCCGCCGGCAATGACCAGCGCTGTGCGCTGATTGATCGGTTTTGTGTTCATCGGTTTGGTCTCCTTTCTCGAATAAGTTGAACAGGAATGTTGCGCCCACTGTACGCAGCCGAGGTAGGAATTGGGTAGACTTGACCTGAGAAGATGCTCATCGGCTTTCTACCCATTTCCAACCTTTGTCCGGCCACAATGCCGGGGACAAATTCACATGCGCGTGCTCATCGTCGAAGACGATCAACAACTCGCAACATTGATTGCTCGCGCGCTGAAACGCGAGGGCATCACGGCTGATCTGGCGCACGATGGGCAGACCGGCCTGGAGATGGCGCTGGGCGGCGCGTACGATGTGGCCGTGGTGGATTGGATGTTGCCCGGACGCGATGGGCCGGCGATTTGTCTGGCGGTGCGTCGCGCCCGCCGGCCGCTGCCCATTCTCATGCTCACCGCGCGCGGGCAGATCGAAGACCGTGTGCAGGGATTGGACAGCGGCGCCGATGACTACCTGGTCAAGCCGTTTGCCATCGAAGAGCTGCTGGCGCGTCTGCGCGCGCTCAGCCGGCGCTATGACATCGCCAGCCCCGATGGGGCCGAGCTGCGCTGCGGCGATCTGCGCATGAACCTGATCGAGCGACGAGTGTATCGCGGCGACGTGCCAATTGACCTGACACTCACCGAGTGGGAGCTGCTGGAGTATCTGATGCGCAATTGTGACCGCCCACTCAGCCGCGAGCAAATCTTCAATCGCGTGTGGGCGATGGACAGCGACGCGCAACTGAAGATGGTGGACATTTACATTTCGTATCTGCGCCGCAAGTTAAAGACAGCCGCCGGCCTGCCCGACCCGATTGAAACGGTGCGCGGCGTGGGGTACCGTCTGATCTCATGCTGAACGAGAAGCAACTGCTCAACCGGCTGCGCCTGCGGCTGACCGGCGTTTATCTGGCTACTGCGCTGGGTTTGATCATCCTGCTGGCCGGGCTGAGCATTGTGTTGTTGCGCTTCTACTTTCAAAGCGCCATTGATGATGCGCTGCGCAACCGGCTGGCGCTGGAATATCTGCAATTGGGCGCGCCGTTGCCCGCTGAACTGGAGCGCTCTTATCTGGAGTGGGCGCGTTTGCGCCTTCCTGCGCCGGCGTCTTCTGATGACAAGAAACGCGAACCTGAAGAAGAAGACGAAGACGAAGCCAAACATGGTGAGGAAGACGCTCACGAGCGCGCATCCAACAGCGTATCTGCCCTGCCGTCCGGCGCGCCGATCGAAGATCTGGTCAGCGTGTTTGTGCTGCGGCTGGATGGCGCGGGGCGCGTGCTTGTGCCTTCGGCCATGCTGCCGCCCGGCTTCGCGCCCAATCTGGAAGCGATTGCTGCGGCCGGCCGATCTGGCGCGGATTGGCGCACGGTGCAGACGCCAGCCGGCGAACCGGTGCGCCTGCTCACCTATGCCTTGCGTCAGGAGGATCAAACGATTTACCTTCAGGCCGGCCGTTCGCTAATCGGACAAGATAGGGTGATGCGCCAGTTCCTGATTGGGTTGCTGGCAGGCGGCGGAGCGCTGGCCGGCCTGGCTGCGCTGGTGAGCTGGATCACAGCCGGCCGCGCGATCCAGCCGATTCAGGCGGCCTGGGCGCGCCAGCGGGAGTTTGTGGCCAACGCCAGCCACGAGTTGCGCGCGCCGCTCTCGCTGATTCAACTCAGCGCCGAGCTGGCGACCCGGCCCGACACCCCGCCCGATGAGCGACAGGAACTGGCCGGCGATGTGTTGCGCGAATCGCGCCACATGGCCCGGCTGGTGAGCGATCTGTTGCTGCTCTCACGGGCCGATGCCGGCCACTTGCCCGTTCGCATCGAGGCGGTGCCTGTGCAGCAGGTGCTAGACAGTCTGGCCGGCGAGTGGCGACGCGCCTGCGCCGCGCGCGGCGTCACGTTCGAAGCGCCTCCCACTACGGCGGTGGCGCAGGCAGATGAGGGATATCTGCGTCAGGTGTTGTTGGCCGTGCTGGACAATGCCTTGCGTTACACGCCGGCCGGCGGGCGCATTGCTGTGCTGGTTGCATCGCGCGAGCGTTGGGTGGACATTGCTGTCAGCGATAGCGGGCCGGGCATTGCGCCGGAGCATCTGCCGCGCGTGTTCGAGCGGTTTTATCAGGCCGATGCGGCGCGGAGTGACAAGGAGCACGCCGGCCTGGGGTTATCCATCGTGCGCACGCTGGTCGAGGCCATGGGCGGCCATGTGCGGCTGGATAGCCCGGCCGGCGGCGGCCTCACTGTGACCATCTCGCTGCCCAAAGCATAGATGCCGGCGCTGCAGTCATCCCTGGCGGGTGTTGCGAAACACATCGGCAATTTCGCGCAACACGCGCTCGCGCTCGGCTGAGTCGTCGCCGCGCACGGCTGAGGTCACGCAGGTTTGGCACTCAACATCTCACATCCTCCACTGACAAAACCGGCAAGGCTGGGCCAGAAGGCAAACCGCCTGGCAATGGGCCACCCGTCCTGCGCACCTGACACATTCGTTGTTGAGTGATTGCGACAGAGCTGGCAACATACTCACTGCGAGACCGACCAACGCCACTCTTAATCCATGAACATTGGCCAATCAGCATACGCGCGCGCAGATGCAAATCGCCGCCGGCAAACGCCAGCGTAGCCATCTGGTTCGTCAACATTGCCCGGCGCACTTCCATGGGGGCACCATCCGCGCTGGTGAAAGGAATCGGCCAAGGCAAAGCGATCGGCATGGCACAGGCGCAGATGGCTGTCAAAACGGTCCGCGTTTTGTGTTTGCGGGCGCGCACCAGCAAGGTGCCGACCCCTCTCAGCGCATGGCGCTGCGGGGGTTCGCTCAGGCAAACAAGCAGCAAGCGGGATCAAGAATGTGCAAGCGGCTCGAAGTGTTGAATAATCGGGCTGGGTATGGCTCGCGCTCCGACTTCGTTTTGCTGAATCAAGTCTACGCGCAGCCCTGCTTTTTTACCAACGTCCAGTCAGGAAGGAGGACGACAATGAAGATCACACAAGTTCAGACTTACATCGTCGGCAACCCGTGGAAGAACTGGGTGTTTGCGCGGGTGGACACCGACGCAGGCGTGCACGGCATCGGCGAGGGCACCTTGAACGGCTTTGCCCGCACAGTCGAGGCGGCCATTCACGAGCTGAAGCGCTTTGTCATCGGCCAGGATCCGTTCGACGTGGAAGCGCATTCTTTGCGCCTGTTCCGCGATGTTTATTCAGACGGCGGCCAGATTCAGGGCGCAGCCCTGGCAGCGATTGAGTTTGCCTGCTGGGACATCATGGGCAAAGTCACAGGGCAGCCGGTGTACAGGCTGCTGGGCGGGCGTTGTCACAATCAGTTGCGCGCCTATGCCAATGGCTGGTATCGCGGCCCGCGCACGCCGGAGAGCTTTCACGAGAAAGCCAAAGATGTGGTGGCGCGCGGTTACACCGCGCTGAAGTTCGACCCGTTTGGGCCGGCCTGGCGCGCCGTCGATCGCCCCGACTTTGGGCTGGCGATCGACATCATTGCGGCGGTGCGTGATGCCGTTGGGCCAAACGTGGATGTGCTGATCGAGGGCCACAATCGGTTTAGTGTGCACACGGCCTTGCAGTTCGCCGACGCCATGGCGAAATACACGCCGACCTGGTTCGAGGCCCCGGTGCCTCCGCAACTGGTTTCGGCCATGGTTGAGGTGGCGCGTCATAGCCCGGTGCCGATTGCCTGCGGCGAGGACTACTACTGCCGTGAACAGTTTGCCGAACTGCTGGCGCACAAGGCGGTGCATATCATTCAGCTCGAACCGCAGTTTCTGGGCATGACGGCGTCCAAACAGGTGTGCGGCATGGTGCTGGCCGCCGGCGCTGTCACCGCGCCGCACAGCGCGCAAGGCCCGCTCTGCACCATTGCTTGCGCGCACCTCAACACGGCTACGCCCAATTTCTTCATCCACGAGGTGTTCGACGATTTCAACGAGGCATGGAGCGAGCGCATTTTGACCAGGCCGCTGAAGGTGGTGAACGGCTATCTCAGCGTGCCGGATGACGCGCCGGGCTGGGGCACTGACCTGAACTACGAGGAAATCGCGCTGCACCCCTACAACCCGGACAACTTTTTGCCCTTGTTCCGGCAGGGTTGGGAGCGCCGGGAGCCGGTGAGGGATTGACAGACAAAAAAGTCCTCGAAGGTGATGGCGTTTTGCGCGTCAGGTCGGAATGAGTTTCTGGATGGTGGTGAAGCCGAGGGCGATGTCGTCGGGGTTGACAGCCTCGAAGTTTTCGATCGGCGTGATGCGCACGCGCCACCCGCCGGTGGCTTCCAGAGGTTTGTTTTGTATGCGGCAAGTCTCCGTATAGAATATGCGTCGCTTGGATGCGCGCCCGCATTCGGCGGAAGCGACTGCAACAGCAGAAGATGATGCCGGCCGCGGCGCTTGGCCTGTAGCATAAAGGGGTTCATGCTTATAGCTAGAGGGTTGACTAACGTTGTCGTGAGGGAGAGCTTGTGGATCGTCGAGAATTCCTAAAGGGATGCGCCAGCTTCGCGGCGCTGGCCGCTGTTCGCGGCTTCGGCATCACCAACCTGCTGTTCGATCATCAACTGCCCAAGGCACACGCCGCCCATCCATCATCGCCCCAGCAACCACCACCGAACAATCGCGACTTGCTGGTGCTGGTCTTCGTGCGCGGCGGCCTAGACGGGCTAAACGTGGTAGTGCCGTTCAACACCAGCGAGCGCGACCGCCATCGTTACTACACCGTTCTACGGCCCACGCTTAACGTGCCGCCGCCCAACTCCAGCGAGCCACGGCGAGCCGTTGATCTGAACGGACAGTTCGGCCTCCATCCCGACGCTGCGCGTGGGGCCAACGGCGTCTATGTGCCCAACCCCCATATCAGCGACAGCGGCGGACTGTATGCCCTCTTCCAGCGCGGCGACTTGGCCATCGTGCACGCTGCCGGCTCGCCCGACGTCACCGGTTCACACTTTGACTCCGAGCTATACATGGACTTCGGCGGCAAGAGCAACACCAGCGGCTGGGTGGCGCGTTATTTGGACGCCGTCAGCGAGCCGATAGATGCCCTGGCCGTCGCCCCACAATGGGGCGTGCCGCCTTCCTTGCTCACCACCAGCGGGCGCAGCGCCCTCGCCATCCCCAGCGCCAACGAGTTCGGACCGCAATGGCGCACCAACAACTGGACGAACAACACGAACCGCCAAACCATCCTTAACGGTCAGCGCAGCCTGCTGGAGACCATGTATCAGCGCGGCAACGCCTTCGTCGAGCGCCTCGGGCAGGTCGGGCTCGCCACTTACGACGCGCTGGCCAACGTATTACACAGCGCCTACACCCCCGCCGCGCCCTACCTCACCGACAACAGCTTGGTGGCCGACGGCGGCGTGTTTGGCCGCTCGCTGGAGATCATTGCTCGCATCGCTAAGGCAAACCTGGCTAACCCACTACGCGTAGCCACCATTGACGTGGGCGGCGGTTACGACACCCACGACAACCAAGGCACGGTGGAATGGTCAGGCAACGATCGCTTTCCGCGCCTGGTCACCAACCTATCCAACAACCTCAAGGCATTTTGCGACGACATGAACGCCGATCCTCAATGGCGCGGGCGATATGTGATCGTGGTGATCAGCGAATTCGGTCGCGTGCTCTATCAGAACAACAGCAGCGGCACCGATCATGGCGCAGGCAACATCATGCTGGTGATCGGCAGCGGCGGCCAACATGGCACGCCCAACATCAACGCCGGCCTCTACGCCGACTGGCCGGGGCTAGCTCACTTCGGCTTTAACGACGGCTTGAAGATCACCACCGACTACCGCCGCGTCATCGCCGATGTGCTCACGGCGCGCATGAACGTGAGCCTAAGCCTCATCAACACCGCCATTTTCCCCGGTCTGAACTACACCTCTGGCTTGGGGATCGGCCGTCCGCGTAGTTAAGCGATTGGGAGGGAAGAGCATGTGCCGCAGTTTGTCCCATCGCCTCATTCCCATCATCGTCATCTTCGCTGCCGGCCCGCTGTTTGGCGCGCCTACGCACGCACAAATGATGCCCCTCAGCCTATGGGACAACTTCCAACCCGCGACAGTAGACACACGCCCGGCCCTGCAAAGTGAGCCGGCGCCGGCAGCATCGTCCGGCGGCAGCGCCTTCGTAGCCTGGTTGGATACGCGCTATGCCCTGCCCGACGTGCACGGCGCCTGGATTCAAGACGCGAAGCTTCCCTCTGAGGTGCGGGTGGTTCACCTCCACCCCCGTTTCGACGCCCCCGCCCTGCGCACGCCGGCCGTGAGCATGGACGCCAACAACCGCGCCTTCGTCGCCTGGGCCGACGATCAACGCATCTACCTGGTGCGCAGCATGTCGCCATCGGCATGGACCTCGCCCACCGTAGTGGTCAGCTTCAGCAGTTGGGAACACACCGCGCTGCAGCCGGCTTTGGCCAGCGACGGGACGGGCAATCTAGTCGTAGCATGGACTGACCTCAGCCAAAACGACAATCACGTGCGCGTGGGCGACATCTACGCCCGGCGCTGCGACGGCACCACTACCCCCATTCAGTGCTACAGCAGCCCCACGCGCGTCAACGACGACAACGGAGCGCGCAATCCCCAGCGCAAGCCCGCCATCGCCCGTCAGGGCAACACCGTCGTATTGGTGTGGGAAGACGGCCGCGAACGCGGCCCCGACTTCCCCCGCATCTATGCCAGCTTTTCATACGATGGCGGCCAGAGTTGGAGCGCAAACATGCGGGTCAATCGCCAATTGGATGGCAGCGACCCCCGCCCCACCGACAGCGCCACCCACCCCGCCGTCGCCATCGCCCCCGATGGCAGCGTGTGGGTCGCCTGGGAACACCGCACCGGTTCGCCCACCGCCCAAGCCGACATTTACCTTGCGCGCTGGGATGGAAGCACCTGGAACACACCACGGCGCATAGACAACGCACCGCCACGCGTGCGCAGCCTCGCCCCGAGCCTCGTCGCAACCGACCAGGCCGTGTTCGTCGCATGGCAGGACTATCGCAACGGCCCGAATAATCCCGACATATACCTGGCCCGCCTAGATCGCGCTACAAACCAAGTGCAAGTCGCAGGGATCGCCTTGCCCAGGCCGCAACGCTCACCACGCCTCACTCGGTTGGCAAACGGACAGCTCTACCTGGTGTGGCAAAGCGACAAGATCGGCGGCGAAACGAATGTGTTCGGCATGCGCGTTGACGGGTCATCGTCGCTGACGTTCAACGACGCACCGCGTCAGCTCAACACCGACGCCCCACGCTTGCCCTACCAAATGACGCCGGCCTTGACGGTGCACCAGGGCACGCCCTACCTCATGTTTGCCGACCGGCAATACAGCTACATCGATTTCTACCTAGCTAAGCAAGTCAATGGGAGTTGGGCGACGCCCCAGCCGCTGCCAACACAGGCGCGAGAAGGGGTAGCAGTGCATCACGAGGCAGCCAACCTGATCGCCGGTCCCGATAACAAGCTGCATCTGCTGTGGTCTGATGATCACTGGACGCGCGGCCTGCGCGTGCGCTATGCTACCTTTGACCCGCAAACGCAGAGCTGGAGCGAACCGATCTTCCTCTCGCGCGTAATCTCGCGCACCGAAATGCTGCCCAGCCTGGCAATCTTCAGCAACACGTTGGCCGCCTCGTGGAGCCGCCGAGACAGCACCACCGGCCAGCTCCAACTCTTTGCAAGCTGGACAGACGCCGGCGCATGGGTAACCGAGACCGCTGTCCTCACCCAGACTTTCAGCGCATGGAACTGGCCGACCAGCGTCGCCACCGATGGCGATCACATCTATGTCGCCTGGCACCGCGAGGAACAAAGTAACGGGCGCGGGCGCATATGGCTGGCGCGCAAGCCGCTCGACCTCAGCAGCCCATGGCAATACAGCCAGCTCAACCCACCCCATAACGATGATTGGTGCTACCATCGCGAGCCACGCTTGGCAACGGACAGCGCCGGACAGCTACATGCCGCCTGGGTGGGATGCGCACGGCGCAACCCCAGCAGCTCTTGGCCGCGCGATTACTATCTCTACTACGCTCACTCGACCGACCAAGGCGCAACATGGAGCGCGCCGCTGCGGGTCGCGCTCATCTCTGCCGATCAGTATCGCACCTCCCGCCCGGCGCTCGCAGTATCACCCGCCGGCTTAGCGATGCTTCTCTACCCTTACTATGGCCAAGACAACGTATCCCACTTTGCCGCAGCCATGATCAACGCAAATACCGTGGTCTTCTCCCAAACGCTGAGCTATGGACACGGCTGGGTGCGCGCCGACACGTATGACGGCACGTACTACGGCGGCGACAGCGCCGGCAGCGTCGCATACGACCCACAATCGAACCGCTTCATCCTGGCCGTCATTGATCGCAGCAATACCGCCCCGCGCTTGTGGACGACGAACTTCTGGGTTGGCGCCACCCCGCGCGCGTTCATCCCCGTAGTAACGCGATAAGCCATGATCACGATTCAACTGTCCACCCCACCCGGCGATCCCCCTACTTTGGCGCGCTTGGCCTGGAATCGGTTGGCCTTTGGGCCGCGCCCTGAAGACCTGACCACGCTGAGCAACTTCAACCTCGCCGACTTCGTGGACGAACAGCTCAACTACGAAGACATTGACGATAGCGCCTGCGAAAACTACGTCAACGCGCTATCACGGGCTGCGCCCAACGGCAGCACCGTCCCCCCGCTCGATGCTAGCTTAGCAGAGCTGAAGGCATACGTGGAGAACAACTCCACCCGATATTTGCAGCGCCACCTGTGGACAGCTACATACGCCCGCGCCCTGCTCAGCAAGCGTCAGCTCTATGAGCTCATGGTGGACTTTTGGACCAACCATTTGCAGACCAACTTCCAGCACTACGCCAAGTACTGGGAAGATCACTACGTCATCCGCACCCACGCGCTGGGCAATTTCCGTGACCTGATCGAGGCAAGCGCCAAAAGCCCGTCCATGCTGGATTTCCTGAGCAATCGCTACAGCGACGGCTACAATCCTAACGAGAACTACGCTCGTGAGCTATTGGAGCTGCACACCGTCGGCAGTTACAGCTACGTGCCAGGGCCGGGCTATCGCACCCACCCCAACTACACCGAGGAAGACGTGCAAGCGCTGGCGCGCATCTTGAGCGGCTGGACCAACTATCGCTCGCCCAACGACGAGTTTTACTTCAACGCCGGCCGCAGTTGGCCACGGCACGATTGGACAGAGAAGCGGCTCTGGCTTGGCAACGATAACTACTTCTACATCCCTCCAGGCGGCATCGAACAAGGCGAGCAAGTGTTCGACATCTTGGTGGAGCACCCCAGCACGGCGTATTTCATCGCCTTTAAGCTCTGTCGGCGTTTTATCAGCGATTACCCAGACGTGTTCTGCCCGGAGGCCGTGGAAGCCGGCGCGCAAGCATTCATGCAATCCCACGGCGACATCCGCCAAACCGTGCGCGCCATCCTCCTGCACCCCAAGTTCACTCAGAGTTGGGGGCAAAAGGTCAAGCGCCCCTTCGAGTTTTTTATCAGCACCTTGCGCGCGCTCGGCATCACCGAGATGATCAACTTTCTGCCGGATAACTGGAACGCGCTGGGGGAAAGACGCTTTGCGCAAATGAATGAATTGCTCGGCCAAACGCTGTTTGAGTTTAGCGCGCCCACCGGTTATCCCGACATCGCTTTGGCGTGGTGGAACACCGGCCAGGTGTTCGGGCGATGGACGTTAGCCAACATGCTGGTCAATCGCTACTTTGGTGAACAACTTCATCCGACCAACCCCGCACCTTCCGACACGCTGTTGAATTCGCTGCTGGGCCTCCCCAAATCGGCCACCAACGTAGTGGATGATCTGATCGCGCGGTTCATCGGTCGCAACATTCACGCAGACGACCGCACAGCGCTGATCCAGTATCTCGGCCAGGGCAACGCCAATGCAAATGTGGACAGCACCTCGCCGCGCTTGCGGCCATTGATCGCAGTGATCGCCGCTTCACCCTACGCCCAGTGGCGCTGATTGACCCTGCATATCATCCCGCCACGTTGCGGCGCTCTGCCGGCACGCAGCGTCTCGCTTGAGCTTGTTGGCAGGGGGCGCCGGTAATTCCCCCAAGCGGCGTACCACAACCAGGTTTCAAGGGCTGGGATGTCTATTTCGAGCTTAGACAACACGTTAAGGCGTTGTGGGGATTGGATGTGGGCTATGTCCGGCTTGCGCGACGCAGGGCGCGCCCGGCCAGGTGGCGCAACGAGACGGCTTCGTGGTCGCGCAGCCGGCCAAGCACGCCGCCGCCGATCAGCATGGGAATCAGGCTGATCGCGAACAGGCCGGCGTACGGGTTGGACATGCCGGGCGCAAGGGCGGTGAGAATGGCGCCGGCCAGCAATGGCCCGCTGCCGCCGACAAAGCTGCTCCAGGCGTAGTACACCGACAGATACACCGCGCTGTGTTGGGGCGGCACAGCGGCGTTGAACAGAAAGCGGCTCCAGCTCATGGACCAGGTTGCTCCCCCGATGCCGGCCACAAACGATATGCCCATTGCAAAGGCCAGACTGTCGGGGGCATGGCGCGGCACGGCCAGCCAGCATAGCGGCAGCGCAAGCAGCGCCGCCAGGCCGATCCACATCAACGGCTTGTTGCCGATGCGATCCAGCGCCCAACCCACCGGCAGCGCGGCCAGCAATGTGCCGGCCGAACTGCCGATGCTGAGCAGCACGACGTTGCCGGGGCTGAGGCCGATCTGCTCATTGGCGAACAAGGGGATGAATGATCCCGACAACCCGCTGCCCAGCGTCACCAGCGTGAGCATGCTCATGAAGAAAATGAAGTTGCGGTCGCCGAGCGCAATGCGCACCTCGGCCAGATGCGCGCGCAGGTCAATGGTTTGGCGAGTGGGCTTGCCGCCCGGCAACAGTGAGAAAAGCAGCACGCCGATCAGTCCGCCCACTACCCCGATGCCCATCGGCGTGGTGTAGCGCGCGCTGCCGGTCAGATGATCGATCAGAAAGCCGGCCAGCGCCACCACCCCGATCTGCGCCAGCGTGACAATCACATTCTCGAAGGCCATGAACTTGCCGCGAATGTCATTCGGCACCAGCTCTTGTGTCCAGGGCAACAGGCCGGTGTCGCCGGCGGCGCGACACAGCGCAAAACCCACGATGCACAAGGTGACCCAGACAAACGCGGCGTCCGGGCCGGCGGTTGCCAGGATGGCCGGCGCCAGCAGCATCGCGGTGATGATGAACTTGCGAATCGTCCACACGATCAGGAAGGTGCGCCGAAAGCCCCACTTCGACACAAAGGGCGCCATGAACGGCGAGATCAGCGTGGCGTATGGAATCAATGCCAGCGCCACACCGATGCGCGCCTTGTCCAGCCCCAGGTCGGCCAGAAAAAGCGGGAACACCGACCCGAACACGGTCAGCGTGGTGAACACGCTGTTCATGGTCATCGCGGCGATGTAGAAGGGCAGTTTGCGGATTTTTTGCCGGTCGGTCAGGGCAGTAGTCATCGGCGTCATGGCGCGTGGGCGCGGCCCACATGATACGGCAAAAATATCGCCGGCCGTTGGGGCAGCGCAAGCGTGCCTCAACGCGCGCCCCGCCCCGCCACGTCCCCAGCACCCAGCATCCCAGCACCCAGCATGGGTGCATTTCAGTTTTGGGGCAGGAGCGCACTCAAAAAGCGCGCAGATTGACCTCGCCCGCGTGAACATCCGAAGATCACGGACGTTGTCGTGGATTGACAGACCGGCATCTCAGCGAGGGACGACAAGCCGCAGGCCGCTGCGGGCATAATGCGAGGACAGTTATATCCGGGAGGTGTGCCATGAAAGAGACCAGGGCGACGACACAGCGCAA
>NZ_JAAFGM010000021.1 GCF_012931985.1 Candidatus Roseilinea sp. NK_OTU-006
CTCAACCTGCGTCGCCCGATCTATCGCCAGACGGCGGCGTACGGCCACTTCGGCCGCACCGATATTGACCTGCCCTGGGAGCACACCGACCGCGCCGAAGCCTTGCGCGCCGCAGCGGCGTAAACCCCAAGGCGTTGACATCTCATTTCGCGAGCATCTCACCATCCGTCGGCCCAGCGCTACGCGGCTGCGGGATGGCGGGGGCCGAACTGTCTGAGCCAAGCCGGCGAACCGCACTTTCACACAGACGCGGAGCGTAGTGGGATGTGCAGGCGCTCGCAGAGCAGGTATGCCGGCCCATCAGCAAGCGTTGGGGCAGGTGGTGTAACGGGGAGGCGCGGGGCCGCAGGCGCGGGACGGGGGTTGCCGTGGACATGGGAAGCAGGCCGCCGCTGCCGTCAGCGGAGATCGCCGAATGGGAGGTGGACGCAGCGGTTGCCGAGCTGGAGCCGCGCGCGAGGGCGATGGAACGACGCGTGCGGGTCACCGACGACAAGGCCGATATTCTAGCCGCCTGAGGGAGGCGACGTGGTAGCATTCGCCTTCGTGCTCATGCGCACCCGCTGATGTTCTCCAACGAATTTTGGTGGTTTGTGCTAACGTTTGCTGATAGTGTCCCACCCGAAACATTCAAGCTGATGTTCTCCAACGAATTTTGGTGGTTTGTGCTGGTGGGCTTCGCCGCGCAAATGGTGGATGGCGCATTGGGCATGGCCTACGGCACTGTCGCTTCATCCTTGCTCATCACCCTGGGCGTGCCACCGGTGCTCTCCAGCGCCACAGTGCACACTGCGGAATGCTTCACCACCGGCGCATCGGCAATTGCCCATCGCGCGTTCGGCAACGTAGATCAACGGCTGCTTCGCGGCCTCGTCGCACCGGCCATCCTCGGCGCTGTGCTCGGAGCGCTCATACTCTCGCATCTGCCCGGCGAGGCCCTTCGGCCTTACATTGCCCTCTACCTGCTGATCATGGGGCTGGTCATCATTGGGAAAGCCTTTCGCCAGCTCCCACCGCGCACGGTGACCGAGCACCTGGGCACGCTGGGCTTCGTCGGCGCATTCCTGGATACAGTGGGGGGCGGTGGATGGGGACCAATCGTAGCCACCACGCTGCTCTCGCGCGGCAACCATGTGCGCACCGCCATCGGCAGCGCCAATGCGGTGGAATTCTTCGTCACCCTGGCAGCAACGGCGACTTTCACCACCACCCTCAGCTTCAATCACTGGACAGCGGTCATTGGGTTGGCGCTGGGCGGCTTGCCGGCTGCCCCGCTGGCCGCTTGGCTCACCAAGCGCCTGCCGCTGCGTCCCCTGATGGTCATGATTGGCCTTGTCGTCGTCGCGCTCAGCCTGCGCACCTTGATCTTCGGATAACTCCTGCTTAAAGCGTGCGGGCGCAGCCAGACCCCTAGCCGCGCCCGCGTCTCACTTCCGCGCACCAACGTGACTACGATGTCTTTCTCACGACAGGTACGAAGAGCTTATACGCTACGACTTCCACCGTGCTGCTCAGGTCAATGCCGGTGTCGGCGTTGTCCACGTACACCTTGGGCTGATTGACCACCTGGCCCTCCAAAATCTGAACCTGGACAACGTAGCTGAGCGTATGCGACGCCCCACCCGGCAGGTTGCCGGCCCACGTCACGGCGTTCAGCACCGCGTGCGGCCCGAACGGCGTCGCCGGCCCACCTTCACCCGACAGCAACAGCGCGCTGCTGCCAAAGTAGTTGCCGCCGCTGGCCGAGCCGGCCACGTAGGTCGTGCCGCTGGGGATCGGCGCGTAGATCAGCACGTTGTTGAGCTGGCCCGCGCCGGTGTTGGTGACCTGCACCGTGTAGGTGATTAGATTGCCCTTGCGCACCACGCCGAAGGTCTGCGTCAGCGTGCCCAGCGTGCCGGTGAGCGGCGCCGTGGCCGCCGGCGGGTTGGTGTAGGTGGCCTGCACCTGGGCGAAGCCCACGCCGCTGACCACCGCGAACACGTTCTCAATCGCCGGCGTCAGCGAAGTCAGGGTCGCTGTGACCTGGCCGGCCGCGTTCGTCGCGCCGCCGGTCGGGCTGAAGCTCCCCACGCCGGCGAAGAAGCTCACGCTCACGCCCGGCACGGGGTTGCCGTATTGGTCGGTCACCGTGGCCACGGCCACGCTCTGGCTGATGCCGTTGGCGTAGATGAGGGCCGGCGTCAGGCTCAGGCTGACGGTGTACGGCGCGCCCGGGGTGAAGGTCACCAGCGCGGTGGCGTTCAGGCTGCCCACCGTCGCCGTCACCGTCGCCACGCCGGGTGTGGTCGAGCCGAGCGTGTTCACCGCCTGGCCGGCGCTGGTGTTCAGCGTGGCGCTGCCCAGCGTGCCCAGCGTGGTGGCAAAGCTCACCGCCGTGCCATCGGCCACCGCGTTGCCGTACTGGTCGGTCACCGTCGCCGTCAGCGTGCTGCTGTTGCCCACAGCAAGCGTCGTCGGGGCGGCCACCAACGTCACGGTGTACGGCGCGCCCGGGGTGAAGGTCACCAGCGCGGTGGCGTTCAGGCTGCCCACCGTCGCCGTCACCGTCGCCACGCCGGCGATGTTGCTCGACACCGTCGCGGTCGCCACGCCGCCGAGGGTGGTCGCGGTGACGGGCGACACGCTGCCCAGGCTGGTGGTGAAGGTCACCACCGTCCCATCGGAGGCCGGATCGCCGTTGGCAATCTGCACGGTGGCCGTCAACGTCGCGCTGTTGCCGACCGGCAGGCTGGTCGGGTCGGCGCTGAGCGTGATCGTGGTGGGCGGGGCCGCCTCGAAGTCATAGAGCGTGATCTGATCGCCCACGCCCACGCGCAGGCCGTCGGCGTAGCCGATGCCGGTCGAGCTACCGCCGCCCACGCGGATGCCGATGAAGCCCAACGGGGCACCAAGCAGATTGTCGGGATGGATCGCGGCGTTGGGATAGGCGGCGATCAAGTCCGTGAAAGTACAAGTATTGCTCAACGAATTGCAGGCTGTGGCCCCAGCCAGCGTGGTGTACCAGCGCGGCGTCGGGTCGTTGCGCGCGTCCACGATGTGCCACGTGTCCGGTGCCAGGCTGTCGGGCGAGTACACCAGCCGGCCGCGGAAGCCGGTGTTGCTGTCGGTCACGTCGTCGTCCCAGCCGATGTTGATGTAGGGCGTCTGCCCGCTGCTGGCCGGGAAGCGCAGACGATACTCGAACACGGTGATGTCGCGCAGCAAGGTGCCGGTGAGGATCGGCGCGGCGTACATGTGTCGCCAGGTCACATCGGTGAGCACAAAGCGCGCGCTGGCTTCGCCCAGCGTGGGGGCCGGCGGGGGCAGCACAATGTCGAACGGGATCGGGAAGACGCCGGGGCCAACCGTCTCGGTGATGTACCCCCAGCCGTTGGTCAGCACCGGCGTGACGGTGATCACGGTCGTAACCGGCGTGATGGTGTTGGTGAAGGTGCAGGTCACGGCGCCGCTCAACGTCAGGCCGATGGCGCTGCCGCCTGTGTCGCCGGTCGAACAGGCGGATGCAGCGACGTAGCCGAGCTTGGCGGTCTCGCTGATCAACGTCGGGCCTAGGTCGAGGCCGGTGAAGGTCGCCATGCCGCCGGCAGCCGGCAAGGTGAAGGCCAGCGTGCCGGTGGACAGGGTTACAGTAAACTGCCAGCTTGTGGTGGGCGTGATCGGCCCGCTGACGATCTTCTCGATCACGAGCGTGGCGCCGGCGCAGGGGCCGTTCAAGTCGTTGCTCAGCAACCACGGGTTGTAGTCCACGTTGGCCGAGACGCTATCGCCGCTGCCGGGGCCGATGCCGGACGGACCGCTGGCGGCGCCGTACCAGTTGCACTCAGCCAACACCTGGGCAGTGCTCTGGTTATAGACGCCGGCATTGTTGCTGACGATGGCGTTGCGCGTCAGGTTCATCCCCGGCTGGCTACCGAGGAAGACCACCCCCGTGATGTTTTGGGCAAATGTGTTGAGCGTGGCGATGAGCGGCGTGGGCGCAGTGCCATTCTCGAAGCTCAAGCCAACACCGTTGCTCAAGACCTGGTTGGCAGAGACGGTAGTAGTCACATACTGGACGAAGATGCCCGTATCAGCAGCATTGGAGATGATATTGCCGGCGATCAGCCCATCGGACGCGCTGCTGAGATGAACGCCGCGTTGCCCGCCCAGCACGGTGTTGGTCAGGGCGTGAAGCGCGCCGATGCCGTAGGCATAGATGCCGCGCTGGGCATGGCCCTGAATCGTGTTCGAGATCACCTGCGCCGTGCCCAGGCTGGTCACCTCAATGCCTTGCTGCCCACCCAGCACCGTGTTGGCCAGGGCGTGAAACGCGCCCATGCTGTAGCCATAGACGCCTCGCCCAGTGTGTCCTTGGATCGTATTCGAGAGCACGTGTGCGACGTTCATGCTGCCCACCGCGATGCCCGCGGCGCCGCCCTGCGCATCGAGGGCATTGCCCGCAACCATAGCAGTGTTCACCGAGTCCACATGCACGCCCCAACCACCATAGCGCTCGATCTGGTTATTGGTCACGGTGATCACGCCGAGGCCTGTTGCGCTGATGCCGTGCGCATGGCTAATGATGATATTGCCATCAAGCCGGAGATCCGTGCCGCCGCTCAGGAAGACTCCCACGCCTGGGCTGGCGCTGATCGTGTTGTGGGTGATCGTGACGTTGCTGCCAGGTGAGACCCGAACTGCCCCACTGGCAGACGAGACCCCTTCGACAAGGTTACCGGCGATCACCAGGTCGGTATCCCCTGCCCCGGCGCCGATGAAAATGCCCTCGCCCCCGGTTTGCTTGACTGTATTGTTGATGATCTGGTTGCCGACGCCGGGTGACGAAGCATTGATGATCTGAATGCCGCGATCGTTGGGATGATTCAGCGCCACGTTGCCGGTGATCAGGTTGCCGCTGTTGCTGAGCGTCGGCGAGGAAACTAGCGGGGGCGCATCGGGCGCGAAGTAGATCGCGTAGGATGCGTTGTTCTCAATGAGGTTGTTCGCCAGCACGTTGTCGTCCGCGCCGGCCATGCGCACGCCAGCAATGCCATAGCGCATCTGGTTGTTCAGAATCCGATTCTGGTCAGCAAAAATACCCACCACTGCGTAACCGCTGCTGGTGAGCACGTTGCCACTGATCAGCACATTGGTGATCGGCGTGAGCGCGCCGCCGCTCATACCCACGCCGACGCTGGTGAGGACGTTGGTCAGCGTGAGCACGTTGTTTTGGATCACGTGGCTGTGCCCGCCGAGCAGCGCAATGCCTTGGGCGAAGTTGCTGATGTGCACATTGCTCACCGTTAGGCCGGTGACGCCAAAGGTGGTGGTGATGCCCACGTCGCTCCCGGTGCCGACGATGGAGGTGTTGCTGATGGTGACGTTGCTCTGCGTCACCACCACGCCCGGCGAAAGCGACTGAATCACGGTTTGGCCGGGGCCGGCGCCGATGATGGCGACCGGCTTTGTGACCGTGATCGTGCCGGTGTACACGCCGGCTGCCACGCTGATGGTGTGGCCGGCTTGGGTGGCCGGGTCGTCAATGGCCGGCTGGATGTTCAAATAGCCGCGTCCGGTGTCCAGATTGAGCACGCGCCCGCGGTAGTACTTGATGCGGTTGAAGAACAGGTCAGAGCCAGAGCCGCTGCCGGCATTGGCGTTGAACAGGCGCAGCTTGGCGATCGGCCCTGGATTGTTGCGCAACGCGCCGCTGACGGTGGCGCCGGCCCCATCCACCAGCCGCGTCAGGGTGGCCTCGTATGTCGTGGCAGTGGTCAGCGTGATCACGACGCGCACCCCTTCGCGGGTGAAAGAGACGCCGGAGGGGATCGGCGTATTGCCGTGCACGATGTATTGCATGGCGCCCCCGACAAAGTAAACCTCCAGCAAGTCTTGATCGGCGGCATTGCGCAGCGCGAAGCCAACCGTCCCGCCCACTTGCACGTCGCCGTTGTCCATGTAGATTTCGAACACGCTGCCGGGCGTGAACGGTTGAAGGAAGTTGCGCTCGGCGCTGGCGGTGTTCCCGCTATTGGCATACAAGCCCCAGGCGCGATTGCCCGGCATTGTGTTCACGTCGCCGTCGTTATTGCTATCGCCCCCCATACCGTTGTTGACGGTCGAGTCGCCGACGAAGTGGCCATTCTCAGAAGGATTGAGGCTAGTGGTGGTCAACGTCCACGGCCCCATGCCAAAGCCGCCATTGTCGCCGGTTTGCCAGTTGCCAGGCGGGTCGTAGTCTGCATCACTGGCGGCGTCCTGGGCCGTTGGGGGTGGGAGCTGGGCATGGGCGGCGCGCACACCCACAACCAGCGCCGCCAGGCTCAGCAGGCCGGCCAGAGCGATGGGCAACCGTTTACGATTCTTCACTATCCGTCGCTGTACGCGGTTTCGACTGTTTGTCAGCAGCGCCGCCAGATGGCTCATCTTTGTCCTCCTTACTAACAGGGAATCAAGCTACGAAACAATCAAATCTGTGACGCACACGCCATACCGCCCCTTTACCAAAAGGATTGCCGAACACTTATGCTTGGTTATGCTTGGTCGGGAGTTTATCCCGCTGTGTGTGCGATGCCCCTGGTCACACTGGCGCACATGATAAGAAAAATAGCCTGCCTGTCAATACTTGCCTCAGGCCCTCAGGCCTACGCGAGCGGGGCGGCCCCAGGGCGGCCCCAGGGCGGCCCCAGGGCTAACGCATCATATCAACACGAAGGTGAAATACGGTCCAATAGCAGCGCGGACTCAAGTATTCACGCTCACTTCAGCATCCTGGTAGACCGGCGTGTTGAGCGGACACGCCGACACAAGCTCATCGCGATCCCAGTCATTGCACTCAGCGCCGTGATCTGCGGCGCCGAGCGCTTTACCGATGGGAAGGCCGAAGAAGCGTGGTTTCGCACGTTTCTGGAGTTGCCGAACGGTATCCCCTTGCACGACACGTTTGGCGCATGCCGTCACTGCTCGAGCCGGCGCAGCTCCAGGCCTGATTCCTGGACCGGGTGCGCAATAAAATTTAGATGCGTTTGCCCTGGCGGTTGGCTGATGCATTGATAGCCTGTCGGCCCGTCCGATCCGGCTAGGCCTGTGTGATGTCGTGCAGGGCCAGCAGGGTATAGTATGGGCTAAACCCAATCAGCCCAAGTTCGCGTGGGCGCCTTTGAACGCGAGGGGGCTTAATCGGTTGACTGAAATGAATCTGTAAAGGGACACTACACTATGCTTAGCGCAAATTACCCTACCTTGGCCCAAACGCTGTTTCCGCACGCGCGCGCCGGCCTCCGGCGCGATGCGGCGATGGTGCTGCTCGGGAGCTGGCTCGTCGCGGCTTTAGCACAGATCGTCATCCCGCTCCAGCCCGTGCCGATCACCGGTCAGACCTTGGGCGTGCTGCTGGTAGGCGCAGCGCTAGGCTGGCGTCGCGGCGCGCTGGCACTGGTCGCCTATGTGTTACAGGGGGCAGCCGGGTTGCCTTTCTTCGCCGGCGGCGCATCCGGCGTTACGCGACTGCTCGGCCCGACCGGCGGCTACCTGATCGGCTTCATCTTCGCCGCGGCGCTCACCGGCTGGCTGAGCGAACGCGGCTGGGATCGGCGCTTCTGGGGCACGCTGTTGGCGATGGCGCTGGGCAACGCAATCATCTACACGATCGGCATACCGTGGTTGGCTCAGTTCGTCGGCTGGCCGCGCGCGCTAGAGGTCGGCCTGCTGCCGTTTTTGCCGGGCGATGTTATCAAAGCCGCGCTGGCCGCGCTGGCCCTGCCCGGCGCATGGGTGTTCATCGCACGCCGGCAGTAGCCGCCGCGCGCTCCCCGCGCGACTCGCCGCGATGCGCCATCTTGCAATGCGTGACGATGCGCGACGCGATCCGAACACTCATTTAGCGTGAAGTTCTGGCGCAGGCTCACACACGCCAGATCACCTTGTCTTCGATAGGCGAGCGACTGGCCTGCGGGACGACGCCGCTTGCCGGCCGGCCCACGAACAAGAAGCCGAGCAGCTTCGAAGGTGGTTTCAGCCCAACCAGGTCGAGCACGCGCTCATGGCGCACGATCTCGCCGCTCGTCCACTTACACGCGTAGCCCATGCTATGCGCCATCAAGTGGATATGCTGCGCAGCGATCGCGACCGATGCCAGGTCTTCCCACTCCGGCATCTTGTCTTGGCCGGTGCGCAGCATGCCCAAACTGATCCAGACCGGCGCGGCGAACGGGCGTTCGCGTTGGGCTTGTTCCGCCTTTGGGTCGTACTTCTCCGGCGGGGTAAGCAGGCGATAGGCTTCGGCAAAACGCTCGCCGAGCGCCGCGCGCGACGCCCCGGCAAACACGCAGAAGCGCCACGGCTCGGTCATGCCATGCGTCGGCGCCCAGCGCGCGGCCTCCAGCATCAACTTCACATCGTCGAGGTTGACCGGCTCGGGTGAAAGCTCCTTGAGCGCGTAGCTGCGACGCTCACGGATGATGTTCAGCAAGGCGTGCACTGTGTCATTCATCGCTGCGAAAAGGATAACACTTTCCGAACCGGCGCGTCGCTTATGCAGCCAGCTTCTGTCGGGCCAGCTTGACGACTGCCGGGCGCAGTTGGCCGGGCTCGGTCAGCAGCGGGTCGAAGGCGATGCGCGCCGTCGCCTGCTTGCCTTGGCCGGTGGCGCGCAGGTCGAAACCATGGCGGTCGCGGGTGATCATCTCAGCATTCTCGGCCCAGTCGAAACCGGCCAGCCCGCGCGCATAGTCCAGCAGGTTGTTGCGGTGATCCTCGTTCATGGGCTGCATCGCGCCGGCGGCGGTGTTGGCCAGCACTAAGGCCTCGGCCTGTGCTGCCACGCAGGCAGCCCACCCTCCAGGGCGCTGGCGTCGAACCCTTGCGCGCGCCACAACGTAGCCGCGCGCTCCCCGCGCGACTCGCCGCGATGCGCCATCCCGCAATGCATGGCGATCGGCGCGCCAGCCGCCAACTCGCTCAGTCGGTCCTCCAGCTCAGCCAGCGGGATGTTGATTGCGCCGGGCACGTGGCCGGCGGCATATGCCTCTGGGTCCCGAACGTCAACCACACCGGCGGATCTGCGCCGGCCAGGCGCTTCATCAGGACATGCGCGGGAATCATCGGCGTCACGCCATCGGCTCCTTCCATCGCTGCGGCCGCCGTTTGGATAGCGCCACGCCCACGACGGCGAAGATGACACGCCACCCCAGGACGAACATCGCGCTGAAGAGCAGCGCCACGCCGGCAAAAGCGAGCAGTACGGTCGGCTGGCCGAGCAACCAGGCGCGGATGAATAGGCCGGCCGGCGCGGCGTAGAGAAACGCCAACGTCGAGCGCAGCAAGAGGCGTCCTACCTTCGCCCACGTCGCTGGGCGGTGCGCGGGGTATGCGCCTAACAGCCACGCTAACAACATGAACGGCAAGCCGATCGCTGCGATCTGTTCGACCGCACGAAGCGCAGCGTTAGCCATGGCGGTCATGTTGTGGGAGTACTGCCCGACAACGACGAACGCAGCTACGGCCAGCACATCACCGATGAGCAAGCGGTGTCCATAAGCCAACTGGTTCATAGAAATTTGCCTATGCTAGAGAGAGTCGGTTGCGTCTGTCGCCCCATCGGTTCCATTGCTGCCTGTCTGCTCGAACGCGCGCACCGGCTCGCGAGGGCGTATGCTGACGCGCGCGCCCATCGGCATCGCCAATGCGCCATCGGTGCGCGCCAGCAAGCGCTCGCAGCCATCCAGGCGCAACGATAGCAACTGGTCATGGCCGAAATAGAGCACCTGCTCCACGCAGCCGCGTCCGTCCGGGTCCGCGGATACTTCCAGCGCTTCTGGGCGGATGAGCAACTGCACGCAGCCGCGCGCAGGCGATGCGAGCGCTACGCGCCCCAGGACACATTCGGCGTAGTCGCCGTATGCCTGCGCCGGCAAGAAGTTCGCCTCGCCGAGAAAGCGCGCCACGAACGGTGAAGCGGGGCAGGCGTACAGTTCGCGCGGCGTCCCCATCTGCACGATGCGCCCATGGCGCATAACCGCCAGCGCGTCGGCCAGGCTGAGGGCCTCTTCGCGGTCGTGCGTGACGAACAAGGCCGCCACGCCGCTGCGCTTCAGCACGCTGCGCATCTCATCGCGAAGCGCGACGCGCAGCTCATGATCGAGGTTGGAGAACGGCTCATCCAGCAAGAGCAACTGCGGCTGCGGCGCCAGCGCGCGCGCCAGCGCGACGCGCTGCTGTTGCCCACCGGAAAGCTCATGGGGGTAACGCTGGGCCAGACCGCTCAACTGCACTTGGTCGAGCATGGCCATTGCTCGGGCCAAGGCCTCGGCCCTGTCCAAGCCACGCAAACCAAAGGCGACGTTGGCGACTACGGTCAGGTGGGGGAAGAGCGCGTAGTCTTGAAAGACCATCCCCACGCCGCGCTTCTCCGGCAGCGTGTTCACCCCCGGCCCGAACACCATTCGATCGCCGATGGCGATGGATGCCGCTGGGTCAGGCTCCGGCGTTTCCAGCCCGCTGATCAGGCGCAGCAGGGTAGTTTTGCCGCAGCCGCTGGGGCCCAGCAGCACCACGATCTGACCGAGCTTGACCTCGAGCGATGCCCGGTAAACTGCGTAAGCGTCTTTGACCCCGAAGCGCTTTGAGACGTTGCAGACGCGCAAGGCCGGCGTCATAGGCGAGTTTCCCAGTTGTTCTGCGCGCCGGAGCGCGAGAGGCGGATGAGCAGCAACGCCGGCCCGACGCTAGCCAGGACGATGGTCAGCGCAGGCACAGCCGCCGCCTGCCAGGCCGATTCCGAGGCTAGCATATACGTCCACACCGACAACGTCTCCATGCCGAACGGACGCAGAAACATGGTGACCGGCAGTTCCTTCAACGTATCCACGAACACGAGCAACAATGCCGCTAGGACGCCCGTGCGCATCAATGGCAAATGAACGCGGGTCAGCACGCGCGCCGGCGCAGCGCCCAAACTGCGCGCCGCCATCTCCATGTTCGGCGTCACCTTCTCCAGGCTGGCTTCGACGCCGCTGAAGCCGATGGCCAGGAAGCGCACCAGATAGCCATAGAGCAACCCGACCACAGAGGCACTCAGCAGCACGGCGCCGCCGGTCCAGGCCAGCACGGTCTCGTTCAGCGGCGCCAGCAACAACAACACACCCAGCGCAACTACGGCGCCTGGTATCGCGTAGCCCAGCGTAGCCAGGTGCGCGAGGAAGCGTAGGACAGCGTTCGCCTTGGCCTGCGATCCTCGTGGGCGCAGCGCGTAGGCTATCCCCAGCGCCACGGCGACGACGAACAGCGCCGCGCCCAGCGACAGGGCCAGCGTGTTGAACAAGTATTGACCGAACGTCGCGTCGAGCGTGCCCGGCTCGGCGCTCGCCATCTCGGCGACCGCCCACTGCGCCAGTTGGGCCACCGGCAGGCCAAACGCCACGAACAACAGCGCGAGCGGCCCGACCAGGGCCGCGACCACGCGCGGGCCGGACAAACGAATGGGCGCGATTGGCCGCGAATGGCCGCCGAGTTGATAATAGCGCGCGCGGCTGCGCAATCGGCGCTCGATCAGCACGATGCCCAGCGCCATCATCATCAGTAGCGATGCCAGTTGCACCGCCGCGTCGCGGTCCATTTGGATGATCCACAGCCGCACGACGCCTTCGCTCAACGTGACGACGTTGAAGTAGCGCACCACGGCGAAGTCGGTCAGCGTTTCCATCAGCGCCAGCGCCACGCCGGCGGCCAGCGACGGTCGCGCCAAAGGCAACGCTACGCGCCAGAAGATCGCGCGATCACTCAGGCCGGCGGCGCGCGCAGCGTCGCGCTGCGCAGCCGATTGCTCGCGAAACGCTGCCCGCGCCAGCAGATACACATACGGATAGAGCGCCAGGCTGAGCACGAAAATCGCGCCCGGCAGCGAGCGGAACTCGAACAGCTCGAAGTCCGGACCCAACCAGGCGCGGAGCTGCGTTTGGACGGGGCCGGCGTAGTCAAACAGCGACATCGAGACGTAGCCCAGGATGTAACCGGGGAGGGCGACGGGCAAGACCAGCATCCACTCGATCAACTTCACACCGGGGAACGTGTAGGTGGTGACCAGCCAAGCCAGCGTTGTGCCCAGCGCCAGCGTCGTCGCGCCGACGCCCAGCATGAGCAGCGTCGTGTTCAGCAGCATCTCCGGCAGCAGCGTGCTCCAGAGGTGGGCCCAAATTTCGCCGTCGAGGTGCAGCCAGGTCAGCGCCAGGCCGATCAACGGCAACAGGACCAAAAAGGCGGGGATCGCTGCGGCCAACGCGCCGGCGTCGAAGGCCGGCCGTCGCCGGCTAACGGCTGCAACGCGACCCGGCCAGGGGAGTGTACTTGTGCGTTCCAATGCTACTTCCAGAGCGGGTGATTCGCGGGCAGGGTCAAGCACACACCCCGACCCTGCCCGAAAGAAGATTATGCCGGCGCAGTTTGTGGGGTCATTTGTAACCGACTCGCTCAAGCAGCTTGATCGCTTTTGTCTGCAACGGCCCGTATTGGGGCAGTGAGGCCAGGTCGGCCTTGAACGAGCCGAATCGGCTCAACACCTCGGGCGGTTGGGCAGAGGGATTGACCGGATACTCGCTGTTGCCGCCGGGCAGGCCGGCCACGCCCGGGTCCTGACCGCGCGTGGCGAGCCACTCGAGCAGCTTAACCGCGTTCTCTCGGTTGGGCGCGTTCGCCGTCACGCCGGCGCCGGAGAGGTTGACCTGCACACCGCGATCCTTCTGGTTGGCCCGGAACAGCTTCACCGGAAAGCTCGGATCGGCTTTCAGCTTGTTGCCAAGGTAGTAATGGTTGGTCATCCCCACGTCGCACTTGCCGGCTGCGATGGTATCCAGAATGCGGCTATCACTGTCAATGAAGATCGGGCGATTGGCCATCCAACCGCGCACTACTTGCTCGGTGCGCCGTTCGCCGAGGTTGGCGATCATGCTGGCGACCAACGACGTTGCTCCCGCTGCCGAAAAAGTCGCCCACAATTTCTGCGCCACACCCTAAAGAGACAGTGCGTTTGATAAAATTCAACTATTCAAATATAATCACCTCTCGCAAGAAACATGAACCAGCCACTGCATCAGTTCAAGGCCGCTTTTTTCAAGGCGCTGGCGCATCCCGTCCGCCTGGCAATCCTAGAACAGCTGCGGCAGGGCGAACAAAGCGTCAACGCCATTCAAACTGCGCTGGGCGCCGACCAGTCCACCGTGTCGCAGCAACTGGCCCGCTTGCGCACCGCCGGCGTTGTGACGGCGCGCAAGGAAGGCACGACCGTCTTCTATGCAGCGCGCGATCCGTTGTTGTTCACATTGATGGATGTGGCGCGCGACATTTTCAATAACCAGATCGTCAGCGATCAGGCGTTGCTGGCTGAATTGCGCCGGGCCAATGCGCCGGCGCGAAAATGATGACAGGCGCCTGACTCGTCCTGCGCCGAAAGGAATAGCCGCACAAGCAGTATGAATATCCCCCTTATCCCCCTCATTCAACTCATTCGAGACGAGTTCCGCGATTACTCATTCAACACCTTTCAAAAAGACCTGCTGGCCGGCCTAACCGTTGCAGCCGTCGCGCTGCCGCTGGCGCTGGCATTCGGCATCGCTTCGGGCAGCACGCCGGCCGCCGGCCTGGTGACTGCCATCCTGGCCGGCATCGTCATCGGTGGATTGTCAGGCGCACCCTTCCAGATCAGCGGGCCAACCGGTGCCATGTCCGCCGTGCTGATCCTAGTCGCCAATCAATACGGGCCGCAGGCGTTGCTGCTGGTCGGCCTGATGGCCGGCGCGCTGATCCTGCTGGTCGGCATTTTCAGGCTGGGGCGAACGGTGCTGCTCATTCCCAGACCGGTCATCACCGGCTTCACCAGTGGAATCGCCATCATCATCTTCGTCGGCCAGCTTGGCAACTTCGTCGGCGCGCAGGTGCCACCGGCCGAGATCCCCTTCCTCAACGCACTCGGGATCAGCCATGAAAGCACCGTACTCAAACTGCTCGGTTTCCTGCGCTTCGACTACCCGATCAATTGGCAGACGATGGCGACCGCCGGCGTGGTGCTGGCTGCCATCTTCTTGCTGCCCAAGTCGATCAGCAAGCGCGTGCCGGGGTCTTTGCTGGGTCTGGTGTTTGCATCTGTGCTGACACTGATGCTGAACTGGCAAGAGCCGGTCATCGGCAATATTCCCCGCTCAATTCTGCTTGACCAACGGCTGACCCTGAATGCGGAAACGCTTCAACAGGTGCCAGAACTCATCGTGCCGGCTCTGAGCGTGGCAGCGCTGGGCGCGATCGAGTCGCTGCTGTGCGGGGCTGTGGGCAGCAAAGCGACCGGCGCAAAAATGGATGGCGACCAGGAATTGATTGCTCAGGGGATCGGCAATATGCTCATTCCTTTCTTCGGCGGTGTACCGGCAACGGCGGCGATTGCCCGCACCAGCGTGGCCATTAACAGCGGCGGGCAAACGCGCCTCACCAGCGTGCTGCACGGCGTCATCCTGCTGTTGTGCGTGCTGTTGCTGGGGCCGATCATTGCCCGCGTGCCACTGGCTGCCCTGGCCGGGGTGCTGATGGCCACGGCCATCCGCATGAACGAATGGGAAGAAATTCGCTGGATGTTCCGCCATCGCTTCCGCAGCGCCATCTTGCTGTTTCTGATCACGATGATCGCCACCGCTTTGCTCGACCTGACACAGGCCATCATCATCGGCGTCGGGCTGAGCGCGCTTCTATACGTCTACCAGTCCAGCAATGTGTCGGTCAACCGCAAAGAGGTGGATGTCAAGATGCTTCAAGCGCGCGGCCATCAGATCCCCAGCACGCACCCTGACATCAGCGTGATGTATGTCACCGGCCCGTTGTTCTTTGCCGCGGCCCAGGCATTCCGCCGTGAGTACGGCGAGCACCAGTGTTGCCGGGTGCTAATTGTGTCCATGCGCGGCGTGCCGCTCATCGACGTGAGCGGCTTGGAACTGATCGAGGAGTTGATCGAGGCGCAGCACCGCTGTGGGGGCGAATTGATGTTGTGCGCCTTGCAGCCTCAGGTGCGCGCGATGCTGGATCAATCAAGGCTGACCGAGGAGATTGGCGCGCACAACATTTTTTGGGCCGCCGATGCGGCCATCATCGAGGCCAATCGCCGGCTGGGAATCGCATAACGGCCTACTGCCCCATGAATACGAACTTCACATCGTCGAAGGAGACATAGCGCGTCAGCGAGGGTTCGCCAGTAACATCGCTCAGGCGCACGTAGCCATCCATGCCGGCGTTGAAGTAGTACGCGCCGATGTTTACCCACACATCGTGCAGCGGCGCCTGATTCACCGCATAGGTCGTGTCCCCATCGCGGTGCTTGACGGTGTAACGGGCGCTGCTGGTATCCCACACGGGGTTGCCACCGCCGCATGTCCACATTAGCGCCGCACGGTTGGGCACAAACACGTACACTTGATACACGCCTGCGCGCGGCAAGTTGGGCCGCCAGACCACGCTGTTGGTAGATTCAGCAGCCGATGCGACATTGGGTGTCACAAAGTGATGGCCGTCGCCAGCGCGCGCGCCCACCACCCAGCCCTTGCGGCAATCATTCACCAGCTTTGGCGTGGTTTCTGCAAACCGGCTATCAACCACAATCTCGGTCGGCATGGGTGTGGCTGCACTGGCCGGCCAGTAGCCATTCCAAATTCTCCAGAAATTCAGGTTGCCGGCCACATGCGTCGTGTAACGATACAGCGCCAGCGTTGCACGATTGATCGGCGTGACGCCATCCACCATCTCGCCCAGCGCCGCGTTATCGAAGCGCCGGCGCAAGGTGCGCGCCGCGCACTCCATTTGCACACCAAACCCTTTTGTGGATGCCCATCCCGGCCCACAGCCGGCTGCCCAGTTGATGGCGTAGTCCGAAGGGGTGCGCGCAGTCAATAAGCCCTGCTCTTTCTGAACCATCGTCAGCAACAAGCGTGGATTGATGCCAAACCGATTAGCCTGCTCGCAGATATGCTGCGCAGCCGACTTATCGCCATCAACAAACCCTTTCAGGATGCCCGGCCGCTCGTTGAGGAACGTCTGAATCTGATCGCACGACATAGCATATGGGTCGTTGAATTCTTCATCGCTGATGAGGAACTCGGCCTGGTAAGGCTCGACCAACGCAAGCGCCGGCGCCGGCCTAATCACAGCAGACATGCCCAGCAACGCCAGCAAGGCGATCCAGCGCCAAAACATCCTTCGTTCATTCATAGACAAGACGGTAACTTTACCCTTGCAGCACCCCCAACAGCGTCGGCAAGAGTTGCTTCTTGCGCGACACGATGCCGGGCATGTCCCACACCCCTTCGTCTTTGCGCGAGAAAGGCAGCCTTTCGAGATACTTGGCCGGCCCGCTAGCAATCAGCAGGCTGTTATTCGCCGTGATGTCGGTGACCATCAGAGCAGCCAGTTCATAGCCGCGTTGCTCGCACATCTCGGCCAACGACTGGCGAATTTCGCCTACCCGCTCCAAAACCGGCATAAAGCTGGTTACTTCGACCTGCGAAACACTGAACGAAACACGCCCAGCCTGGAACTCTTTCATGTCAGCAGCAGGTCGAAGGCGATGCGCGCCGTCGCCTGCTTGCCTTGGCCGGTGGCGCGCAGGTCGAAACCATGGCGGTCGCGGGTGATCATCTCAGCATTCTCGGCCCAGTCGAAACCGGCCAGCCCGCGCGCATAGTCCAGCAGGTTGTTGCGGTGATCCTCGTTCATGGGCTGCATCGCGCCGGCGGCGGTGTTGGCCAGCACTAAGGCCTCGGCCTGTGCTGCCACGCAGGCAGCCCACCCTCCAGGGCGCTGGCGTCGAACCCTTGCGCGCGCCACAACGTAGCCGCGCGCTCCCCGCGCGACTCGCCGCGATGCGCCATCCCGCAATGCATGGCGATCGGCGCGCCAGCCGCCAACTCGCTCAGTCGGTCCTCCAGCTCAGCCAGCGGGATGTTGATTGCGCCGGGCACGTGGCCGGCGGCATATGCCTCTGGGTCCCGAACGTCAACCACACCGGCGGATCTGCGCCGGCCAGGCGCTTCATCAGGACATGCGCGGGAATCATCGGCGTCACGCCATCGGCTCCTTCCATCGCTGCGGCCGCCGTTTGGATAGCGCCACGCCCACGACGGCGAAGATGACACGCCACCCCAGGACGAACATCGCGCTGAAGAGCAGCGCCACGCCGGCAAAAGCGAGCAGTACGGTCGGCTGGCCGAGCAACCAGGCGCGGATGAATAGGCCGGCCGGCGCGGCGTAGAGAAACGCCAACGTCGAGCGCAGCAAGAGGCGTCCTACCTTCGCCCACGTCGCTGGGCGGTGCGCGGGGTATGCGCCTAACAGCCACGCTAACAACATGAACGGCAAGCCGATCGCTGCGATCTGTTCGACCGCACGAAGCGCAGCGTTAGCCATGGCGGTCATGTTGTGGGAGTACTGCCCGACAACGACGAACGCAGCTACGGCCAGCACATCACCGATGAGCAAGCGGTGTCCATAAGCCAACTGGTTCATAGAAATTTGCCTATGCTAGAGAGAGTCGGTTGCGTCTGTCGCCCCATCGGTTCCATTGCTGCCTGTCTGCTCGAACGCGCGCACCGGCTCGCGAGGGCGTATGCTGACGCGCGCGCCCATCGGCATCGCCAATGCGCCATCGGTGCGCGCCAGCAAGCGCTCGCAGCCATCCAGGCGCAACGATAGCAACTGGTCATGGCCGAAATAGAGCACCTGCTCCACGCAGCCGCGTCCGTCCGGGTCCGCGGATACTTCCAGCGCTTCTGGGCGGATGAGCAACTGCACGCAGCCGCGCGCAGGCGATGCGAGCGCTACGCGCCCCAGGACACATTCGGCGTAGTCGCCGTATGCCTGCGCCGGCAAGAAGTTCGCCTCGCCGAGAAAGCGCGCCACGAACGGTGAAGCGGGGCAGGCGTACAGTTCGCGCGGCGTCCCCATCTGCACGATGCGCCCATGGCGCATAACCGCCAGCGCGTCGGCCAGGCTGAGGGCCTCTTCGCGGTCGTGCGTGACGAACAAGGCCGCCACGCCGCTGCGCTTCAGCACGCTGCGCATCTCATCGCGAAGCGCGACGCGCAGCTCATGATCGAGGTTGGAGAACGGCTCATCCAGCAAGAGCAACTGCGGCTGCGGCGCCAGCGCGCGCGCCAGCGCGACGCGCTGCTGTTGCCCACCGGAAAGCTCATGGGGGTAACGCTGGGCCAGACCGCTCAACTGCACTTGGTCGAGCATGGCCATTGCTCGGGCCAAGGCCTCGGCCCTGTCCAAGCCACGCAAACCAAAGGCGACGTTGGCGACTACGGTCAGGTGGGGGAAGAGCGCGTAGTCTTGAAAGACCATCCCCACGCCGCGCTTCTCCGGCAGCGTGTTCACCCCCGGCCCGAACACCATTCGATCGCCGATGGCGATGGATGCCGCTGGGTCAGGCTCCGGCGTTTCCAGCCCGCTGATCAGGCGCAGCAGGGTAGTTTTGCCGCAGCCGCTGGGGCCCAGCAGCACCACGATCTGACCGAGCTTGACCTCGAGCGATGCCCGGTAAACTGCGTAAGCGTCTTTGACCCCGAAGCGCTTTGAGACGTTGCAGACGCGCAAGGCCGGCGTCATAGGCGAGTTTCCCAG
Source organism: Candidatus Roseilinea sp. NK_OTU-006 (assembly GCF_012931985.1). Taxonomy (GTDB): domain Bacteria; phylum Chloroflexota; class Anaerolineae; order J036; family Brachytrichaceae; genus JAAFGM01. Next base: position 18,631 of record NZ_JAAFGM010000021.1, read on the forward strand.
TTGTTCTGCGCGCCGGAGCGCGAGAGGCGGATGAGCAGCAACGCCGGCCCGACGCTAGCCAGGACGATGGTCAGCGCAGGCACAGCCGCCGCCTGCCAGGCCGATTCCGAGGCTAGCATATACGTCCACACCGACAACGTCTCCATGCCGAACGGACGCAGAAACATGGTGACCGGCAGTTCCTTCAACGTATCCACGAACACGAGCAACAATGCCGCTAGGACGCCCGTGCGCATCAATGGCAAATGAACGCGGGTCAGCACGCGCGCCGGCGCAGCGCCCAAACTGCGCGCCGCCATCTCCATGTTCGGCGTCACCTTCTCCAGGCTGGCTTCGACGCCGCTGAAGCCGATGGCCAGGAAGCGCACCAGATAGCCATAGAGCAACCCGACCACAGAGGCACTCAGCAGCACGGCGCCGCCGGTCCAGGCCAGCACGGTCTCGTTCAGCGGCGCCAGCAACAACAACACACCCAGCGCAACTACGGCGCCTGGTATCGCGTAGCCCAGCGTAGCCAGGTGCGCGAGGAAGCGTAGGACAGCGTTCGCCTTGGCCTGCGATCCTCGTGGGCGCAGCGCGTAGGCTATCCCCAGCGCCACGGCGACGACGAACAGCGCCGCGCCCAGCGACAGGGCCAGCGTGTTGAACAAGTATTGACCGAACGTCGCGTCGAGCGTGCCCGGCTCGGCGCTCGCCATCTCGGCGACCGCCCACTGCGCCAGTTGGGCCACCGGCAGGCCAAACGCCACGAACAACAGCGCGAGCGGCCCGACCAGGGCCGCGACCACGCGCGGGCCGGACAAACGAATGGGCGCGATTGGCCGCGAATGGCCGCCGAGTTGATAATAGCGCGCGCGGCTGCGCAATCGGCGCTCGATCAGCACGATGCCCAGCGCCATCATCATCAGTAGCGATGCCAGTTGCACCGCCGCGTCGCGGTCCATTTGGATGATCCACAGCCGCACGACGCCTTCGCTCAACGTGACGACGTTGAAGTAGCGCACCACGGCGAAGTCGGTCAGCGTTTCCATCAGCGCCAGCGCCACGCCGGCGGCCAGCGACGGTCGCGCCAAAGGCAACGCTACGCGCCAGAAGATCGCGCGATCACTCAGGCCGGCGGCGCGCGCAGCGTCGCGCTGCGCAGCCGATTGCTCGCGAAACGCTGCCCGCGCCAGCAGATACACATACGGATAGAGCGCCAGGCTGAGCACGAAAATCGCGCCCGGCAGCGAGCGGAACTCGAACAGCTCGAAGTCCGGACCCAACCAGGCGCGGAGCTGCGTTTGGACGGGGCCGGCGTAGTCAAACAGCGACATCGAGACGTAGCCCAGGATGTAACCGGGGAGGGCGACGGGCAAGACCAGCATCCACTCGATCAACTTCACACCGGGGAACGTGTAGGTGGTGACCAGCCAAGCCAGCGTTGTGCCCAGCGCCAGCGTCGTCGCGCCGACGCCCAGCATGAGCAGCGTCGTGTTCAGCAGCATCTCCGGCAGCAGCGTGCGCCACAGATGCGCCCAAATTTCTCCGTCGAGGTGCAGCCAGGTCAGCGCCAGGCCGATCAACGGCAACAGGACCAAAAAGGCGGGGATCGCTGCGGCCAACGCGCCGGCGTCGAAGGACGGTCGTCGCCGGCCAACGGCTGCAACGCGACCCGGCCAGGGGAGTGTACTTGTGCGTTCCAATTCCAGAGCGGGTGATTCGCGGGCAGGGTCAAGCACACACCCCGACCCTGCCCGAAAGAAGATTATGCCGGCACAGTTTGAGGGGTCATTTGTAACCGACTCGCTCAAGCAGCTTGATCGCTTTTGTTTGCAACGGCCCGTATTGGGGCAGTGAGGCCAGGTCGGCCTTGAACGAGCCGAATTGGCTCAACACCTCGGGCGGTTGGGCAGAGGGATTGACCGGATACTCGCTGTTGCCGCCGGGCAGGCCGGCCACGCCTGGGTCCTGACCGCGCGTGGCGAGCCACTCGAGCAGCTTAACCGCGTTCTCTCGGTTGGGCGCGTTCGCCGTCACGCCGGCGCCGGAGAGGTTGACCTGCACACCGCGATCCTTCTGGTTGGCCCAGAATAGCTTCACCGGAAAGTTCGGATCGGACTTCAGCTTGTTGCCAAGGTAGTAATGGTTGGTGATCCCCACGTCGCACTTGCCGGCTGCGATGGTGTCCAGAATGCGGCTATCGCTGTCAATGAAGATCGGGCGATTGGCCATCCAACCGCGCACTACTTGCTCGGTGCGCCGTTCGCCGAGGTTGGCGATCATGCTGGCGACCAACGACACGGTGTAGATGTGTGTGGCGGGACGCATGCACAACCGGCCACGCCACTTCCGGTCGGCCAATGCCTCGTAGGTTGAGAGTTCGCTCGGCTTGACCTTGGCGGGGTTGTACATCAGGGTGCGATAGCGCAAGGATAGCGCATACCAGCGCCCCTTCGGGTCGCGCAGTTCAGGGGGGATGACCGCGTTCAACACCTCCGACTGGAGGGGCTGCAGCAGCCCCTCCTCGGCAGCGATCTGCAGCGTCCCAACGTCAATGACGAAGAACACGTCGGCCGGCGTCTGCGGTCCCTCGGCGCGCAGCCGCTCCAGCAACGCCTGCGTCGAGGCGTTGGACAGGCGAACCTGGATGCCGGTCTCGCGCGTGAACTCGGCAAAGACCTTTTCGAGCGCGCCGTAGTGTCGCGCCGAATACACGTTGACGACCTTCGTCTGTGCTGCCGTCGGCGCGGGTTGCGTCAGACTCAACGAAACCATCGCTAGCGCGCCGGCGATGGGCGTAAGCAAGAACTTGCGTCTGTTCACGTCACCTTCTCCTGTTCACTCCTAGCGTCTCTGATCGTCCAGCGGAATGATTCCCGCTCAACCATCGAGACTTATACCCAGCGCACAGGCGAAGGGCAACACACGCGATCAAGGGCGACGTTTGACCACGCTTACGATGCGGGGTTAACCGGGTTTAACGCGCTCACGCGCACTTTGCGCTGCCCGGCGTCGGATAGCCGGCGCCGGCGTCGTCCAGCACCAGTATCCAATCTGGCCCAACGGGGGGAGGGACAAACGTGTGTATGCCGTCGTTTGAGACTTGTCCCGCATAATGCGCTACCCCGAGGCGCGGGTCGAACCAGTGCACGTTCAAGTGGTCGCTGCTCAGCTTGGATGTGTCCACTGTCACTGGCCGAGGCACAGGGCAGTACACCAGGGCATAGCTGCCATCGGCATCGCGCGTGGCCTGTACGTGATGGACGCCTGCGCCCGCCTCGCCGACGATGAGGGATTGGTCAGGGATACGCGAGAGGAAGGGGCGGCTGAGGAGCAAATGCTTGGCATGCTGCATCTGACCTGAACCGGGAAAGTGCATCGCTTCCTGCCAAGTATGGCGGCAAAAACTCTTCGGATTCCGGCCTGGGGCAAAACATTGCCAGATCGCGTGGCAACCGTAGGTGTGACCATGCGCGCCGGCAAAGAGCGACCAATATAGCGCTTTGCGCGCATCGTAGGCCTCCAGGTAGCCCTGGGCAATGTCGAATCCAGCGGGATGGTCTTCGTAGGGCGGTTCGCCGTCCATGCATGGCTTGGTCGGTGTGCGCGCGTAGTCGCGCGCGATCAGCTCCCAATTGGGTGCGTTGCGCGCGTGGCCGCTTTGCGCCATGTTGAAATCCAGCCAGTCGGCGGTGTGCCAGTCTTCGGACGAGGAATGTCCGCCACTTGGATGAAAGCTGATGAGGTGGCGACCGGCGTCGCCGGCGCGCAACCCGGCGGCCATGGCGTTCACGATGTCGCGATGCTCGGGCTTCTCCACCGGTCGGTCCCCGCCCAGGATCCAGATGATCGGTTGATCGCGATAACGCCTGCCCAGAAACTCGCCGTAGCGGTAAGCGTTCTCCGGTGTGAAGATCTCCGGCCCGATTCCCCATTTGCGGTTCCACTTGTCGCCCCACGTGGGCAACAGGCCACACCACATGCCCAGCGATGCCATCATGTGGATGAGGTCATCTACATGTGTGAAGTAGGCTTCGTTTGGGCGAGCAGGATCGTGGTCGACCAGCGGGCAGTGGCCGTAGGGGTTGGGGGCGTTCAGGCCGTCTTCCTCGGCTAACACCACCGCTTGGATCACGGTAAAGCCTTTAGCGGCGCGATCGCGCAGCAACACTTCAGCTTCGCTGCGATTTAAGCGGTGAAAAAGCTCCCAGATCGTGTCGCCGAGGTAGAAGAACGGCCGACCATCATCGTGGATGAGAAAGCGCCGGTTGGTGCTTATCCTGAGCATGGCGAGCGGCGGTCGGCAGAATGCTCCGGGGGATCGCCGAGGGCACCCCGTTCTATACGGCACGGCGATTCGATGCGCCATCGGTCGTCGCCGGAGACCCGCACGCGGTAGTCCGCTCCAAGACGCTCGATGCGAATATCGAAGTGGGTATCGCCGATGCGCAGGCGGCGTACCTCGGCCCAATCCCAGGTGGTCGGCAAATTCGGTGTGATGGTGATGGTGCGTTCCGCAGCGCGGGGCTGGATGCCGAGGAAGCATTCGATCGCCGGCGACACCAGCCCCACATTCGACCATAGTTGTAGGAAGCACCAATCGCCGGGCAGCGCTTCGCTTACTGCGCCGGGTGTGCGGTAGGAGAACGCGCGCGTCAGCTTGCTCACAATGGCCAGCGCCTGATCGGCATAGCCATAGCGCGCAGCCGCTAACGCCAACAGGCCGGTGTTGATGCTCATCACATCATGCCGGTCGGGATGCAGATACATGCCCCAGGGATTGCAGAACTCCTCGCTCTGCAATCGGGCAAGCGCGCGACAGGCCTGTTCGGGCGTGGCGATGCCGACTTCGAGCGGGCACAGGGTCACCCAATGGCGGAGCAACCAGGGCAGATCAACATCGCGCGGCGCATCAGCATATCGGGCCAGGTAGGGCGCAAAGCGCCGGCGCGCCGCTTCAAAGTGCTCCTGTCGCAGCTCCAGCCACTCCTCTTCACGTGCTTTCTGCTCCAACTCGGCGAGGGTGCGCTCCACTTCTGGCACGCGGGCGCGCACGTCAGCGAATAACCCCTCGTCTTCCAGCCACCACGACTCACGAATGCATCGAGCCAGCGCTGCCGCTTTGTCGGCCAAGCTGTTCCGCAGCTTCTTCGCGTCGTCGTCGGGATGGACGATCCACGCCATATCGGCGAGGCGAACCAGCGCGTCCCAGGTATATGCCGCGACGTCAACGGTCTCGAAGCCGGCGTGCATCTCCACCGTTTCAACAATGCTGCGCCCGCTGGGGCACAGATCGCCGTCTGGATCGTGCGCGCCGAGCGCGTAATCCAGCAGCCCAGCTCTACAGAAGGGATACATCTCGCGCAGGAAGTCGTCGTCGCCCGTCCACAGCCAGCATTGGTGCACGGCGCGGGTGAATGCGGGCGTCTCGACCATGTTGCCGACGTTGAACACGACGTCGGTGGTGCTGAGTTCGTGGATGACGCGGCCCGGCTCGCCGGGGTTGTGGCGCTCGCTCTGTGACCTGAGCAGGCGCAGCGTATCGCGCACGAGTTCGAACTGGCCGCTTTGCAACATCGGCAACGTCGCGTAGGCCGGGTCTATGCCAAACCACCACGGATACTCGGGCAGCCCTGCGCCCACGCCGCGGCCGATGCCCGGCACTTCGCGCACGAACATCTGGTTGATCAGCTTTGACCAAGCGGCTGCCTGGTTCAACGTCGTGTCAGGCGTGATGAGTTGGCTGGTTTCGAGGATGGCATTGCACTGCGCTTGTTTGGCCGCACGCCAGGCTTCATGGTGCGCGAGCAGGCGGCGATGCGTCGTCAGGGCTTCATTGCGCGATGCCGCCGAGCCGGCGATGGCAAAGCGAACGGTTTGGACGTAGCCGCCGTCATCCGCCAGGGCCTCGGCGCGCACTCGGTAAACGAAATGCACCGAGGTTCCTTGTCCCGGTGTGTGCTCGACAGCCCATAGGTTGCCGGTGGACGCCCGGATCGGCGCGAGGTCGGCGCCCACCACACAGGCCCACGGGTTAGCCGCGTCGGTGAAGACGCAACGCGCCGAGGCATCCACCAGTTCGGTGCCGTCCTGGTCGTCGCGCATGCCGGCGCGTTCGCCCAGCCAGGCGGGTCGCAGGTCCGAGCGAAAGAGTGCGTGCAGCGATACATCGAACGGCTGCGCTGCGCGGATGATGAGCGTGACGAGCATCCCCTCGACGCCATCCGGCGCGCAGTCTTGGCGGATGATGGTGAGCGCGTCAAAGCGATATTCGAACTCGACGTAGGCCGGATATGCCCGGCACTCGCGCGCTTCACTCAACCAGCGCGGCGCGCCTTGCAATGCGTCGCTGATGCCGAACCAGAAGCCATCGAGTAACTTGATCGGATGATTCCATACGCCCCACATCTCACCGGGCACATGACCGCCTTCGGAATCGGGGAAGAGGCCGTGCTGATTGCAGATGGAATACACCCGATCACCGCAGATGGCGATGGGATCGGTGAGGCGATGCGATTTGAACTGGGCGACGTTCATCCGAGGACGAGCGAAAAGGCGGCTGTTGTTCCCTCTATGGCGCGTTGGGGTCGAATAGACCGGTCAAGAACGGCAGGCCCCCTCGACACGCCAGCGCGATCAGCATGAATCGGACCGCTTTGCCGGAGAAAGTAGCGAACAAGAAAGCGAGCGGATGCATCTTGAGCGCGCCCGCCGCTAGCCCGCCCAGGTCGAACAAGGGATTAGGAAGTAGGGCGAGCAGAAAGACCACGACGGGGCCAAAACGCTCGGTGAGGTCATGCAAGCGTTGGTAACGCTCACCCTGAGGGAGCACGGCTGTGCCCCCGTAACCGGCCATGTAGCCGGTCATCTCACCCACGGCCGATCCTGCGCCGGCGATCAGCCCCGTGTGCAGCACCCCGTAGATCGGCGCTGCGGCGCATGCCACCACAAACGCCGGCGCAGGGATGATCACCGTCGCATTGCCCACGGCGCTCAGGATGAAGAGGCCCACCAGGCCAAGCTGGCCGAATGCAATCAGCACATCTCGGAAGCGGGTGCTTAGCAGCAGGACCGCAACGCTGATCGCAATGGCAACAATGAACATCACTACGGCCCGATCCCGATTTTTGAGAACGCGTTCAGCCGTCGTATCCATGGGCGTCTCACCGGCGGCCTGCTCAGATGCAGACGTGCGCCTCCAATGAAAGATACGCTCACCTATGCTGTGCAGTTGTGTCCACATGCCTTTTCTCTCTGGTGCCAGCGAAGGGTGGAGCAGCCGCCGCTCATGGCCGGAACGAAGTGAATCTCGCTCGTCTCGGATACCGGGTGGCGCAACCCCTGTTTGCTGTTCACGCCGTCCACCACTAACGTCAGGTTCGGCTTCAGGCGATCGCGATCCGCTTCGATCAGCCGCGCTGCAATCCCGGGGTAACGCCGATCGAGATCCTCGATCACTTGACGCACGGTTACCCCATCGGCCTGCACTTCGGCCAGACCGCCCGTCAAGCCACGCAACAACGAAGGAATCCAGACCTTTGCCATGCCAAAGATGTTCTACCTCAGTAGGTTTAACACTGTGTAGTCTGCACCGACACGCCGGTTAAGCACGCGAACCGATTTTATCCAGATGCGCTATGCGGCCTATAATCTCATTCTCATATTCGCGCAGGCGTGGCCGCTTCGTTCGGCCGCATCCTGAGCATGTGGATTCTTCTGCTTTTGCTATGCAAGGAGGAAAGATGAACACGAAGAACCGCTTTCTGCCCGCACTGTCCGCAGCGGCTGTGACCGCGCTGTTGCTGGCAGCCTGTGCGCCGGCTGCACCGGCTGCCCCAGCAGCGCCGGCGGCAACCGAAGCGCCGGCCCCTGCGCCGACCGAAGCACCCACCCCAACTGAAGCGCCGGCCCCTACCGAGGCACCGGCGGCGACCGAAGCGCCCGCTCCCACAGCCAGCGCAATGATGAAGGTCGAGGCGCCCAACTGTGACTACGGCGGCAAGATGAAAGCCATCGAGGCCGTAGATGAGTTGACCGTCAAGTTCACCCTGTGCTCACCCGATCCGGCCTTCCCCTACAAGATCGCCGGTGATTCATTCGCCATCCTCGACGCCGACTACCTGAACGAAACCGGCGGCGACAGCAATAAGATCAGCGAGAACCCGGTCGGCACAGGCCCCTACAAGCTGAAGGAATGGAAGCGCGGCGAGAGCATCACCTTCGAGGCCTTCGCCGATTACTGGGGCGAGAAAGCCAAGACGCCTACCGCGGTGCTGCGCTGGTCGAAGGAAGCCGCGCAGCGCCTGCTCGAATTGCAGTCCGGCAACGCCGATGGCATGTCGAACGTCGGGCCGGACGACTTCGAGACGGTGGAGAAAGACGCCGACCTGAAGCTCATCGAAGTGCCAGCGGCCAATATCTTCTACATCGGCTTCAACAACACCATCCCGCCGTTCGACGATGACCGTGTGCGCTTGGCGTTCGCCTACGGCATTGATCGCCAGCGCATCGTGGACGATTACTATCCGCGCGGCTCGGTTGTCGCCACCAGCTTCGTGCCGACCAGCTTCGCCGTCGGCGCATCGCCCAACGTTCCCTGGCACGAATACAACCCGGAGAAGGCCAAGGAACTGTTGAAGGAAGCCGGCAAGGAGAACCTCGAGGTGACGCTGACGTATCGCGACGTGGTGCGCGGATACCTGCCGAACCCCGGCGTCGTGGCGCAGGAAATCCAGGCGCAGCTCAAGGAGATCGGCGTCAACGTCAAGATCGAGGTCAAAGAGTCGGGCGCGTTCCTCGACTCGGTGACGGCCGGCAAGGAGGCGTTCTACTTGCTGGGCTGGGGCGCCGACTACCCCGATGCCACGAACTTCCTGGACTATCACTTCGGCCCGGAGAACAAGCAGTACGGCAAGCCCTATGACGACATCGTCGCGCTGCTGAAGGAAGGCGCGTCCACTGCCGATCTGGCTAAGCGCCAAGCGGCCTACGACAAGGTCAACGAGCTGCTGAAGAAGTACGTGCCGATGATTCCGGTAGCGCACGGCGGATCGGCGCTGGCCTTCCGCGCCGATGTCGAAGGCGCACACGCCAACCCCGTCAGCGCGCTGGTCTTCGCCGTGATGGCGCCGCCGCGCGACACCTTCGTCTATGTGCAGAACGCCGAGCCGATCAGCCTAAACTGCGCCGACGAGAGCGACGGCGAGACCTTCACCGCTTGCGCCCAGATCTACGAGACCCTGCTGCGCTTCAAGCTCGGCACGGCTGAGGTCGAGCCGGCGCTGGCCGAGAGCTATGAGTCCAACGCCGATCTGACCGAATGGACGTTCAAGCTGCGCCCGGGCGTCAAGTTCCACAACGGCGCGACGCTCGACGCCAACGACGTGGTCGCCACGATGGCCGCGCAGTGGGATGCCAAGAACCCCAACCACAAGGGGCGCACCGGCAGCTTCGAATACTGGACGGCCTACTTCGGCTCGTTCTTGAACGCCCAGTAGCGTCTCGGACGGTTAGTCAAGTCGTTCAAGTCAATCAGGTCGGTCAGGTTGTCACGTCCCACTTGACCGACCTGACAAGCTGGCTGACCAGACCGACCCACTCGCCCCCATGGCCCGCTTCCTCGTCCGCCGCTTGTTGCTCCTACTACCGGTGATGCTCGGCATCCTCGTGGTCACGTTCGTGCTGGTGCGGCTGATCCCCGGCGACCCATGCAAATCCATGCTGGGCGAGCGCGCCACGGAAGAGAAGTGCAACGCCTTTCGAGAACGCTTTGGCCTGAACGACCCGATCCCTGTGCAATTCGTGCGTTACGCCGGCAACGTGGCGCAAGGCGACTTCGGCGTTTCCATCAAGAATGGCCGGCCGGTGACGGACGTGCTGGCCGAGCGCCTGCCGATGACAATGGAGTTGACACTATTCGCCATGCTGTTCGCTTCCGTCTTCGGCATTGCGCTGGGGGTGATCAGCGCCGTGCGGCACAATACGGCGGTAGACGTCGGCGCGATGATCTTCGCCAACATCGGCGTCTCGATGCCGGTGTTCTGGCTTGGCTTGATCCTGGCCTATGTCTTCGCCCTGGCGCTGAAGGGCACGCCGCTCCAATTGCCGCCATCAGGCCGGCTGACCGCGGGCACGGACCTGCCTTCGCTGCTGAAGGTGTGGGGGATGGAAGACGCGCAGGGCTTACAGCGCTTCGTCGTCTTGTTCATTTCCAACTCGGTGCTGCTCAATTCGCTGATCCAAAGCAAATTCGACGTCTTTGTGGACGCGCTCCGGCACTTGATCCTGCCTGCCGTGGCCGTCGGCACGATCTCGTTGGCCATCATCGCCCGCATGACGCGCGGGGCACTGCTCGATGCGCTGACACAAGACTACGTGCGCGTGGCGCGCGCGAAAGGGTTGACTGAACGTTTGGTGATCCTCAAACATGCCCTGCGCAACGCGCTGGTGCCCATCGTCACCATCATCGGCTTGCAGATCGGCGGTCTGCTCTCCGGCGCGGTGTTGACCGAGACGGTGTTCAGCCTGCCCGGCGTGGGCACACAGATCGTGGACGCCATTACCGCGCGCGATTATCCGGTGGTGCAAGCGTTCACTGTGCTCATCGCCGTCATTTTCGTCGTGGTCAACCTGATCGTGGACCTGAGCTACGCCTATCTGAACCCACGCATTCGCGTGAGCTGAACCGGCGGTATGCGAGAGTCCATTCCCGCCCCTGGTATGGGCGCGACTGCACGCGAGGCCAGTCGGCTGCGCGTGCAGTCGCCATTTGCGCGGACCATGCGCCGGCTGCTGCACAATCGGTCGGCGCAGATCGGCCTGGCCATCATCTCCCTGCTGGTGCTCGTTGCGATCTTCGCCGACGCGATCGCGCCCTATGCCTACGATCAGCAGATTCGCCAATCGGGGTTGCGCCGGCGTAGCCCACCGTGCATCCACCTGTTGGGCTGCGATTCAAATAAGCCCCAGTTGATCATGGGATTGGACGGCAACTTTCGCGACCTGTTCTCGCGGGTGGTGTACGGCTCGCGCCTCTCGCTGCAGATCGGCTTCCTGACCACCGGCGCGGCCATCCTGATCGGCACGCTGCTGGGCGCGGCGGCCGGCTATGCCGGCGGCTGGGCCGACAACGTAATTATGCGCGCGATGGACGTGCTGTTGGCCTTCCCCAGCCTGCTGCTGGCCATCGCCATCGTCAGCGTGCTCGGCCCAGGGCTGATCAACACGCTGCTGGCCGTCGCCATCGTCTCCATTCCGATCTACGCGCGCGTGGTGCGCTCCAGCGTGTTGAGCGTGAAAGAGATGGACTACATCGCTGCGTCGCGCGCGCTGGGCGCATCGCCCTTGCGCATCCTGTTCGTGCGCGTCCTGCCGAACGCGCTGACGCCGGTGATCGTCGTCGGCACGCTGGGCATCGCCACGGCCATCCTCGACGCCGCCGGCCTTTCGTTCTTGGGACTGGGCGCGCAGCCGCCTACGCCGGAATGGGGGCTAATGCTCGGCGAGGAGCGCAACAGCGTGTTCAACGCGCCGCACCTGGTGTTCTTCCCCGGCATCGCCATCATGGTCACCGTGCTCGGGTTCAACCTACTCGGCGACGGCCTGCGCGATGCCCTCGACCCGCGCCGCAAGGCGTGAAGTGCTAGAATCCCTGATATGACCTCTGCGGTTGAAGCGACTCCGGCGCCGGCAGTCGTCACGGGCGCCGACGGCCTACCTCGGATCAGCCAGGAGTACCTGGAGGAATACGAGCGCTTCGTGCAGACTATCGTGACGGAGGACGACACGCCGGTGGACAACATCTTCTCCGCAAAGCAAGCGCGCCTGCTCGTCGAGTCCCTCTACGCCTCATGGCAACATCCGGAGTTCGGTCGCCGGTTTGTCGCCGACAGCAATGTGGGGGTGTTTTACGCCCTGCGGCGGCCGCCGGTAGTGCCGGACATGTTCCTCAGCCTGGACGTCACCCTGCCGGCGGACATCTGGAAGAAGACCAACCGCTCGTATTTCATCTGGGAATACGGCAAACCACCCGAGGTCGTCGTAGAGATCGTCTCGAACGCGGAGGGCGACGAGAAGCGCGCCGACGGCAAACTGCGCCTCTACGCGCAGATGGGGATCGTCCGCTATGTCGTCTATGATCCGGCGCTGCACACCGGCAGCGAGCCGCTGCGCCTGTATGCGCTGATACAAGGTCGGCTGCGCCGCACCGACGAAACGTGGTTCGACGAAGTGCAACTCGGCGTCACGCTGTGGCGCGGCATTTACGAGGAACGCGAGGACACCTGGCTGCGCTGGTGCGACCGGAACGGCGTGGTCATCCCCAGCGGTGTCGAGCGCGCCGAAGCCGAGCGCCAGCGCGCCGAGCTAGAACGTCAACGCGCCGATGCGGAGCACGAGCGCGCCGAGGCCGAGCACCAGCGCGCCGAACGCCTCGCCGCCAAGCTGCGCGCCGCCGGTATTGACCCCGACGCTTAGGCCATCCTGCGCTTAGCTAGGAGGCGATCCGCCAACTCGTGCCCTTCGGCCCATCTTCCAGCACGATGCCGAGCTTGGCCAGCCGGTCTCGGATAGCATCGGCCCGGGCGTAGTCCCGCGCTTTGCGCGCCTCGTTGCGCATCTCGATCAGGATTTCAATCAGCGCCACCTCGCGTTCGCTGTCGGCGGTTGTGGAGGGGGCAGCGCGGCTGCGCACGACGCCGAGCACATCGCCGCCGAGTTCCGTGTAGATGGCCAGCGCTTGTTCCAGCACCTGGCGCGTCGCGATGCCGCTGCTGATGGCGTGATTGATCTCCTTGCTCATGTCGAACAGGGCAGCCAGCGCAAGCGGTGTGTTGAAGTCATCGTTCATTGCGCTGGCGAATAACATGCGGGTTTGATCAAGCAGGTTCATCAGTTGGCCGCGCGTGCCCTCATCGCCGCTTTCCGGCGCATGTTTGAGCGCATCGCGCACACGACGCACGGCAGCGTCAATCCGCTCCACGCCTTTACTGGCGGCATCGAGCGCCTCGGCGCTGTAGTCGGCCGGGTTGCTGTATTTGCCCGACAGGATGAAGTAGCGCAGCGCCTCGGGGCGGTGGGACTTGAGCGCGTCCTTGATGGTGACGAAATTGCCGAGCGATTTGCTCATCTTCACGCCGTTGACCAGCAGTGAACCGGTCAGCACCCAATAGTTGGCGAAGGGCACACCATGCGCGCATTCGCTTTGGGCGATTTCGGCCTCATTGTGGGGGAAGATGTTATCTATCCCGCCGCCGTGGATGTCGAAATTGGCGCCCAAGTATTTGGTGCTCATGGCCGAGCACTCAATGTGCCAGCCGGGATATCCGCGTCCCCACGGCGAGGGCCATTGCAGAATGTGGTTCTCCGGCGCTTTCACCCACAGCGCAAAATCCATCGGGTGGCGCTTCTCATCGCGGACGGCAATGCGCTTGCCGGCCTCCATCTCTTCCAGCCGCCGGCCGCTCAGCTTGCCGTAGTCTGGATCGGACTCGACGCTGAAATACACCGAGCCGTTGACGACGTAAGCGTGGCCTTTCTCGATAAGCGTCTGGATCATCTCGATCTGTTCGGGGATGTGGGCGCTGGCGCGCGGGGAGATGTCGGGACGCACGACGCCCAGCGCATCCATATCCTCGAAGTACGAGCGCATGTAGCGCTCAACCAGTTCCATCGGTTCCACGCGCTCGCGCCGGGCGCCTTTGAGAATGCGATCCTCGCCGTCGTCGAGCATGTGCCCGACGTCGGTGATGTTTTGCACGTAACGCACCTTGTAGCCGCTGTAGCGTAGCCAGCGCACGATGGCGTCGAACGACACATACGTCTTCGCGTGTCCCAGATGGGCGTGGTCATACACCGTGGGACCGCAGACATACATGAACACGCGCCCCTCGACAATGGGGCGAAAGGGTTCCTTTTCGCGTTTGAGTACGTTGTAGATGATCAAGCTCATGATTTAGCAGCGATCAGCGATAGTTAGAGGGAATGCGTGATTCGGAGGTCGCGGGGCTGGTGCCGACCGTCTCCCGTCCTGCGGGAAGCGGCTTGGCGAAAATCATGCGGCCGGCGGCCGTCTGCAGCACTTTGGTCACGCTCACCTCGATGGATCGGTCGAGATACGCCAGACCTTCTTCGACGACCACCATCGTGCCATCTTCCAGGTAGCCCACACCCTGGCCGGCCTCTCGACCGGGTTGGATGATCTGAAGATGCAGCGATTCGCCCGGCAGCACGACCGTCTTCACTGCATTGGCCAGCTCGTTGATGTTGAGCACGGTCACGCCCTGCAACGACGCCACCTTGTTGAGGTTGTAATCGTTGGTCACAATCGGGCAGTTCCATTGCTTGGCCAGCATAATCAGCTTCTCGTCCACCCGTTGCGCATCGGGCGGATCGTTGTCCACGATCCGCACGGGCCAAGGGGATTCCTTCTGCAGGCGCTTGAGCACTTCCAGCCCGCGCCGCCCGCGCGCCCGGCGCATGGCATCGGCCGAATCCGCGACGAACTGAAGCTCGTTCAACACGAATCGCGGCACGATCAGCTCGCCGCGCAAGAAGCCGGTGTTGCTCACGTCCGCGATGCGCCCATCAATGATCACGCTGGTGTCGAGCAACAGCGGCTCGCGCATCGGGATGGGCGACTCCTCCGGCCTGCTCGCCGGCAGTTTGATGTTGAGGATTTGGAACAGCTCGCGATAGCGCAGGCTCATGATGCCGAGGCCGAGCGTGCCAAAGCCCACCGCCGCCAGAAAGGGCAACACCGGACCGAACGGCTCCGGCAAACGCGCCAGCGGAAAGGCCAACAGCGCCGCCAGCAACAGCCCGGCGCCCAGGCCCATAAAGCTGGCGATGATCTGCGAAGCGCTCAGGCTGGCGATGCGATGGTAGAGCTGTGTAAGCGGCTTGCCGAACGCCAGCGGGAACAGCAGCGCGCCGATCAGTCCGAGCGCCGTCATGGTGATGACGTGTGCGATGACATAGTTGGTAAGAGGCGGCGGGAAATAGACGCTGATCACATCGCCGAGCGACCAGCCGATGAGGCCGCAGACCACTGCACCGCAGATGCGCAGCCCAAACAGGATAGATGATTCCGTCCTCACGTTGCAAGATAAAGCCTAGATAACACCGGATGAATGCTCGGGATGATGGTAACACAGTAGTAGAATCTGTGTGTATGCCTAACCGCGCGATAGACCTGAACCCCGTCTCCCGCGTGACCGTCGGCGCCATCGGCGAACCCGGCCGACGCACGTTCTACATCCAAGCGCGCAAGGGGTCAGAACTGGTCACGCTCATCTGTGAGAAGGAGCAGGTCTCGGCTCTATGCCTGGCTTTACAACAATGGCTGGACGAGCTACGGGTCAAATACCCCAAAGGCGCGAACTACGCTCGCCTGAACACGGATATGGAACTCGAACAGCCATTCACGCCGATCTTTCGCGTCGGCCAGATGGGCCTGGGATACGACGAGAAGAACGATCTCATCGTCCTGGTCTTGACCGAACTGCTGCCCGAAGACGTGGATCAAGAAGAAGCCACCATGATTCGCTTGTTCTGTTCGCGGGCGCAGATAGACGCCCTCAGCCGGCACGGCTTGGAGGTCGTCGCCAAGGGTCGCCCCATCTGCCCGTTGTGCGGCAAGCCGATGGACCCCGAGGGGAACGTCCAGGGGTTCTGCCCGCGCCGCAACGGCCATGCCGATGAGATTGTCTTTGCGTAAGTGAATCATCCGTCACGATGCATGAACCACGATGGGGGATTCGTGACGACGGATGACGATTGATGAACGATGAGCGATTCACTCCCGGTGCAACAGGTGCTACGGATCTTGAGCGAAGGCGAGATGGAATCGTTGGGGCTGATGCCTTGGGGATCGAACTACACCTTCCTGGTTGAAGTCAAAGATCCGGACACCCCGCGCACGGAGAAAGCGCCGGCCTCGCTCTTAGCCGTCTACAAGCCCCGGCGAGGCGAAGCGCCGTTGTGGGACTTTCCGACCGGCACCCTGTGCCTGCGGGAGTATGCCGCCTACTTGGTCAGCGAGGCGCTCGGTTGGCATCTCGTGCCACCGACCGTGCTGCGCAGCGGCCCCCATGGATTCGGCTCGGTACAGTTGTTCATAGACAACGATGCCGACCAGCACTTCTTCACCTTCCGCGAAGATGCGACGTGCTGCGAACAACTCCAGCGCATAGCGCTATTTGACCTGATCACCAACAACGCCGACCGCAAGAGCGGCCATTGTCTACGCGACAAAAACGGCCACGTGTGGGCCATTGATCACGGCATCACCTTCAATGCCGATTACAAGCTGCGCACAGTGATCTGGGACTTCGCCGGTCAACCGATCAAGCCCCCCATGCTGGAGGATCTCAAACGCCTGCGCGCCCAGCTCCAGCCGGCCCAGCCTCTGAGCAAGGCCCTGCACAAGTTGCTGGACGACGCGGAGGTTTGCGCGTTCGCCAGGCGACTGGACGGTTTGATCCAGCTCAAGCACTTCCCCAGCCCAAATCGCTTCGACCGCAACATCCCTTGGCCGCCGATTTAAACATCCGCTCCACAAATCCCTGGAAGTAAGCCGCAGCGGCCCTGCGCCTGTCTTCGTCATGGACTTCTCGTCCGCCGTCGCATACATCCACGGGTTAGATCGCGTGGGTACCCCGCAACACACGCACACCTACGCTTTCCAGCATGGCATTGCCCGGGCGCGCCACTTGCTCGAACGGCTGGGGGGCGCCCCGACGGCGACCCGACGATGCGTCCTCATCGCCGGGTCGAAGGGCAAGGGCAGCACCGCCATGATGCTCTCGGCGGCGCTGAGCGCCGCCGGCTACCGCGTCGGCGTCTTCACCGGCCCGCACCTGCTCTCGCCGCTGGAGCGCTTCATCGTCAGCCAACACGCACAGCCAACGCAGATGTCCGAAGCGCAGTTCGCCACATACGCCGCGCAGATCGCGCACATCGTCAACACCTGGGACCGCCCCGCACTGGGCTTGCCGACGCGCTTCGAAGCGTTCACCGCCATGGCCTATCACTGGTTCGAGGCGCAAGGGGTGGACATTGCAGTGATGGAAATCGGCATCGGCGGACGGCACGACGCCGTCAACTTAGCCGAACCGATCATCTCGGTCATCACCAACATCAGCCTCGAGCATACGCAGATGCTGGGCCGCACGCTGGCGGAGATCGCGTATGCCAAAGCCGGCGTCCTGCGCGCCGACAGCGCCGGGGTGATCGCGCCACAGGCGGAGGAGGTCACGCGCGTCCTCTGGGGTGAGGCGCGCCGGCTGGGCAGCCTCGAAAGGCTCTACTTCGCCGAGGCGTGCTGCTCGGTGACGTGCGCCGGCATCCACATCGGGGCGACTGCCAGTGAGAGCGGGCAGTGGTTGCGCGTCCAGATGCGGGACGCATGCGCCGACGCAACCTCCGCTGAGGCGGACGGCCACGCGCTGCTGTTCTGTCCATTGTTAGGCCGCTTCCAGCTCGAAAATGCGGCGACCGCGATCACCGCGCTGCGCGTGCTGCGCGCGCGGGACTATCGCATCAACAGCGCCGACCTCCGGCGGGGGTTCGCCGGCCTGCGTTGGCCAGGGCGGTTCCAAGTGCTGCACCGCGACCCGCTTATCATCGCCGACGGCGCGCACACGCCATACTCGATGAGCCAACTGTGCGCCTCGCTCCAGGAGTACTTCCCCGGCCGCCGCATCCACTTCATCATCGGCGCGCTGCGCGATAAGGACACGCGCGGCATCCTCCAGGAAGCCGCGCGCGTCGCCATCTCCCTGACGTTCACCGACATGAATACGCACCGCGCCGTGTCGGCCGAGCAACTCCTCGCCACATGGCAAAGGCTCGATTCGTCTCATCCCCCAAGTGACGCGCAGCAGGGCCCAGCCGTTCCCCGCGCGTTTACTGCATCAGCGGTTGCATCAGCCGTTCGGCAAACGCTCGCGCGCGCGGCGCGCAACGATGTCATCTGCATCGCGGGGTCATTACATCTCGCCGCCCTGGCCATCGAGAGCGCAAAAGATTTTGCGTAGAATGGCCCGCCGAACGGCGCATCATCCGCCCTGACCCGGCTATGATCCCGAACCCATCTTCTCCACGACGGCGCAGACGCTTAAATGGGATTGCCATCCTCATCGTCGCAGGGATCGCGTTGTTCGTGCTGCCGACGGTCGGCTGGCTGGCCTTGCGCGCGGCCAACGATTTGACGCAGCGCATGGAGCAAGTGGTCAACGGCGGCGCCGAATCGCCGCCCCTCGACCTGTCGGAGATTGGGGTATGGCAAGGCCAGGAGCGCATCACCGTGTTGCTGCTAGGCATAGACCAGCGGCCTGGCGAAGACCCCAATTCCGCCCGCGCCGACACACTCATCTTGCTGACGCTCGATCCGCTCGAGCGCACGGCCGGCATCCTGAGCATCCCGCGAGACCTGTATGTGCCGTTGCCGGACCGCGGGCAAGATCGCATCAACACAGCGCACGTCTACGGCGGACCAGAGTATGCGATGCGCGCAGTGGAATACAACCTCGGCATCCCGATCCATCACTACGCGCGCGTGAACTTCACGGCGCTCATCGCGCTGGTTGACCTCTTGGGCGGCGTCGAGATTTACAACGATCGCGACATCTACGATGCGACTTATCCCGACGACGCCTACGGCTACGCGCCATTCACCTTACCGGCCGGCTGGCATGTGCTGGACGGACGCACGGCTCTGAAGTACGCGCGCACGCGACATGGCGCGAGCGACTTCGACCGCATGCGCCGACAACAACAGATCGTGCTCGCCCTGCGCGAAAAGCTGCGCACAACCGACGTCGCCACAAAAGTGCTGCCACAGATTCCGCAAATCCTCCAGGCGCTCAGCAACGCCATCCAGACCGACCTGAACCCGGTCGAGATCGTCCAGCTCGCCCTGATGGCCAAGGACATCCCCGATGACCGCATCGCGCGCGTAGCCATTGACGAGACGGCGGCGCAGCCATGGACAACGCCACAGGGCGGCAGCGTCCTCATCCCGATCCGCGAGCGGGTGCGCGAGCTGCGCGAACGGTTCTACCACCCGCTGGCCTCAGCGCAGACAGAGGCGCCGGCCTCGATCGGCCTCATGCGCGTCGCCATCCAGAACGGCACGCTGCGCGCAGGGCTGGCAGCCAGGACAAAGGCCTACCTCGAAAGTCGCGGGGTCATCGTTGCGAACATCGCCAATGCGCCTGTGCGTTACGCACGCACGGTCATCGTGGACTATCGGGGCAAGCCGGACATGGCGCAGCGACTGGCCACCGAGCTGGGATTGACGTTGACGAGCGTGGCCACCATCTCCGACCCCAACAGCCCGCTCGACGCGCTGGTCATCCTGGGAGACGATTTCCAACCGAGATAGCAGGCAAGCCGGCTTGTCTGCCCGAAGGGCTGCGCGACAATGCAGCGCATGGATCGGTCGCTGCCGCATCGTCGTTACAACCCACTCACCGACGAGTGGATTCTGGTCTCGCCACAGCGCGCGACGCGCCCGTGGCTGGGCGCAGTGGAGAAAGGGACGCAGGCGCGTCGGCCCGAATACGATCCGGCGTGCTACCTGTGTCCGGGCAACACGCGCGCCAACGGCGCAATCAACCCGCCATACACCGGCGTCTATGTGTTCGACAACGACTTCCCCGCCCTCCTGGAGGCGCCGCGCGCAGCGCTCAGCGTCGAAGCGCCAGCCTCCCCGCCCTCCATCCTCCGTTCACAGTTGGAAACCGGCATCTGCCGCGTGATTTGCTTCTCCCCGCGCCACGACTTGACGCTGGCCGAGCTGCCGGTTGCCCAGATCCGCGCTGTGGTGGATGCCTGGGTGACGCAGTGCGAGGAACTTGGCGCGCGCGACGACATCGCCTACATTCAGCTCTTCGAGAACAAGGGGGAAATCATGGGCGCGAGCAACCCACATCCGCACGGCCAACTGTGGGCCACGCGCCACATCCCCACCGAGATCGTGAAAGAGACGCGCGGGCAGTTGCGCTATCTGACGGGCCGGCGCGGCCGCGATGGGGAGACGGCGGGGCAAGAGGATATGAAGCAACTGGGAGCTTCACCGTCCAGCCTGCCGCTCTTGCTCGATTACCTGGAGATCGAGCGACAGGCCGGCGAGCGCATTATCTTCGAGAACGCCCACTTCGTCTGCCTCGTCCCGTTCTGGGCGATTTGGCCGTTCGAGACAATGATCGTGCCAAAGCGACATACGCGCCGGATGGTCGAGCTGACCGAGCCGGAGCGCGACGCGTTGGCCGACGCGCTCAAGCGCATGACTACGCGCTACGACAACCTATTCGAGGTCGCCTTCCCCTATACGATGGGGGTGCACCAAGCGCCCTACGACGGCGAGCCGCACGAGGAATGGCAGATGCATCTGCACTTCTACCCGCCGCTGTTGCGCAGCGCCACGGTGCGCAAGTTCATGGTGGGCTACGAGATGCTGGCGCAGCCCCAGCGCGACATCACGCCGGAACAAGCTGCCGAACGCCTGCGCGGCTTGAGCGAGGCGCGGTTTGTGTAGGGGACAGGGGGCAGGGGGCAGAGGTCAGAAGCCAGAAGTCAGAGGGCGGGAGTGGGGAGTCGGAAGTCGTCATCAATCATTGCTCAGTCCATCTCATTGCTGCTCACGTTGATATCCCGGCAGCCGATCAGCTTGATGCCGGCTTCGAGGTTGGCGCGGATCTCGTTGTCTTGGATCAGGCTATCGCGCACGCGCTCGAACTGCACGCCGACGCGGTTGTCGAGCAGCTTATTGCCATGGACGTTGAAGTGGTGGCAGCGCGGGCCGGCATAACGCGCGTCACGCTCGGTCCAGGCGCGGATGGCGAAGTCGTTGTGAACGAATGTGTTGCCGACGATGTGCGTCTCATAGCTGTCGGCACACTCGGGGTAGAACTCGCGGAACAGTTCAGTTCGGCGCTGGGCGTCGGCGTTCACCCAGAGCTGCACACCTGCGCCGTTGCGCTCAAAGATATTGCCGGTGATGGTGTTGTGATGGCCATGCTCGATCGCCACGCCAGCGATGCGATTGCCCTTGATCGAATTCCCCTCGACGGTCGTCTCGCTCGACCAGCCCAGCCAGAACCCATAGGCGCAGTTTTCGGCGCGGTTGTTGCGAAAGAGGTTGCGCTGCGAGAACGTCGCCTCGAAGGCGATGTTCGGGCTAAAGCTGCCGTCGTTGTTCTCGAAGAGGTTGTCGTTACAAGGCACTTTGACCTGGTCTTTGTGAAAGCCGCCGAGGAACACCCCGTCGCCGCTGCTGCGCAGCCGGTTATTGCGGATAATGTTCCTGGACGAGTTGCACATGATCACCAACGCGGCGGCGTCGGCACCGTTGTGGTAGCGTTCGCCGTCGGAGCCGGCGGTATACACCCGGCAGCAGAAATCGGCCGTGTTGTCCTCGATGAGGTTCTCGGACGACTCGAACAGCAAAATGCCGTAGCCGCTGTTGTGCGAAGCGTCGTTGTGGGCAACCTCAACGCGGTTGCACCCGTAGAGCAAGATGCCGTTTTGCTGGTGGCGCACGTCGTTGCCGACGACAAACGAGTCTATGACGCCAGAGAGAAAGATGCCGCCGCCGTAGGCCTGCTCGCGCGGCAGCCACACGTCCAGAAAGGTGTCCGGCGAGGGCAACTCATGCGTGCGCGTCACGCAGTTGTTCAGGATATGCACGCCGGCGCTGGCGTTCACCCAGATGCCGTGATAGAAGCGCTCGACGCGCAAGTTCTTGACCGTCACGCTGACGCGCTGATCCACCTGCACGCCGCGCCCCTTGAAGTCGTCGCCGATGATCAGCGCGCCGTTGCCGTCCAGCATCACGCCATCTTTGGCGATGCACAGCCCGTTTGGCAGGTAGTACACGCCCGGCCGCAGCACGGTGTCGCGGGTGAGGGTCATCCCATCTTCGGGGACGACGAGTTCGGCCATCGCATCAATCTTACCCGCGCGCTGTTGGGTGCGACCACGCGCCACGAGCGTAGAATGCCGGCGATGAACCATTGGCTGAATCCGATAGATCGTCCACTCATCATCGGCCACCGCGGCGCGAGCGCGCACGCGCCGGAGAACACCCTGGCCGCGTTCGTGCTGGCCGTGGCACAGGGGGCGGATGGCATCGAGCTGGACGTGATGCGTTGCGCGACCGGCGAAGTGGTCGTCATCCATGACGACACGGTGAACCGCACGACGGACGGCGAGGGCCGGGTGCGCGCCCTATCGCTGGCCGCACTGCGCAGGCTGGACGCAGGCAACGGCGAGCGCATCCCGACGCTCGATGAAGTGATCATCGCCACTGCCGGCGCATCTCGCCCCTTCCTGCTGAACATCGAGGTCAAAAACGATGCCGCGCCGTTCGATGGGCTGGAGCGATTGGTGGTCGAGGTAGTCCGGCGACACGGCTGCGAAGATCGCGTGTTGTTCTCCTCGTTCAACCCGCTGGCGGTGCGCCGGCTGGCGCAATTGGCGCCCGATATCCCACGCGGCATCTTGTATCACCACGCCATGCCAGCCTACCTGCGCGAGGTGTGGCTGGCGCCGCTCGCGCCGCACGAGTTTCGCCACCCCGATATCGGCCTCATCACGCCGGAGTTCGTGGCGAGGTTGAAGGCGCAAGGCAAACGGGTGAACACGTGGACGGTCAACACGCGCGCCGACATCGTTCGCGCTGCTACGAGCGGCGTGCACGGCATCATCGGCGATTCGCCGCTCGCGATACGCGATGCGCTGGGCATCTGACGCGGCGCAACCATTCGGCCGCTCCCACCTAGCCCGTATAGAGCACGGCGATCGCGGCCAATGCCCACAGCACAAACGTGACCTGCAATGGGCGATCTTTCAGCGCCAGTTCGTCGGGTGCGCCGCCTTCGCCTTTCGCGTGCACGAGATACAAGTAACGGAACAGGGCATACACCACGAAGGGTATGGTCAGCATCATGGTGTGGTTGGGCGGCAACTGTGGCGCAAAAAACGTATAGAAGGTGTATGACACGATCAGCGCGCCGGTGACGATCGCGATAATCTGGTCGAGCAAAGGTAAGGAGTAATGATCGAGCGAAGCGCGCGTTGCGGAGCGCCCACCCAGCTCAACCAGCTCGGCGCGCCGCTTGCCGAAACCGATCAACAGCGCAAGCAGCGCCATGCAGGTATAGAGCCACGGCGAGAAACGCTCGGCATCCACGAGGGGCGTGCCGGCCGCCACGCGTAAGACGAAGCCGGCGGCCAGGAAGATCACATCCAGGATCACGACATGCTTGATCCTGAATGTGTAGAGTGTGGACATCGCCAGATATGCCAGCGCGATGGCGCCGAACGCGAGATTCACGGCAAACGCGACGGCGAGTGATACAACGGTCAGCAGGGCTGCCCACGCAACGGCGAACGGGATCGGCAAATCGCCGCGCGCGATGGGGCGATTGCGCTTGGTCGGATGGGCACGGTCCGCGTTCACGTCGGCGCAGTCGTTGATCAGATACACCGCCGACGACAACAAACACAACACGGTGAAGCCGATGAGCGTGTTGATGAGTGGGCCAGGCTGGAAGAGCTTGCCGTCGAACACGAGCGCCGCGAAGATGAAGATGTTCTTCGTCCACTGTTTGGGGCGCATGCTGCGCAACAGTCCTAGCGCAACACGGCCGACGTGCGGCAGCGCGGCAACCGCCTCGTTCGATTCCATGCGGGCAATGATATGCGATTGTGGCGGGTCGCCGGTCATTGTGGTTGGTTTCTGATCGCCGATCGCCGGTAATTGGTAGCCGAGGCCGATTCAGTCAAGCTACAATCCCATTAATCGCCAAGCATCAATAATCATTCCTGCGACACATGCACCGCTTTGAAGACCTCGCCCAACAGTTGATCGAAGCGTCGCTGGCGCGTGCCCTTGGGGGCAAGCTGGAAGCGAGCGAAGTGCTGCGCGCCATCGTCCGCGCCATCGAGGATGCGCAGGCCGGTGCCGGCGCGCCAATCATCCCGAACCACTTCTGGGTGACGCTGAACGACGGCGACTTGCGCGCGCTCGAAGCCGCCCGGCCGCGCCTGGCCGACGAACTCTCCGAGCAGGCGCGACAGATCATGCTGCAGATGGGGCTACGGCTGGACGCGCCGCCGCGCGTGCTATTGTGGGGCGCGCCGCACGTGGCGCCGCATCGCTTGCAGGTGAAGGCGCGCTGGATTGCGCCTAATCTGATGCAGGCCGATACCTCGGCCACGCCAGCGCTGGCCGTGTCGCTGCCACGCCGTCCCTTTCTCATCGTAGACGGACAGCGGCAGATCAGCCTGACTTCCACGCTCGTGCGCATCGGTCGGGCGCACGACAACCACGTGATCGTGGACGACCGGCGCGTGTCGCGCCACCACCTCGAGCTGCGCTGGCAGAACGACTTGGCACGCTTCCTGGCCGTGGACTTGAACAGCAGCGGCGGCACACGCCTGAACGGCTATCCGATCCAACAGTGCACGCTCGAAGCCGGCGACGTGCTCTCGCTAGGCGGCGTCGAGATCATCTACGGCGAGGAATTCACGCTGCAGTCCACCACAGCGCTGCCGCCTGCGCCGTGACTACAGCAGAATGCGCGAGAGATACTCCGGCAAGCCGCGCACGCCGGAGATGCGCAAGCGGAACAGCGCGCCGGCGCCCTGTCCCTCTTCTGCCTTGTTGTTCCCGCCCGCGGTGGTGACATACATGTCGCGATAATCATCGCCGCCGAAGATCACCGACGACACCTTCCTGGCCGGGAAGGGGATGCGCAGCGTCTCTTTACCGTTGCGGTCGTAGCGGATCAGACAACTACTGTCCCAGTGGGCCGACCACACGTTGCCCTGGGCATCTACCGTCATGCCGTCCGGCAGGCCATCTTCCGGCCCATGCTTGACGAAGATGCGCTGGTTGCTCAACTGGCCTGTTGCTTCATCGTAGTCGAACAGATAGATCGCATACGCCTTACTATCAGTGTAGTACAAGCATTTGCGATCGAGCGTCAGCCCCATGCCGTTCGAGCAACTGATGCCGTCGAGCAGCTTGTGAATCGAGCCGTCGCGGTCGAGGCGATACAGCCGGCCTGGCCGGTCGCGGGTGGGCATCGTGCCGCAAAACACCCGGCCGCGCGAATCGGCGAACACGTCATTGAAGCGCGTCTCGCGTTCTTCCGGCAACTCCTCGATGATCGTGCGCAGCTTGCCGTTCTTCCACGTCGCGACCGAGCCGCGATCCATGAACAACAGCAGCGCCCCATCGGCCTGGATGGTGAAGCCACCGACCACGCGGCCGACATCGAACTGCGCATGCCGGCCGGTCGCCGGCTCATACCAGAACATGCGCGGGTTTTCGATGTCCAGCCAGTACACGCGTTTCTCCATCGGATGCCACAACGGCCCTTCGCCGCACTCGCAGGCATAATCGGCGATCAATTCGAGTTCGTATTCCATGCCGGAGATGGTAATTCGTAATTTGTTATTGGCAATTCTTATGGGAGATTGGAGATTGGAGATTAGTTACCAACGCTCCATGCCCCTCCATCGCCTCATCCCGCTCCTCGCGTTCGTCGTGTTGGCCTGGCTGCTGTTGCAGGTGCGCCCGCCGCAGTTGCTGGTCACGCTCGGCCCACAACAGCGCGTCGCCACGCGCAACGCGCTGGCCGGCTTGCACACGCGCTTCGTCGAGGAAGCCGAAGCCTGGAAGATCAAAAGGGGATTGGAGATGGTGCGAGAGATGGGCGCGCCGTGGATTGTCGAATTCTTCCCTTGGGCCTACTACGAGAAGGCGCAGGGGCGGCGCGACTTCGCCAACGCAGATCGCATCGTGGATCACGCCAACCGGCAAGGGCTGACGGTGATCGCCCGCTTGGGCTTTACGCCCGAATGGGCACGCCCGCCGGGCACCACGTTCACCCATCTGGACCCCCAGCACTACAGCGCGTTCGCCGACTTCGCGGCTGCCTTCGCGGCACACTTCAAGGGCCGCATTGCGCATTTCATTATCTGGAACGAGCCGAATCTGCAAAACGAATGGGGCATGCGCCGCGTGGACTCGGCGGCCTATGTGGAGATGCTGCGCGTCGTCTATCCCGCCATCAAGCGGGCCAACCCGGATGCCGTCGTGCTGGCCGGCGCGCTTGCGCCCACCATCGAGCGCAACCGCGACGTGGCGCTCAGCGATCTGGTGTATCTGGAGGAGATGTATATCGCGCTCGCCGGCTCCCGTCGCCCGTGGGACGCGCTCGCCGCGCACACCTACGGCGCGACGATACCGCCAGAAGCGGCCCCCGCGCCGGAGGCGATCAACTTTCGGCGCGTCGAGCTGCTGCGCGCGATCATGCTGGCCCACGGCGACGATTCGCCCGTCTACATCACCGAGGCCGGCTGGAACGACGACGTGAACTGGGTGAACGGCGTGACGCCGGCGCAGCGCATTGACTTCACGATCCGCGCGCTCGACTATGCTCAGGCCCACTGGCCGTGGGTGCGCTGCGTCGCGTTCTGGGTGTTCAAGCTGCCGGCGCCCGCGCGCGGCTACCGCGACCACTTCACTTTCGTCACCCCGTCGCTCGAGCCGCTGCCGATCTACGACGAGTTGCGGCGCGCGCTTGTTCCCTGATGCGCGTTCCTTACAATGGCGGATATGGCTGTGCGTCGTACGTCTCCAGAAACATCTTCTGCTCGCGCGCAGTGGCATCACGGCCCGTCGTGGCTGTGGCTGCTGTCGTTCGTCGTCTGCGTCGTCGGCGATGCGCTGATCGGCCGCTGGACGCTGCTGCCGATCTACGTGGCCGCGTTCTACCTGGGCATGGTGGTGATTGACTTGTTCACGTATCCAATGCTCGAACGCTGGCGCGCGTGGGTGAAGCAACGTGGCTTGATCGGCTGGTATCTCGTCGAGGTCGGGCTGATGTGGATCGGCACATCGCTGTTGCTGATCGCCTTCGCGCCGGTGTGGCTGAACTGGACGTGGGCCGGCCCGGTCTGGCTACAGGCACTCGGCGGCGCGGGCGTGTTCATCTCGGTCTTGATCGGCGTGTGGGCGGCCGGACAGATGGGCTGGAAGCGCCTGCTGTTCGTGCCGGCGCTCTTTCCGCCGGGCGAGATGGCCGAGCGCTACGACGTGCCGCAGCGCCTGGTGGTCTCCGGCCCGTATCGCTACGTGCGCAACCCGCTCTACGTCACCGACATGACGTTGATTGCCAGCACGGCGCTGCTCACGCAGAATGGGTTCCTGGCCTTGACGCTCGTCATCTACATCGCGCAATTGGCCATGCAACTGCGGCTGGAGGAGCGCGAGCTGCGCCAGCGCTTCGGCGCGCAATACGAGCGCTACGTGAAGGCCGTGCCGCGCTTCATCCCTCGGCTCACGCCCGTGGATCCATCTGAGATCTACGGCGAGTGAAGATGGCGCTTCGTAGAATGCTCAATCGAGCGCGACGATGACGCCAAAGCGGCCGGTCCGGCCCTGCTCGGCGCGGTGGCTGAACCATTCGTGTGTGTTGTTGGCCGTGCAGATCGCCGCGACCTCGATGCAACCCACGCCGGCGTCTTCGAGCTGCGAGCGCGCGGCGGCCCAGAGGTCCACATGAGGCTTTTGTTTGCTGGTGATGGGCTGGCCGGGGAACGAAGGGGAGGCGTGCTCTTTCCCTTGTCCGCTTGTCTTCCCGTCCCCCCCCCTGAGAACAACCGAAGCGCGCACGGCCGCCTGGATCTGCGCAGCCACCGCTTCATCCACCTCGAACTTGTCGGGGCCGATGCACGGACCGATGCCGGCGATGATGTCCTGCGGGCGCGAGCCGAACGCCCGCTGCATCGCGCGCACCGTCTCGATCAACACACCGTTGACGATGCCCCGCCAGCCGGCATGGGCGATGCCGATTGCGCCCTTCAGCGGATCGTAGAACAGCACCGGCGCGCAATCGGCAAAGCGCAGCGTGAGCGCCAGCCCGCGGTCGCGCGTCACCATGGCGTCGGCGCGCACGTCGTTCGCGCCAACAATGCGCAGATCGTCGCGCGAGACCACGCGCACATGGTTGCCGTGCACCAGCCACGAGGTGAGCGACCGCTCCGGCGCCAAGCCCAGCGCGTCGAGCGCGCGTCGGCGGTTTTCGCGCACCGGCTCGGCGGCGTCACCGGTGCTGCAGCTCATGTTCAATGAGGCCCACGGGGCTTCGCTCACACCACCAAGTCGGGTGAAGACGCCATGATTGACGTTCGCCGCGCGCAACGCCGCGAACTGGTAGTAGGCCAAGGCGTGATGCGTCAATCGCTGCATGCCGCCGGCCACTTTATCACGCCCCTAGAAGGAACTGCGAGGACACCCTGGCAGAAATGCCGAATGGAACTCAACCATAAGAGGATTAACAAATCCGAACATTTGTTCTACCATTGCAGCACATTGGAATGCTTAGACCGCAGTAATCGGTCGGCGCTTAGGAGGAATAGCACTGTGTCCTACTCTATCCGCACCTGCCTCTGGTTCCGCGACGGGCGTGGGCTCGAGGCAGCAGAATTCTACTGTTCGCTGATTCCAGGTAGCCGGGTCGAGGAAACCTCTGTTGTCGATAATCCCGGATATGGCAGTTCCACGATAATCAACTTCTCGCTGGGCGGAGTGCCCTATCAGATTCTCGATGCTGGACCGTATTTCACGCTGACTGAGGCAGTGTCCATTTCGGTTGAGACAGCCGACCAGGCCGAGACCGATAGGCTCTGGGCTGCGCTGACCGCAAATGGTGGCGAGGAAGGCCCCTGCGGCTGGCTGAAAGACCGCTACGGAGTGTCGTGGCAGATTTTCCCGAAGCGGTTGACGGAATTGACGCTGCATGCGGACAAGAATGTGGCGGCCAAGGCAATAGCGGCGATGATGAAACAGAAGAAGATCGACATCGCCGCAATTGAAACAGCGGTTCGTGGCTAGAAGCCTGCGGCCTAACAACGGCTTGCAGCAGACGGCGCTGCGCCGCCGCTGATGCCGAGCTTCACAAGCCCACGGTTCGAACGTTCGCGCCCTTCCGGCGCCCATCAACACCATCCAACCCGCCCCCCATACTCGCGAAAGCGTTCGTGAAAAATCGGAGCCCAACTTGAGGAAGGTCATCTACTCCATGCTCGTCTCGCTCGACGGCTACATCGAGGGGCCGGATGGGATGTTCGACTGGGCCACGCCCGACGAAGCGCTTCACCAACATTTCAACGAGGTCGAACGCGAGGCCGGCGTCCACCTGTACGGTCGGCGGCTCTATGAGATGATGCGCTACTGGGAAACCGCGGACACCAATCCCGGCAGCTCGGCAGTTGAACGCGAATATGCTCGGCTGTGGCAGCAAGTGCCGACGATCACGTCCGGCGTGGTTCTGTTACGCTACGCGCCGCCAAGGATTGACGCGGACGCGGTCGCCCACCAAGACAAGTTGCCGGCTGACCAGCAGGCCGCACGACAAAGACGCCAAGAAGCGCAAAGGTAAATGATGCAAAAAGTAACGACCTTTCTCATGTTCGTCGGCCCTGTCGCCGGCCAAGCCGAGGAAGCGATCACGCTGTACACCTCGCTGTTCGAGAATTCTGAAATTGTCCACATACAACGCCGCGGCCCGAACGACTGGGGCGAAGCCGAGGGCAGCGTGGAGCATGCCGTCTTCACCCTAAACGGCCAGGAGTTCATGGCCATGGACAGCAGCGCGGGACACGCGTTCAACTTTACGCCATCCATATCGCTGTTCGTGCGTTGCGCCAGCGAGGCCGAGATTGACGCTGTGTATACCAAGCTGTCCGAAGGCGGCCAGGTGCTGATGCCCTTGGATGAATACCCCTTTAGCAAGAAGTTTTGCTGGCTGAACGACAAATACGGCGTGTCATGGCAGTTGACCTTGACGGAGGGCCATGATGCATCGTGAGCGATTCTTGCGTCACCGCGGGTCACAAGTCGTCCGGTTATCTATCCCAACGAAGTAGGAGGCAGCATGAGCAGTGTTAGAGTGCTCGTCGGCACGCGCAAGGGCGCGTTCATTTTCACATCGGATGCGAAACGCCAGACGTGGGACGTCAGCGGTCCGCTTTTCCCCGGCTGGGAGATCTACCATCTCAAGGGATCGCCTGTGAATCCGGATCGCATCTACGCCTCGCAGTCCACCGGCTGGTTCGGCCAACTGATCCAGCGCTCGGATGATGGCGGCCGGACGTGGACGCCGATGGGCAACGAGTTCAGGTACGAGGGCACGCCCGGCACGCACCAGTGGTACGACGGCACGCAGCACCCGTGGGAGTTCAAGCGCGTGTGGCATCTCGAGCCGTCGCTCACTGACCCCGACACGGTCTACGCCGGCGTCGAGGATGCGGCGCTGTTCAAATCCACCGACGGCGGGCAGACCTGGCGCGAGTTGCCCGGCCTGCGCGAGGTGAAGGGCAACCTGTGGCAGCCCGGCGCGGGCGGCATGTGTCTGCACACCATCCTGCTTGATCCCAGCAACCCGGATCGTATCTTCGTCGCCATTTCTGCCGCCGGCGCGTTTCGCACCGACGATGGCGGGCAGACGTGGCGGCCGATCAACCAGGGGCTGAAGTCGCCGTATGAGCTCCCCGGCCCGGCAGCCGAGGTCGGCCATTGCGTGCATGGCATGGCCATGCATCCATCGCGCCCCGGCGTGTTGTTCATGCAAAAGCATTGGGACGTGATGCGCAGCGACGACGCCGGCGAGATGTGGCGCGAGGTCAGCGGCAATCTGCCCAGCGACTTCGGCTTCCCGATCGCCGTGCACGCGCACGAGCCGGAGACGATCTACGTCGTGCCGATCAAGAGCGACAGCGAGCACTTCCCGCCCGAAGGCAAGTTGCGCGTCTACCGCAGCCGGACGGGGGGAGGCGCATGGGAAGCGCTGACGAACGGCCTGCCACAGCGCGACTGCTACGTCAACGTGCTGCGCGACGCAATGGCGGTGGATGCGCTCGACCCCTGTGGCGTCTACTTCGGCACCACCGGCGGGCAGGTGTACTGCTCGCCGGACGGCGGTGACCATTGGACGACCATCGCGCGCGACCTGCCGTCGGTGTATTCGGTGGAAGTGCAGACGTTGGCGTAGCTATCTGGAGTCGGGAGAGGAAAGGGATGAGCAAGGTATTCGTCAACATCGCCCTCAGCCTTGATGGCTACATGGCGCCGGAAGGGATGACTATGGAGCATTGGGACGAGCCCGAGTTCAAGAACTGGGGCGCGAAGTGGAGCGCGCTGATGGGCTGGATCTTCGATCAGCAGTACTTCCGCCACAATCTCAAGCTTGGCCCCGGCGGAGAGACCGGTCCGGTCAATGACATGCTTCGCCACACTGCAGAGCGCACCGGCGTCCACATCATGGGCAAGCGCATGTTCGATGGCGGCGAGCGCGGCTGGCCAGAGGAAGCACCGTTTCACACGCCGGTATTCGTCCTCACCCACGAGAAGCGCGAACCCTGGGTCCGCCCCGGCGGGACGACCTTCTACTTCGTCAACGATGGCCCGGAGCGCGCGCTGGAGCAGGCGCGTGAAGCTGCGGGCGGTCGCGATATCCGCATCGCGGGCGGTGCGGATGTGATCCAGCAGTACTTGAACCTGGGCCTCATTGACGAGCTTGAAATTGCTTTGGTACCCGTGCTGTTCGGCGGCGGCAGAAGGCTCTTCGAGAACCTGCACGAACCTCTGCCAAGCTTTCGAATTGACAAGGTTCTTGATACTCCAAAGGCCACACACTTGCGCTATGTGCGTATGTAAGGCGGACAGATGTGCTAGGCCGATGTCCCGATGATCATAGTGATCCTGCCCCAACACCTGCGCACGCTGGCCGGCGTCGGTCGCGAAGTCGAACTGCGCGTCGAAGCGCTGGTCACCCCGCGCGCGATCCTGGATGCGCTCGAAGCGCGCTATCCGGTGCTGCGCGGGACGATTCGCGACCAAGGGTCGCAACAGCGCCGGGCGTTCGTGCGGTTCTTCGCCTGCGGTCAGGATTGGTCGCACGAGCCGCCCGACGCGCCCTTGCCCGACGACGTGGTGCAAGGCAAAGAGCCGTTCATGGTGGTCGGGGCGATGGCAGGAGGATGATTATGACCCTCGACGAGAAACAAATCGCCTTTCTGGAGAAGAGCCGCGCCGCGGCCATGATCACGGTTGGCGACGATGGCATCGCCCGCGCCGTGCGGGTGGGCATCGCGATGGTGGACGGCAAGGTATGGAGCAGCGGCACGCAGGATCGCGCTCGCACCAAACGCCTGCGCAAAAATCCCAACTGCACCCTGTTTGTGTTCGACAACACCTGGAGCTACCTGACGCTGGAGACGCGCGTGCGCCTGATCGAAGGGCCGGATGTGCCGGCCTTGAGCGAACGCCTGTTCCGCATCATGCAAAACCGTCCAATGGGCCCGCTCAGTTGGTTTGGCGGTGAGATGGACTCAGAGGACTTCCGGCGCGCGATGGCCGAGGAGGGGCGGCTGATCTACGAGTTTGACATTCATCGTGCCTACGGCTTGGTGTAATGGTGAATCGGTGAGTCAAAACCATATGGATGAGGTCACGCGAAAGCGTTTTGACGACCTGTGGTCACAAGACCGCGCGGCTCAAAACACAGCCTACATCGCCATCCTCGATGCAACAGACAAGCCCGTGAGCTGGGCCTATGACGTGTGGGACGAGGTCGTGGCTAACCTGGGCCACGCCGACAACCACAACCGCGCGATCGCGGCGCAGGTGTTGTGCAACCTGGCCAAGAGCGATCCGCAGCAGCGCATGCTGAAAGATTTCGACAAATTGCTGGCCGTGACCCGGGACGAGCGCTTCGTCACGGCACGACACTGCCTGCAGGCGCTGTGGAAGGTGGGTGTGGTTGGCCCGCAGCAGCGCGCACTGCTGGTAGATGGGCTTGCACGCCGCTTCGAGGACTGCGCTGAGGAAAAGAACCGCACTCTGATCCGTTACGACATCGCCCAGAGCCTGCGCAACGTGTATGACGCGACGCAGGATGAGACAGTCAAAGCCACGGCGCTGGCGTTGATCGAGACAGAAGGTGATCCCAAATACCGCAAGAAATACGCACGGTTGTGGAAAGGCTGAAGAATAATCCCAGGATCAACCCGGAGAAAGGGAGATTGGCTGGCTTGCGGTGTAGACCTGCTTCGGAAGCATGAACGACAAGCACGATATTCTCAAATCGCTTCGCGATGAATTCAATCGCTGGGAAGCGCTGCTCGTCGGCATGAGCGAGGCGCAGATCACAACGCCGCATCCGCCTTCGACCTGGTCCATCAAAGACGTGCTTGGGCATCTGTGGGCGTGGCAGCAGGTGTCCATCGCCCGCATGGAAGCGGCGCTCCACAACGGTGAGCCGGCCATGCCCGACTGGCTGGCCGGGCATGATCCGGAATCGGAGGCGCATCGCGAGCGGTTCAACGCCCGCATCTACGAACGCAATCGCGATATGGCATGGCCGGAGGTTCATCGGCGTTGGCGCGACGGCTTTCTCCACCTCATAGCCTTGTCAGAACAAATTCCGGAGGATGATCTGTTGGCGGTTGATAGATATGCGTGGATCGAGGGCTACGCGTTGATCGCCGTTTTGCAAGGCTCGCTGGCGCACCATCGCGAACACCGTGAAGCACTTGATGTGATGGGCGGGCAGAGCAAAGGTCTGAGCGCGGATGGAGGAGTATGGAGGAGAAGATGAGTGAACGGCAACCCGTAGCCGAGAAGTTGCCCGCCAGCGTCGAGTATCCAGCGCCGACGCCATGGGCGGAGGGTCGCCGGCATGTGATAGAAGGCCAATTGTATTGGTTGGTCACGGTGCGCCCCGATGGCCGGCCACATGTGCGGCCTGTGCTGGCGGTGTGGCTCGACGGCGCGCTGTACTTCGCCGCAGGCGCAGGCACGCGCAAGCGCAAGAACCTCATCCACGATCCGCATTGTGCCATCACGACTGCGGACGACGAGGCGCACATGGTGGTGGAGGGCACGGCGACGCGCGTGCAAGACGACGCCAAGCTCCGGCGCGTGGCAGAGGCCTATGCCGCCAAATACGACTGGCACGTCACTGTGCGCGACGGCGCATTCGAGGCCGAGTATGGCGCGCCGACCGCCGGGTTGCCACCCTACGAAGTCTATGAGGTTACACCGGAGACGGTCTTTGGCTTTGGCGCGAACGAAACGTTCAGCCCGACCCGCTGGCGCTTCGACCGGGGCTAGGCGCGGATGGGGCGGTTTGGGGCGTTGTGCTGTGGTCGCAGACTTGGAACGCCACAATCATGGCATGAGGAGATGTGATGCAAGCAGATCAATCAACCACTAAGCCGCCGGCGACGATTGACGAATACATCGCCAGCTTCCCACCGGACATTCAAGCCATTCTGCAGAAGATCCGGGCGACGATTCGCAAGGCCGCACCGGACGCGCAGGAAGTCATCAGCTATCGCATGCCGGCGTTCCGGCAGCATGGCATCCTGGTCTACTTCGCCGCATTCAGAAAACACATCGGCCTCTTTCCGCCGGTGAGAGGAGATGCAAAGCTCGAGAAAGCGGCGTCCGTGTATGCCGGCCCAAAGGGCAACTTGCGGTTTCCACTCGACGAGCCGATTCCCTATGCCTTGATCGCCAGAATCGTGAAGTTGCGGGTCAAGCAGGATAGTGTGCGTTCACAAGCGAAGAAGCGAAGGAAGAAAGGAGATACCTAATCCAGGCAGTTTCATCAAAAAGGGCGGGGCGTGCCCTGTTTTCAAGTCACGCTGGTGATGTCGGCTCATGACCAGATATCCGCGCCGGGTTGGCGCGAACAGGAGAGGACACAATGGAATTCCAACCCGAACCCACGCTCGTCGAACTCATCCGCTACAACAACTGGGCCAACACGCAGATCATTGCTGTCTGCCAGAGGCTCGACGCCGGCCAACTCGACGCCACCGCACCCGGGACGTATGGCAGCATCTACGACACTTTGGGGCACATGATCCGGGCCGAGGCGGACTACATCGGTCGAATCACCGGCCGGCGACCCCAACCACCCTTCCGGTGGGAAGACAAACCTTCGATAGATGATATTGCCGCCTTTGCCGAGCAGGTGGCCGCCGCGCTGCTCTATGTCGTCCAGCATGTCTCACCGACCCAGATGGTGCGCGAGGAAGAAGGAAGCCGGTTCATCGAGTATCAGGCGCGACATCTGTTCATCCAAGTCATCAACCACGGCATCGAGCACCGCACCAACATCACCACCATCCTGGCCGGCCTGGGCGTCGCCACGCCAGAGGTAGATGGTTGGGGCTATCTCTTCGCGCACCCTGATCGCTTTGCGTTGAGAGAAGGATGAGCCAGCGCTTTCAAAGGCTATGCAGCTACACCTGGAGTTCAGCGGTCGCGTCTTCCACTGGCGCGGCCCGGCCCCGCACTACTTCATCGCCGTGCCGGAGCACGAGAGCCAAGACTTGAAAGCCATCCAGAAGGCCGTGACGTACGGGTGGGGCGTGATCCCCGCGCGCGTTCGGATCGGCGAAACCGCGTTCACGACGTCGCTCTTTCCCAAAGACGGCCGCTTTCTGGTGCCCATCAAGAACAGTGTGCGTAAAGCAGAGCAGCTTCGAGAAGGCGATGTGGTGACGATTCGACTGGAGGTTGGCTGAGCGTGTGGAGTCGCCTATGAAAATTCATCTGAACGACGGCGACCACGAGCGTGTTGGCCGGATAGTTTGAATAGCAAGGCATTCATGGACACGATTCTCAAGCAAAACTGGTAACAGTGATGAATCGCTGATCACCAGAATACGCAGAATTACAGGAGGCTTGATGCGAGACCTCGTTATTCACGAGTTCATCTCACTCGACGGCGTGATCCAGGCGCCGGGCGGAAAGGACGAAGACACCGACGGTGGTTTCGCCCACGGCGGCTGGACGATCCCGTATTGGCACGACGACATCGGCGCGCACTTCGACCAGGTATTCAGTCAGGCCGACACGCTGCTGCTGGGACGTAAGACGTGGCAGATTCACGGCAGTGCGTTCGAGCAGATGGCGGGCGATCCATTTGCTGATGCAATGAATGCCATGTCGAAGGTCGTGGTCTCGACCACGCTCGAATCGCCGTCGCTGTGGCGCAACTCCACCCTCATTCGCGACAACGTGGTCGAAGAGATTCGCAAGCTCAAGGCACGACCGGGCAAGAACATCCTATTGGACGGTAGCAGCGTGCTGGCGCACACACTGCTCGAAAACGATCTGGTGGACGAGATAGACTTGCACGTCTACCCGATCTCACTGGGCAGCGGCAAGAAGCTCTTCCCGGAGGGCAAACGTGTTGACCTCAGGCTCGTGGAGTCGTCGTTCACACCTACCGGCGTTGTGTTCATGCGCTATCGCCGCGCCTGAGACCCCTAACCCTCTAGCGAGACGATTTACGAAGACTCAGGGCCGAACGGCAACGAAACGGCGTATACCGAATGGGTGAACACCCCTTCGACAAGCTCAGGGTGCACTGCCGGGTTGAAGGGCACGCTGAGCCTGTCGAAGCAGGGGTAAATGGATCTGCAAAGGGCTCTAGAACACCGTCTGGCTCTGCTCGCGCATGTATTGCTGCAGGTAATATGGCCCGCCGGCGCCGCGCCCGGTGTTGCCGCTGGCCTTCCACCCGCCGAAGCTCTGGTTGCCCGGCCACGCGCCGGTGGTCGCGCCGCGCTCGCGGTTCACGTACACCGTGCCGGCCTGGATGTGATCGAGGAAATACTTGATCTCCTTGCGATCTTTGCTGAAGAACCCCGCCGTTAGGCCATACTGCACCTTGTTCGCTTCGGCCATCGCCTGCTCCAGCGAGTCCACGGCCGCCACCAGCAGGAACGGCGTAAACAGCTCCTCGCAGAACAGCGGATGATCCAGGGGCAGGCCATCTACGATGGTGAGCGCGCAGAAGAAGCCCCTGGCCAGCTCGCCCTCGGTGAGCACGCGGCCACCGGTGACGAAGATGCCGCCGTCGCGCTGCGCCTGTTCGACGGCGCGCTGGAAGGTCTGGTAGCCACCGCGGTTGCACACCGGCCCGGTGAACACGCCGGCCTGCGTCGGGTCCCCCACCTTCAGCGCTTCGGTCTTGCGCTTCAGCAGGTCCACGAAAGGCTCTTTCACCGCGCGATGCACATACACCCGGCTGGTCGCGCTGCACTTCTGTCCGCTCAGGCCGAACGCGGCGCGCACCACGCCTTCGGCGGCCTTCTCCAAATCGGCCTTGTCGCTCACGATCACCGCGTTCTTGCCGCCCATCTCGGCGATCAGCGGGCGCGGCATGCGCTGGCTGAAGCGTTGGATCAGGCTGAACCCGACGTCGAACGAGCCGGTGAACGTCATGCCGGCGACATCGGGGTTGTTGACCAGCTCCTCGCCTACCACGCTGCCGGGGCCGGTGACGTAGTTGAAGACGCCCGCCGGCAGGCCGGCGTCGCGCAGGCACTCGGTCAGCAGCCAGCTCGCCATGGGCGTATCGCTGGCCGGCTTGATCACCACGGTGTTGCCGGCGATGAGCGCCGCGCCGGCCGGTCCGCCCGTCAGCGCCATCGGAAAGTTGAACGGCGACACCACGGCCCACACGCCATAGGGCTTGAGCACGCTGCGCGATGTGCCCACGCCGCCCTCCGGCAACAGCGGCTTCTCGAAGCCGGCGTTGACCTCCATCTGGTTGCAGTAGTAATCAATCAGATCGGCAGTTTCCTTCACGTCGCCGATGGCTTCGGCGCGGCTCTTGCCCACCTCGAGGCTGACCCAGGCGGCGATGTCGAACAGCCGACGGTTGATCAGCGCGGCGACCTTGCGCATCATCGCCACGCGGCGCTTCCATGGCGTGCCGCTCCAGGCCGGAAAGGCGGCCTTCGCTGCGGCGATGGCGGCTTGCGCGTCCTGCGCGTCGCCCCTCTGGAAGTAGCCGAGGGTCAGACTGGTATCAATCGGCGTGGTTTTGGCGAACTGCACGGCGGCGAAGCGCTCCACGCCGCCGATGAACATTGGATAGGTACGCGCATGTTCGCCGATGTTGGCGCGCACCTTGGCGAACGCTTTGTCGAACCGCGCCAGCAGGTCGGGATCGCTCAGCGCGCTGCTTAAGTTGGCGTAGGTGATTTGAAACGCCGGCTTGCCGGACTGCTTGCGCTTGCGCGGTGTCGTGCGCTTGGCTTGAGCTTTTGCCGTTGGCATCCCTTCACCTCCGTTCACGCGGGTCGGCCGCGTAGAAGAATCGAATCCTGCCGGTAAGTGTCTCATATTTCAGCAGCAGCGTCAGCCCCAACCGGCGCGCTTCGCTGGGCACATAGGCCCACTTGCCGGCTTGCGCTTCGACCAGCGCACGCGCCTCGGCCGGTGCGTCGGTGGATCGCACGCCGGTCAGCCGTACCAGCCAACGATCCTGCCGCTCGTCATACTCGACCACTTCGGCGTCGAAGGCGGCGTGGATGCGCGCGTCATCCGGCAATCGCCACGCGCACTTGACCGCGATCACCTCGCTGTCGCGGGCGGCCTCCACTGCATGGCCGGATCGGGTAAGCGCTGCGACGGCGGACTCCAGTTGGGCCGCCTTCACCAACACGTAATCGGTGTCGTAGGTCGAGATGACGAAGATGGCGATGCCCGCTTCGGCCAGCGGGCTGACCACCGAGACGAGGATGCCGACCTGTCCAAAGTCGAACGGCCCGTGGAGTTTGAGGACGCGCCAGCCGCGCTCGCACACCACGTCGCCGGGCACGTGGGCCTCACGACACACGATGGACAGCTCATCGGCCGTGCGCGTGACCGAGAAGAAACCTTCACCTATTGCCCAATCGGGGATGGTCGCCGTCGGATCGAGCCGGCATACAGCGAGAACATCCGGCAATACGCTGAGAGTAAGCAGAAAGTCACGCAAGGCCTATCACCTCGTCACGAGGATACCGCTGCCCTCGACCACCTCACCGATGATGAAGGCTTCGTCGCCATCGGCCTGGAGCTCGTGCACCAGCGCATCGGCCTTCGACGCGGCAACAGCGATGAGCAGGCCGCCGCTGGTCTCCGGGTCGAAGATCATCATACGTTGCCAGCTTTCCAACGCGGGATCGAACTGCACCTGATGGCGGTAAGTCGCTTCATTGGTTGCTGCGCCGCCAGGGAACACCCAATCCTGGCCGTATTCCAGCGCACCGGGCAGGAAGGGCAGCGCGTTCCACGAGAAGCGAAAGCCGACGCCGGCGCCGTTGGCCATCTCCAGCGCGTGACCCAGCAAGCCGAAGCCGGTGATGTCGGTGCCGCCACGAGCGCCCACCTTGCGCGCCGCGCGCGCGGCATTGCGATTCAGGCGCAACATGCTGGTCACCGCAGCGTCCACGTGCGCCGGATCGGCCAAGTCGCGCTTGATGGCCGTGGTCACCACGCCGACGCCGAGCGGCTTGGTCAGCACGAGCACATCGCCCGGCTTCGCGCCGCCTTTGGCCATCATCTCCGCCGGATTGACAATGCCGGTGACGCACAGGCCGTATTTCGGCTCTTTGTCTTTGATGGTATGGCCGCCGGCAATGACGGTGCCGGCCTCGGCCACCTTATCCGCCCCGCCGCGCAAGATCTCGCTCACGACCTCGGCGGGCAGATCGTCCGGCAGCGCGGCGATGTTGAGCGCAAAGAGCACCTCGCCGCCCATGGCGTACACGTCGCTCATGGCATTAGCCGCGGCAATCGCGCCGTAGGCATACGGGTCATCCACGACCGGCGTGAAGAAGTCCACCGTCTGGACGATGGCGTGTTGATCCGACAGACGATACACAGCAGCATCGTCCGGTTGGCCGAGGCCGATCAACAGATCGGGATGGTCTTCAGGCCGAAAACGATTCTGAAGCGGACGCAACACGGCGGCCAGAGTCTCGGGACTCAGCTTGCCGGCTCAACCCGCGCACGACGCGAGCGACGTCAACTTGATCTTTCGGGCAATCGT
Organism: Candidatus Roseilinea sp. NK_OTU-006; assembly: GCF_012931985.1. Taxonomy (GTDB): domain Bacteria; phylum Chloroflexota; class Anaerolineae; order J036; family Brachytrichaceae; genus JAAFGM01. The sequence continues at coordinate 58,536 of NZ_JAAFGM010000021.1, forward strand.
CACACCACCATCTTACCCGATAGGCGACTTAACAAGGGGTGCATTTCAAAACGAGGGAGCGCGGACTGGTCCGCAGCGGTATTCGCCTCAGTCGCGCTGGGATCAATCCCAGTGCTGAGCATACGGGCAAAAAGAAGAAACCACGAAACATTCGAAGAAACAAGCCTGCGCAGATGCGTTATCATGCCGAGCATTCGGCAAGGCAGATGACCGAAAGGAGGTGAAGGGGATGCTGTTGAAACAGATGCGCTATCGCTGAACCTGCCACTTTACGGCGCGCGTGTTGCGCCGCTCGTGCGACTCTGTCGCCATCACCGCCTCCAGCCTTGCCGTGGAACGCATGAACACGTCGTAACTCCTTCGCAGGCAGTGGGGGTGTTTTGGCGCAGGGACGCGCTGCCCTTTGTGTTGACACCCGAATTGCTTGTAGAAAGGAGTAACGATGTTTCGATCTTCAAAAACGTTTGTCGCCATCGCTTTGTGCGCGGCGGTCGCGCTTGCGGCCTGTGCCGCGCCGCCCGTCGCCGGTCCGGCGGCTCAATCCCAGGCGCCCGCAGTCCCCTTCGTCATTTCGGCCATTCCCGACCAAGACCCGGAGAAGCTCAATCGCCTGTATGGCACGGTCTCGGACTACTTGAAGGCGCAACTCGGCGTTGACGTAGTTTATAGGCCGGTGACGGATTACGCGGCCGTCGTCAACGCCTTCCGCACCGGCGATGTGGATATGGCCTGGTTCGGCGGCCTCACCGGCGTTCAGGCGCGGCTACAGGTGGACGGCGCGCAGGCCATCATTCAG
>NZ_JAAFGM010000022.1 GCF_012931985.1 Candidatus Roseilinea sp. NK_OTU-006
CATGTGCCGGACAAGGAGGACGGCCAAAAAAACGCCAACGCAAGCCGGGCCGACGCAAGTCGCGCCGCTGGGTGGTCGAAGTGACTCATTCATGGCTCAATCGCTTTCGTCGGTTGCTGATTCGCTGGGAGAAGAAGGCGAGCAATTATCTGTCCCTGCTGTTTTTCGCCTGCGCCATCATCTGTTGGCGCAAATGCGAGGTTTAGAGATAGGCTCTAAGTGTATGCCGATTGCTGAATTCTGGCGATGGCCCAGACGGCGTGCTCGCGCACCAACGGCTCCTCGTCGTTGAGCAGGCGGCGCAGCACCGGCAAGGCTTCGTCGCTGCCCCAGTTGCCGGCGGCCACGCAGGCGTTGCGCAACAGGCCGCGTCGCTTGGTGCGCATGATGGCCGTGCCTTTGAACCGCGCGTGAAACGCCGTCCGATCCATGCTCAACAAATCGAGCAAGCGCGGCGCGATGCGCTCGGGGTCGGGCGGGCGAAACGCCTTCGCCAGCGGCGAGTCCGAGGGGCGTGAGAAGCGCCGGACGTACGGGCATACGTCTTGGCAGAGGTCGCAGCCGAACACCCAGTTGCCCATTTGCGGGCGCAGCGCGAGAGGGATGCCGCCTTTGAGTTCGATGGTGAGGTAAGAGATGCAGCGAGACGCATCAAGCACGCCGGGCGTCGGCAGGGCGTTGGTCGGACAGGCAACGAGGCAGCGCGCGCAGCGGCCGCACCGGCTGAACGGCGCATCCTCGCCCGTGCTGCGGTGCGGCGCGCCGGCTGTGTTCAGCGGCGGCGCAGCGGCGCTGTGCTCATGGTCGGCCTCCTCGATCTCCTCGCTCAAGAGCACTGCGCCCAGGAACAGGTAGCTGCCGCGCTTGGGGTGAATCAGGCAGGTGTTCTTGCCGATGAACCCGAGGCCGCAGCGCGCCGCCCAGGCGCGTTCCAAGATAGGGCCGGTGTCTACGTAGGCGCGCGATTCTCTGGCCAGCCAGTCGCCGAAGGCGCGCAGCACCGGCGTGATCACGTCGTGGTAATCGGCGCCCCAGGCATAGCGCGCGATGCGCCCGCGGGCGGGGTCTTGGAGGACCTCCATCGGCACGGCCAGCGTCTCGTAGCTCAGTCCAACGACAACGATGGTGCGCACGTTGGGCATGAGGTGCCGTGGGTCCAAGCGACGCTCCGGCGCACGGGCCATGTAGGCCATTTCAGCGTGATAACCGGCGCGGAGCCACGCTAAAAATCGCGCTGCGCCCGGCGTGGGGCCGGCCGGCGCGAACCCGACCAGGTCGAACCCCATCTCGAGGGCGCGTTCGCGCACCCGGCTTGCGCTCAGCATGGTGGCTCAGTCCAGATTCTCGATCCGAATCGGCGCGATTGGATCGGCGGGGGTGAAGCCGAAGACCCGACCGTAGAAATACAGTTCGGCCTCCAGCGCCCGCTTGATGTTTTTGGCCTTGCGGAAGCCGTGCTGTTCGCCTGCGAACGTTAGATAGGCCGTCGGCAGCCCTTTGGCGCGCACGGCGTTGAACATCGCCTCGGACTGGCTGGGCGGCACGATCACATCCTCCAGGCCCTGCAACAAGAGCAGCGGCGCGCTGATGCGGTCGGCGAAGTGTATCGGCGAGCGCTGCGCATAGAGATCGCGCCGTTCGGGGTAGGGGCCGATGAGCCGGTCGAGGTAGCGCGACTCGAACTTGTGCGTGTCGCGGGCCAGCGCCTCGGCGTCGCTTACGCCGTAGTAGCTGGTGCCGGCCTTGAAGGCGTTGCGAAAGGCCAACGCGCACAGCGTGGTGTAGCCGCCGGCGCTGCCGCCGCTGATCATCAGCCGTTCGCCGTCCACCAGGCCTTGCTGAACCAGATAGCGCGCGCCGTTCACACAGTCGTCCACATCCACGATGCCCCATTGGCCGTTGAGCCGCTCCCGGTAGGCGCGCCCGTAGCCGGTGCTGCCGCCGTAGTTCACGTCCAGCACGGCGATGCCGCGGCTGGTCCAGAATTGGACCTTGAGGCTGAGCGCGTGGGTGGTGGCGCCGGTGGGGCCGCCATGGCTGATGACGAGCAATGGCGGGCGCTCGCCTTCGGGCGCGACGTAGTCGCGATTGCGCGGCGGGTAGAAGAACGCGTGCGCGCTCAGGCCGTCGGTGGTGGGGAAGGTGATCGGTTGGCCGATGGAGATGTAGCCGGGGTCAATTTGCAGGTCGCTCGCCTGCTTGAGCGGGGTGAACGCGCCTGAGGCGATGTCGTACTGGACGATGGCGGCGAACTGATCCGGCGCGCCGGCATGGAAGACGAGCCGCTTCCCGTCTGCGCACAGGTTGCTGATGGCGGTGTAGGGCGAGGCAATCTCGCGCCATGCGCCCGTTTCGGTGTCCAGCAAGCCCAGATGCTTGATGCCGTCTTGTGTGTAGGCGCATATGATCAGCGATGGCGTGATGAAGGCGTAGGTGCGCTGGCCGAAGGTCCATTGTGGCTCCCCGAACTCAGCCGCCATCGGATGCAAGGCCTGGATTTCGCCGTCGCGCCAGCGGTAGAGGTTCCACCAGCCGCTGCGGTCGGAGACGAAATGCAACCCGCCGTCCGGCGACCATTCCGGCTGAAAAATGGATTCGCGCGCTCCGCCCGCGACTCGGCGCGGGTTGCTCAACGTCCCATCGGCGCTGACTTCGGCCAGCCATAGCTCGGTGCCGTCCCAGGGCATATTGGGATGGTTCCAGGCCAGCCAGGCTAAGCGTGTCCCGTCGGGGCTGAGGCGAGGCGCGGCGTAGAAGTCGTGGCCGGCGACGAGCGTCGCGCCGCCGCAATCGTCGCCGTCGCAGCGGACGGCGACGAGGGTATGGATCGGCTCGCGGCTGCTGGTGTGGTCTTCGCGCACGCAAATTAAGCGGCGGCGCTGCGCATCCATGACCGCATCGGCGTAGCGCAGCCGGGCGCCGGTTTCGGGTGTGATGGGCATCGGCGTGCTGTCCTCGGCGGCGCGATACAGCCGCTGATCGTCGAAGTTGGAGAAGTAAACCGTCCCGCCATGAACGAGATAGGCGCCGCCGCCGTATTCGTGCACGCGCGTGCGGACGTTGAAAGGAGCCGGGGTGATCTCTTCTTGGCAAGCACCGCCGCGCAGACGGATGAGGGTGTAGCGGCCGCCCTCGGATGGCCGGCTCTCGATCCAGTAGGTGTCGTCGCCGTCCAAGGCGATCTGGCTAAGGCCGATGGCCTGGCCAACGATCAGGTCGGCGGTGATGGGCGATTGCCAAGTGCCGTAAGGGGCGACAATGGGTGTGCGCGGGGCGAACGTGCTCATTTACAAATTCCCAATGACCGCCGTGGCAAATTCGCTGCACTTCACCTCTTTCGCCCCGTCCATCAGCCGGGCGAAGTCGTAGGTGACGATGCGCTGGCCGATGGTCTTGTCCAGCGCAGCGATGATCGCGTCGGCGGCCTCGACCCAGCCCAGGTAGCGCAGCATCATCTCGCCGCTCAGGATGACCGAGCCGGGGTTGACCTTGTCGAGGTTGGCGTATTTCGGCGCGGTGCCGTGGGTGGCTTCGAAGATGGCGTGGCCGGTGACGTAGTTGATGTTGCCGCCGGGCGCGATGCCGATGCCGCCCACCTGCGCGGCCAGCGCGTCGCTCAGGTAGTCGCCGTTCAGGTTGGGCGTGGCGATCACGTCGAACTCCTCGGGGCGCGTCAGCACCTGCTGCAGCGTGATGTCGGCGATGCTGTCCTTGATCAGCAGTTTCTTCTTCCACTTGCCGTCGCCGTGCGTGGGCAGCAGCGCGAGCGCGGCTTCGACTTCGGCGCGGATCTCGGCCTGCTGGCCCTCGGTCATCATGTCGTAGCCGGGGTCTATGGCGCGCGCGTTGTCCTCGACGCTGATGCCCGGCTTGCGCTCGACGTTGTCCAGGATCCAGCTCTCGCGCTGGGTCACGATCTGATCGCGGTACTCGCGTTTGGCTACGGCGTAGCCCCAGTCGCGGAAGGAGCCGGAGGTGTACTTCATGATGTTGCCCTTGTGCACGATGGTCACGCTGCGGCGGTTGAAGCGCAGGGCGTATTCGATCGCTGCGCGCATCAGCCGCTCCGTACCGGGCTTGCTGATTGGCTTGATGCCTACGCCGACCTGATCCATCGCCTCCGCGCCGAAGCGGATCTTTTTGAATTCCTCGGGCATCTCGGTCTTGAGGAAGTTCAGCAACTTCATTGCCTTAGGACCGCCCGCCTCGAAGTCAATGCCGGCATAGATGTCCTCGGTGTTCTCGCGGAAGATCACCATGTCCACCTTCTCGGGGTGTTTGACCGGCGAAGGCACGCCGTTGAAGTACTTGACCGGGCGCAGGCACACGTAAAGGTCGAGCAACTGGCGCAGCGCGACGTTCAGCGAGCGGATGCCCTTGCCGACCGGCGTGGTGAGCGGCCCTTTGATGCCAACGAGGAACTCCTGAAAAGCGTTCACCGTCTCTTGGGGCAACCAGTCGCCGAACTGTCGGAACGCGGACTCGCCGGCGTAGACCTCCATCCAGTGGATCTTGCGCCGGCCGCCGTAGCATCGCTCCACGGCAGCGTCGAACACGCGCACGCTGGCCGCCCAGATGTCCGGTCCGGTGCCGTCGCCGCGGATGAAGGGGATGATCGGATTGTCCGGCACGATGAGCTTGCCGTGTTCGATGCGGATCTTCTCGCCGCCGGCGGGGACTTGTACGAGTTTGTATGTCATGGTTGATTCAGCCTCGATTGCAGTGCGCTCTTGTCGAGCGTTGATTCTAAAACGCCGCAGCGCAACGGGGTTGACCGGGGTGCATTTCAAGAGAGGGGATCGCCGTCCTGCGAGAAGCGATTGCAATCAGCGCGGTGCGCCGGAAAGGTGCACAGGGCTGGCGTATCCAGTAGGACACGCGCGGCTGCCCTTCGGCTCATCGGTCTCGGGAAGAAGCCATTGTCGGAGGGCGCCTTGTTCGTGGATAATGCGCGCCGTGGCTAATTCGGCTATCCCTATCACCGTCGCCTACGGCGATGGCATCGGCCCCGAGATCATGGAGGCCGTGCTCGGCATTCTCGACGCTGCACAGGTGCCGCTGCGCTATGAGGTCGTCGAGGTCGGCCAAAAGCTCTACGACCAGGGGCATACCGCCGGCATCGCGCCGGAATCGTGGGACGTGATCCGTCGCAACCCGGCCTTCCTCAAGGCGCCCATCACCACCCAACTCGGCGCCGGCGGCAAGAGCTTCAACGTTACGGTGCGCAAGGCCCTCAACCTGTTCGCCAACGTCCGGCCGTGCAAGTCGTATGCGCCGTTCGTCGCCTCGGCGCATCCGGGCATGAACCTGGTCATCATCCGTGAGAACGAAGAAGACCTCTACGCCGGCATCGAGCATCAGCAAACGCGCGAGGTGACGCAGGTGCTCAAGCTGATCACGCGACCGGGCACCGAGCGCATCGTGCGCTATGCGTTCGAATACGCCCGCGCGTATGGCCGCCGCAAGGTCACCTGCATGACCAAGGACAACATCATGAAGCTGACCGATGGCCTGTTCCATCGTACCTTCGAGCGCATCGCCGCCGAGTACCCCGACATCCAGGCCGAGCACATGATCATTGACATCGGCACGGCGCGGCTGGCGGCGCAGCCGGAGCGGTTCGACGTCATCGTCACGCTCAACCTCTACGGAGATATCTTGTCCGACGTGGCGGCGCAGATCGCCGGCTCGATCGGGCTAGCTGGGTCGGCCAACGTTGGGCCGCGCGTCTCGATGTTCGAGGCGGTACACGGCAGCGCGCCGGACATCGCCGGCAAGGGCGTGGCCAATCCTTCCGGGTTGTTGGTCGCGGCCACGCAGATGCTGGTTCACCTGGGCCTGGCCGACAGCGCCGAGCGCATCAAAAATGCCTGGCTGTGCACTTTGGAGGATGGTATTCACACCGCTGACATCTACCGGCCCGAGCTGAGCAACCAACTGGTCGGCACGGCGGCCTTCGCCCGCGCGGTCATCGAACGGCTGGGCTGCACGCCGCGCCAGTTGCAGCCGGTGCACTATCAGGCGACCGGCATTCACGCGACGATCGGTGAGATGCCTAAGCCGGCGAAGGCGCTGGTCGGCATGGATGTCTTCCTTGACTGGGATCACGATGGGCGCGACCCGAACGTGCTTGGCGCGGCATTGACACGTCATGCGCCTGCGGGCTGGCAGCTCAAGATGATTACCAATCGTGGCGTGAAGGTCTATCCCGACGGCCTGCCCGAGACGTTCTGCACCGACCACTGGCGCTGCCGGTTTGTCGCCGTGCAGGAACCGATCACCTATGCCGAGTCGTTGGCGCTCCTCAACGCGCTGCACGCCGCCGGCTTCGAGATCATCAAGACGGAGAACCTCTACACGTTCGACGGCGAGCGCGGCTATTCGCTAGGACAAGGCGAATGAGACAAGGTGACAGGGGTGACAAGGGGACAAGGGGACAGGGGGACAAGGTGACGTGATGATTTGTCAAGTGCGATATCTGCCGTTGATCGTCACGTAGTCGTGGGAGAGGTCGCACGTCCACACCGTCGCGCCGGCGTTGCCCAGCCCCAGGTCGAGCCGCACGACGATCTCGCGCGGCTTCATCGCGGCGGTGGCAGCCGCTTCGGCGTATTGGGTGGGCGCCCCTTTGGCGAACACGAGCACGCCGCCGAACCATAGCGACATCTTGTCCGGCTGCACGTCCTCGCCGCTATAGCCGGCCGCAGCGATGATGCGCCCCCAGTTGGCGTCTTCGCCGTAGAACGCCGTCTTCACCAGCGGCGACCGGGCGATGGTCCGTCCCACGTTCTCGGCCATGCGCTCGTCGCGCGCGCCGGTGACCTCAATGGTGATGAACTTAGTCGCGCCCTCGCCGTCGCGCACGATCTGCTTGGCCAGGTTGGTGCAGATGCTGGTGAGCAGGATCTCGAACTCCAGCGGCGTGGGTTGCAGGCCGCTGGCGCCGTTGGCCAACACCACCAGCGTGTCGTTAGTGCTGGTGTCGCCGTCCACGCTGATGCGGTTGAACGACTTGCGTGCGGCGTTGGCCAACGCCTTCTTCAGCACCTCCGGCGCGACGACGGCATCGGTCGTCACCACGGCCAGCAGGGTGGCCATGTTGGGATGGATCATGCCGGCGCCCTTGGCGACGCCGACCAAATGCGCCATGCGCGGGCCGCCTTGCTTCTCGTCGCCGGCCACGGTGATGTCGTCGGCAGCTATCTTGGGAACGGTGTCGGTCGTCATGATGGCGTGTGCAGCGGCCTCCAGGCCGCCTTCCGACAACGCCTGCGCCGCGAGGGGAATGCCGACGCGCAGCTTGTCCATCGGCAGCGGGACGCCGATCACGCCGGTGGACATGACGAAAACCTGATGCGGCTCAATCGAGAGCGCCTCGGCGGTTAGGCGAGCCATTTCTTCACAGTCGCGCAGCCCTGGCTCGCCCGTACAGGCGTTGGCGCAGCCGGAGTTGATCACCACCGCACGCAGCTTGTGCCCTTCGGCCATCAGCCGCTGGTCATAGATCACCGGCGCGGCCTTCACCTGGTTCTGGGTGAAGACCGCGGCAGCCACACAATCGGTCTCACTGGCGATCAACGCCAGGTCTAGCTTGCCGTTCTTCTTGATGCCGGCGGCGATGCCGGCTGCGCGAAAGCCTTCGGGAAGTTTGGGATTCAACATCGTTCGGTCGCATGCGCACAATGCACTACGCGCAGCGTCTTGCGCCTTGTGTTTTTGTGCATCATGTATCGCGTCTCACAAGCTCACCTCTCGCCCGCTCGTCGCAGAGGCCGCGGTGGCTTCCAAGATGCGCACGACCTGCAACGCCTGCTCCGGCAGGACGGCGAGGGGGGCTTCGCCGCGCACCGCGCTGACGAATGCGCCCACCGATTGCAACCAGCTTCGCTCGTTGGGGTAAGGCGAAAGATCGGGTTCCTCGGCGACGATTTTGCCATCCTGCGCCGAATAGTATTTGAGCGACGGCGAATCGCTGAACAGGCCGCTGCGATCTAGTCCGCCCTGTGTGCCGTAGAGCGTGACGCGATCCTCGCCGGGGCCGAAGGCGGCCCACGTCGCCAGCAGGCGGATTTGTGCGCCGTCCTTCAGCGTCAGCACGGCAAAGGCCGTATCGTCCACGTCGAAGCGGCCGTCGGTGAAACGGTCGGCGCCCCATCCGCCTAGCCCGATCTTTTGCTTGCCCAGTTCGCCGCTCAGAAAACCCTTCACCGCGACGACTTCAGGGAAGTCTAGCAAATACAAGATCAGGTCGAGCAAGTGCACGCCGATGTCGTAGAGGGCGCCTCCCCCTGCCAGGTCTTTGTTGGTGAACCAACTGCCGAAGCCGGGGATGCCCTGCTGGCGAACCCATTTGGACTCGGCCAGGTACACGCGCCCGAGGTGGCCGGCTGCAATGATGTCGCGCATGGCGCGTGCGGTGCGGTCGAAGCGCATGTGTTGATTGACGCTGAGCAGCCGGCCGTTCTTCTGCGCAGCCGCGATCATCTCGGCGGCCAGCGCGCTCGACGTGGTCATCGGCTTTTCGCACAACACGTGCTTGCCGGCGTTCAGCGCCTCGATCGTCACCGGCGCATGCAGGCTGTTGGGCAGCCCGACGGACACCATGTCAATCTCCGGCTGCGCCAACAATTCGCGGTAATCGGCGAAGACCTTAGGGATGCTGAACCGATGCGCGACTTCCTGCGCGCGTGCGAAGTTCGAATCGCAGACCGCGGCGATTTCGACGCCGGCGGCCTGAAATCCGGGAATGTGGCCTTGTTGGCCGATCGCGCCGGCCCCGATGACGCCGGCGCGCAGACGATGTGTGCTCAACGCGGTGTGTGCTCCTTCGATGATGGGAAGATGCTACGTGCTAGTTTAGCACTCGCGCAGCCGCCTAAGGTCGCGCGCCATTCGATGTGCAATCTCTCGCCATCGGGCATAGAATCATAAAGCAACAAAAAGAGGCGTGATTCACTCATGGCAAAGTCAACCGAACATCTCAAGACTCGCAGTCGAGAATTGGAGGGCATCGCCCGTGCGCCGCATCGCGCGTTTATGCGCGCGATGGGCTTGACCGATCAGGATCTACGACAGCCGTTAGTCGGTGTAGCACACACCTGGAACGAAGCGACTCCGTGCAACATGTCCATGAGCTTCCTGGCGCAGGAAGCCAAGCGCGGCATCCGAGAGTTGGGCGGCACGCCGCGCGAGTTCGTCAGCATCGCCGTCAGCGACGGCATCGGCATGGGCCACGAGGGGATGAAAGCGTCGCTCCCCAGCCGCGAGGTGATTGCCGACTCGATCGAGCTGATGATGCGCGCGCATTGCTACGACGCGCTCTACGGCATGGCCGGATGCGACAAGAGCCTGCCCGGCACCCTGATGGCCATGGCGCGGTTGAACCTGCCCAGCATCTTCGTTTACGGCGGCACGATCAAGCCCGGCAAGTTCCGCGGGCGCGATGTGACCATCCAAACCGTCTATGAGGCGGTTGGTCAACGTGAAGCCGGCCTGATTACCGACGAGGACCTCCACGAGTTGGAGTGCGCGGCCTGCCCGGGTATCGGCTCGTGCGGTGGGTTATTCACCGCCAACACGATGGCCAGTGTGAGTGAGGCGCTGGGCATGGCGCTGCCGGGCAATGCCTCGCCGCCGGCTGTGGATGAAGAACGCAAGGTCATCGCCTTCGAGAGCGGTAAGGCGTTGATGCGCCTGATGCAGCGTGGCATCCTACCCAGCGACATCATGACCAAAGAGGCGTTCGAGAACGCCCTCGCCGTGGTGCTTGCGATGGGAGGCTCGACCAACGTGGCCCTCCACCTGCCGGCGATCGCGCACGAGTTAGGCATCAAGCTGACCTTCGACGACTTTACGCGCATCACCTGCCGGACGCCCCACATTGCCGACATGACCCCCGGCGGCAAGTATGTGATGGAAGACTTGCATCGCATCGGCGGCGTGCCGGTGGTGATGAAGACGCTGCTCGATGCCGGCTTATTGCACGGCGACTGCATGACCGTCACCGGCAAAACGGTGGCCGAAAACTTGAAGAAAGTGAAGAACGCCGAGCAACTCACCAAGCAAGACGTGGTCTATCCGGTGAGCAAGCCCCTGCGCGAGAGTGGCGGCATAGTCATCGTGAAGGGTAACCTGGCGCCGGAGGGCGGTGTGGTGAAAGTAGCCGGCGTGAAGAACCTGCGACACGTTGGGCCGGCGCGGGTGTTCGACGATGAACAATCCTGCGCGGAGGCAGTGGCGCGCCGTGAGATCAAGCCCGGCGATGTGGTGGTGATTCGTTACGTCGGCCCGAAGGGCGCGCCCGGCATGCCGGAGATGCTTGCCGTCACGGCGGCGATTCGCGGTCAAGGGTTAGGTTACGATGTGGCGTTGCTCACCGACGGGCGATTCTCCGGCGCGACGACCGGCCTCATGGTCGGGCACATCGGCCCCGAAGCGTTCGTCGGCGGGCCGATCGCCGCGCTGCGCGATGGCGACATCATCGAAATTGACGCCTCGAACCCGGCCAGGGGCAAGCTCAACGTCAAGCTCAGTCGTGAGGAGATCGCCCAACGCCTGAAGAAGTGGAAGCAGCCCAAGCCGCGTTACGCCGGCGGCGCGTTGGCCAAGTATGCGCGCTTGGTAGGCCGCGCCTGCGACGGCGCTGTGACGCACTAGGCGCAGTGCTCACATCGGCGCAGGGGGCTCACGCACCGTGGCGATTGCCGGCTTTGTGCTGCGCGCGGGTTTGTCCTTGCTTCTGCGCGAGGCAAGGGGAGTAACGCATATCCGCCGGGCCAATAGCATGTGGCGGGCGTGGGTGAAATTCAGGGTGTGCGCTGGTCAGCGCGGTTCGATGGTGAACTTGACGGCGGTGCGCGTGACGCCGTCAATGTTCACCTCGCCGAACGAAGGGATCAACACCACGTCAATGCCATCGAGCAGCAAATAACCGCGCGCGATGGCGGCTGCCTTGACGGCCTGATTGACCGCGCCCGCGCCGATGGCCTGAACTTCGGCTCGTCCGTGTTCACGCACCACGCCGGCGATCGCCCCCGCGACTGCCGTTGAACGCGATGTGGCAGATACCTTGATGAGTTCCAAGTTTGCTTCTTCCTCCTTGCTGTCGTGGCCCTCCATCGAGCACGTCATCGTGGCGTATTCTTCAGACCTTACGTCTCGACGATTTTTGGATAGTTGTTCATCTTTTGCAAATGGCGGTTATCACTCAAGCGGTGTTCGGGCGGGATGCGAAGCATCATCGGTTACCCGGATTGGGGTCGAGTGAGCTAAAGTAGTCGCGCACGTAGTCGCGCATGTCGGGCGGCACGCGGCCGCTCCGCAACGCTTCGTCGGCGGCTTTCGAGTAGTCGCCGTAGACCTGTTCGTAGGGCACGCTGCTGCCGCCGCCCGGTGCGGTGGAGGTGCGCCCGTCGGGATTAGGCGCAGTCGGGTTCTGCGCTTCGGGCAGCACGACCGGCCGGCCTTCACCGCTGATGCGGCGCGGCGCATACACTGTATCGTCCGAGCCGAAATCGTCGCTCTTGCGCGAGGAGCTTGCGCCGCTGCGCTCGTCGCTGGCCGTCGTGCTGTCGCGCGCCGACGCGTTGTCGGCCTCTCCGCGGCCGGACGTTTGGGCCTGGCTCTGGCTGGACTGTCGCCCCTGTGCACCGGCCGGGGTGTTCGACCCGGCTTGGCTCTGACCAGGCCGCTGCGATTGTGATTGCGATGCCTGCTGGGCGATGGCTTGACGCGCGGCTTCGGCTTGGGATTGCGCGCGGTCCAGCGCTTGAGATGCCTCGCGCGTTTCTTGGGCGCGCTCGAGCGATTGCGCAGCCTGGTCGAGCTGCTGTTGTGCCGCCTGGATGTTGCCCTCGCGCATATTTTGGGCCGCTTCGCGCAGCCGTTGCGCCAGCTCCGGGTCGCTATTTTGGACGCTGCGGGCGAGCTGGTCGAGTTGATCGGCAGCGCGCTGCATTTCCTCCTCGCTCAACGGTTGGCCGGTTTCGCTCGAATCCGTCAAACGGCGCATCTCGTTGGCGGCGCGGTCGAAGTGCTCGTTGGCCAGCGCATTGGCCAGCGCATTCGTCAACGCGTCGGGCGCGAGGCTCTCGCCGGCGCGCCGCAGGTCTTCGGCTTGCTGTTGGGCGGCCTGGTCGTTCAAGGCGTCGAGCTGCGATTGGGCCTCGTTCAGCGCGGCCAGCGCTTCCTCTGGGGTGACGTTCGGATCTTCCAGCTTGCGGCGCGCTTCATCTAGCGCTTGGAGGGCGGCCTGCTTTTGCGCGTCGCTCAGCGCCGAGTTCTCGATCATCTGCTGGGCTTGCCCTAGCCGCTCGATCTGCTGGGCAATCGTCTGGCGCAGTTGCTCGCGCTGGGCCAGCACTTGCTGTTGGGGGTTAGGCAGCAAGATGGCGAGGACCAGGGCCATCAGGAAAAGGAGCGAGAGGATGGCGTCGCGCCGCGAGATGTGCAACGGCATGAGCTTGCGGGCGTCCACGCTCTCGGTGACGCGCTCGGCGTCCTGGCGCTGGATGTTGCGGATCAGGTCGTTCCTGGCGCTGAGGTGGCCCTCGCCGATCTCAAGCGCAGTGGACGTTCGCTCTTGCAGGCCGAAGCGTTGATCGAAGACGCGCGCCCACTGCATCGGCGAGGTGCGCGCGTGTCGTAGCCAGGGGTAGGCGAGCGCGCCGACCAGGCCGGCGATGGCCAGCGCGATGGACAGACCGATGAGGGTCGCCGTGCTCATCAGGGGGAACACGCGCGAGGCGAGGGCGATCAATAGCGCTACACCCAAGCCACAGGCCAGCCCGAAGAAGGCCAGACGGATGCTGTGTTGCAGGCGCGCGCGACGCGACCATGCCCGTATGATCTCCGTCAGTTCGTTCATCGTCTTCATTGGGGCGGCAATTCGGTGATCCACCGCTCCCTTTTATAGCTGCCTATCATCCCACATTCCGAGGTCGTGCGGCCGCCGGCGCCGCTCAGCAGTTCGATGCATCGGCGCGCCCAGGCGAATGGCCGCTCTGGGCGCGACCAGATAAAGCTCATCGCGCTCTTGATGATAGGGTTGCGACTCACCCAGTGCCCCACCCGCGTCGAGCTACGGGCGAAGCAGAAAAGCGCGACCAGCGCAAATGGCCAGACCGGCATGACCGGCGTGATTGCGCCGATGCCGGCCAAGCCCAGCGCGCCGAATCCGGCGAAGATCACCAGCGCGCGCTTAACGGGATGTGTGACGGGCGCGATGTGGATCGGCCGGTGATTGGCCGGGTCGGTGTGGTGTTTGACCTCGCGCAGCAGCTCGCCAAAGAGCCGCTCGATCCAGTGCCCATGGCCGACGCCTCGCGGACGATCCGTGTTCATTTCTCGTATTCGCACCCGGACAATTCTTAGCAAGCCAGGATAAGAATCTGGTGAGAGTGAGTGGTGGGCCTGGGGGCGGACTGATTGGGGCCGAGTCATCCCGCTCGGCCGCAAGCATAGCGCGGGAATCTGCTCTTCAGGGCTCCCGCAATTTGCCAAATGCTCACACGACAGATATGGCCTTGAAGCGTGTGGCCCAACGGTGATAAAAGCGTGATAATAGTCGCCTTTGGAAAGTCGCATGGCAGAACGATCAACGATGTATGACCTGGCCACCATCACGGTCAAGGCGGGGCGGGGCGGCGATGGCATGATGAGCTTCCGGCGCGAGGCGCGTGTGCCGCGCGGTGGGCCGGATGGCGGCAACGGCGGCCGCGGCGGCGATGTCATCCTCGTCGTCAACCCGCGCCTGAATACCTTGATGCGCTTTCAGCGCCAACGTCAGTTCGAGGCTGAAGATGGCCGCAATGGCGGAAGCCAGAACAAGACAGGGCGCAGCGGCCGGCCGAAGTATATCGAGGTGCCGCCCGGCACCCTCGTGTACGATGCCGAAACCGGCCGGATGTTGGGCGACTTAACACGGCCCGGCCAGCAGCTCATCGTAGCAAAGGGTGGCCGCGGTGGGCGCGGCAACGCGATGTTCGCGACGCCTACCAACCAAGCGCCGCAGATCGCCGAGAACGGTGAGCCGGGCGAGCGCCGTACGCTCCGGCTTGAACTCAAGCTCATCGCCGATATCGGTATCATCGGCTTGCCCAACGCCGGCAAGAGCACCCTGCTTTCTGCGCTCACGGCTGCCAAGCCGAAGATCGCCGACTACCCGTTCACCACGCTGCGCCCCAACTTGGGCGTCGCTTCTCTGGACGATGAGCGGACGGTCGTGCTGGCCGACATCCCGGGTTTGATCGAGGGCGCGAGTGAGGGCGCCGGCCTGGGCCACGATTTCCTCCGCCATATTGAGCGCACGCGCGTGCTTATCCATCTGCTCGACGGCCTGAGCGAAGATCCGTTGGCAGATTATGAGACGGTCAACCGCGAGATGGCCGCTTTCGGCCACGGCTTGGCCGATAAGCCCCAGGTGGTGGCGATGACTAAGATGGACCTGCCGGATGCGCGCGCGGCGTTCGAGCTGTTCGTCGGCGAGGGCAGGATCGCTGATGCCCGCGGTGCGCCGCCGGATGAACCGGACGCGTTTCTCCCTGCGCCTGGCCGTCCGCTCTGCGTGCTGCCGATCTCCGCAGCGACCGGCGAGAACACACGTGAGCTGCTCAGCCGTGCGGTGCGTGTGCTCGAGGCGCTGCCGCCGCTCCCAGCAGTTGAGCCGGAGCCGGACGCATTGCCGGAGCCGGAGACCTCCTTTGAAGTCGTCCGCGAAGGCAATGGCTTTCGCGTGATCTCGCCGCTGCTCGAGCGCCGCGTGCAGATCACGCGCTGGGACTTGGATGACGCGGTGCTTCAGTTCCAACGCTTTCTGGAGCGCAGCGGCATCGGCCCCGAACTCGAACGGCTCGGCATCCGGCCCGGTGATGTGGTGTACATCGGCGATCATGTGCTGGAGTGGGGCGAAGGGTGAAACGAATGGTGAATGACGAATCGTGAAACGGCGCCGGCGTCGTAGGTCATGAAACTCGAAACACTTGCCGTACATGCCGGCCGTGAGGTGGAGCCGGCGACGCGCGCGATTACCCCTTCGATTACGCTTTCGACCACCTTCGAGCGCGCCCAGGATGGCGCCTTTCCCGGCGGGCACATTTATACGCGCAACAGCAATCCCAACCGCGACGCGCTGGAGCGCGCGCTGGCCGCATTGGAGGGCGGCGGCATTGCAGTGGCTTTCGCCTCCGGCAATGCAGCGACTTCGGCAGTCTTGCAGGCGCTGACGCCGGGCGACCACGTGATTGCCTCGATTGAGACGTACTATGGCACACGCGCTGTGCTCACGGGCGCGCTGCGGCGCTGGGGCTTGCAGGCGGACTTTGTGGATATGAGTGACCCGGCGAACATCGCGCGCGCCATGCGTCCGAACACGCGATTGGTGTGGGTGGAAACGCCGTCGAACCCCCGCCTGCGGCTGACCGATATTGCGGCGGCAGCAGCGATCGCCCATGCTGGCGGTGCGCGGTTGGTTTGCGACAACACGTTTGCTACGCCGGTGCTTCAACGGCCGCTGGCGCGCGGCGCCGATCTCGTGGTGCACTCCACGACGAAATATATCGGCGGGCACAGCGATGTGCTGGGCGGCTGTGTGATCGCCAACGCCAATGATGATTTCATGCAGCGCGTGCGGGCATATCAGGTGTTCGGCGGCGCGGCGCCGTCGCCGTTCGATTGCTGGCTGCTGTTGCGCAGCATCCCCACCCTGCCGTATCGGGTGCGGGCGCAGTCGGAGGGCGCGATGCGCGTGGCGGCATTCCTGGCCGCGCATCCGCGGGTGGCGTGTGTGCATTATCCCGGCTTGCCCGCGCATCCCGGCCATGCGATTGCAGGTCGGCAGATGCAGGGCGGCTTCGGCGGCATGTTGTCTTTCCAAGTGGTCGGCGGCGAGGCCGAGGCGATGGCCGTTGCTGCGCGCGTGCGGCTGATCGTGCGCGCCACCAGCCTGGGCGGCGTGGAGAGCCTCATCGAGCACCGCGCATCGGTCGAGGGGCCGGATACGCCGACGCCGCGCAACCTGCTGCGCCTCTCGGTCGGGCTAGAGCACCCCGACGACCTGATCGCTGATCTCGCACAGGCGATGGCGTGACGTTTGCGCGCCGCGCAAACGCTCATGACGCGACGCTCAGAAGCGCGCGCCCGTTGAGTCGCGCAAGGCGCTCACCCTCATACCGGCTTCAGCCGCCCGTTCTCGAGCATCGCGTTGCTCAGGATGCGTTTCTCAAATTGCTGCTCGGGATGGATCGAGGTCACATGCACCATCACGTAGTGGCGCAGCGGTGTGGCGTTGATCTTTTTCACCAGCGTCTCTTCGACTTGGAAGATGCCGGCCGAGTTGCTCATCCGCACCTCGATCTCCACCGGCATCTGACTATAGTTGGACGGCCGAATGTTCACCTCTTCGATCGCCAGGGCGGACACGGCGTGGATGTCCAGCTTGCCCAGGTCGAACGGCATGCGCGCCCGGCCCTTGGTCATGTCGCAACCATCCGCCACGGCGACCACGCCGCCTTCCATGAACAACGGCGGTGGGTTCATGTCGTGACATTGGACGGCCGACAAAATGAAATCGCTGATCAGCGCCTGTTGTTCGGCATCGTCGTATAACTCGGCCAGCGCATCGGCCAAGATCGGCTGGGCGAGGATGACGCTCATCAGCTCGTGTCCCAGGCGGTGCGTGGCGTTGCCGATGTCGTGCAGCATCACGCCGGCAAGCGCGACCAAGCAGGCATCGTCCACATCGCCGGCGCCGGACTTCACTACATCCATCGGCACATCGGCCTCGATGAGGAGTTGCATGATCTGCAGGGCGTAGGATGCAGTGACGCGGGCGTGGATCGGGCCGTGGTCGTTGTAATTCAGCTTGCCCACGGTGGTGTAGTTCGACAGGTTCCAGTGGGCATCTACGCGCGGGTTGGCGATGAGCTTCTCATACATTCGCGCCGTGCGTGGGTAGGGCGCGGCGAGTGCGCGGATGACGATGTCGGCGCGCATGGCCAGCTCGCCGTAGTCGTCTGGCAGCGGCGTGTTCAGCTTGGCGCCATCGCGCGAAGGGGGATGAGGCAGGATGATGCGAGACATCACTGGAGGCAGCGTGTTGGCGCGTAATCGGCGTCGAATCTTGCGTCTTAGGTTTGGCTCACGCCTTCTTTAAATACGCCTTCAGCTCTTTGCGCGCTTCTTCCATTTTCTGTATCAGCACTTCGTCGCTCTGCTTGAAGCTTTGCACGGTGCGGCGCGCGCACTGCGTGCAACCCAGACTGGCGCGATAGCTGTCCAGGTCGCAGGTTAAGCAATTGCCCAGCTTGATCATCATGAGCGAGAAGGCCAGCACATCCTCGCTGGTCTCCGGCAACTGGCTCAGTTTATCAATCAGCTTGCGCCAAGCGACCCCGGGGCGCGCATTGCGGATCTCAGGGATCGAGCGGGCGGGGAAGAGGATTTCGCTGTCGGGATACATGGCCGGTTTTGGGTCAGGTCTGCTAATCAACGTGCGTTCAAATCATAGCACCTCACCGGCAGGGTGGTCGGGCGCGTTGTGAAAACGCGCCTCACCAAGTTCGTATCATCCACCGGGTCGGTCGGTTCTCTATAATCCCCGCGCATGGCCCTTCGCCTTTACCGCACCGATGCGTATCTCACCTGCTTCACGGCGCGGGTCGTTGCGCGTGTGACGCACAACGGCGCGCCGGCGCTCATCCTCGATCAGACGGCGTTCTATCCCGAAGCAGGCGGCCAGCCCCACGACGTGGGGAGCATCGCCCATGCCCGCGTCGCGAACGTGATTGAGGATGCCGAAGGGGAAATCGTACATATCCTCGAGGGCGATGTCGTGGATTCTCTACGACCCGGCGATGAGGTGCGGGGGCGTGTGGACTGGGGGCGCCGTTTCGACCACATGCAGCAGCACAGCGGCCAGCATGTGTTATCCCAGGCGTTCATCCGCGCCGTCGGCTTAGACACGATCGCCATGCACATCGGCCGCGGCGATTGCACGATTGACTTGCCAACCGCGGCGCTGCCGTCCGATGCGCTCGAACGCGCTGAGCGGGAAGCCAACGCCATCATCATGGAGGACCGGCCGATCTTGGCCTATGAGGTGGGCGATGCCGACCTGCCGTCAATCCCGTTGCGCCGTCCCCCCAAGGTGAGCGGCGCAGTGCGCATCGTCGAGGTGAAGGGCTACGACTGGTCGGCATGTGGCGGCACGCACGTGCGCAGCACAGCGCAGATCGGCCTGGTCAAAATCATCAAAGCCGAGAAGCGCGGGGCGGAAACGCGGATTACCTTTCGCTGTGGCGGCCGGGCGCTCGACGATTATGTGCGCCTGAGTGCCGCGACCGGTCGCCTGATGGAGGCGCTGAGCGCCGGACGCTACGAGGTGGAGCAAGCGGTGCAGAAGCTGATCGCCGAATCTCGCGCCGACCGCAAGGCCCTGCAAGAAGCCCGGGCGCGGCTGATCGCTTACGAGGCTGCCGAGTTGCTTGCCGGCGCCGCGGAGGATGGTGAACGGCGCTGGGTTACGCGGACGTTCGTCGGGCGCGACCCGGCCGAGCTGCGCGCGTTGGCCAAGCAGCTTGCAGCCGCGTCGCGCGTCGTGGTGTTGCTTGGCGCGTCGGGCGACAAAGCGCAACTGGTCTTTGCCCGCGCGCAGGATGCTACCGGCGACATGGCCGCGGCGCTGCGCTGCGCTTTGGCCGTGCTCTCGCCGGATGGCGCGGCGAAGGGCGGGGGTGCGCCGGCGTTCGCGCAGGGCGGCGGCGCGCCCGCCGATCCATCGCAGGTGCAGGCCGCCATTGCTGCGGCGCGCGCGTGGCTGCGCGGTCAGCCGCGCGCTGCTTCGGTCAACGCCGACACATCCTGATCCTCCAGGGGCCGCGCTGCATCGCCATGCGCAACGGCTCGCGCGTGAGCGCGCCGGTTGGGACGGCCACGCCCAGCGCGTCGGCCAGGCGCAACGCGTCCGTGACATCTGCGTGCATCCGGCGCAGCGCGAAGACGGCGATGTGTTGCAATTTCGGTCCCTTCACCTGAGAATTGCAGGAGATGACTGACGTGACATCGCTGCTCAACCCCAAGCAGCGCTTCATGTTGGATGCGATTCGCGATGCGGCGCAGGAATCCGGCATATCGGCCTATTTGGTCGGCGGCGCGGTTCGCGACTGGCTGTTGCAGTTGCCCGAGATTGATGATCTCGACTTCGTCGTCGAGGGTGACGCGATGGCCCTGGCCGAATCCCTCCGGCGGCGTCATGGCGGCGAGGTGCAGGCGTACCCCAAGTTCGGCACGGCCACTTGGCACATGAACGGTGTGGCGGTGGACCTGGCCATGGCCAGGCGCGAGTCCTATCCTCGGCCGGCGGCGTTGCCGGTAGTCGAGCCGAGCGACCTGCCGACCGATCTGCTCCGGCGCGATTTCACCATCAATGCCATTGCGATGCGCCTGGACGACTTTACGCTGATTGACCCGCTGGGCGGCCAGGATGACCTGCGGCGCGGCGTCATGCGCGTCATTCATCCCCGCAGCTTTGTAGACGATCCGACGCGCATGTTGCGCGGGGCGCGTTACGCTGCGCGGTTCAAGTTTGCGCTGGACGCGGAGACACATCTTGCCCTGGAAGCCGGCTTGCCCTACGTGCGCGCGCTCAGCGGCGAGCGCGTGAAATACGATCTGGAGTTGAACTTCGAAGACCGCGAGCCGGAAGGCGCGCTGACCCTGCTTCGGGAGTGGGGCTTCTTCGAGGCTGCAGGTATTCCTGTGCCGCCGGCCGACTCATTGGTGCATCGCTTTCGCCGAGCGCGCGCGGTGTTGTGGTCGGGCGAATGGCCGGTCGAGACGCTGCACATCGGCGCGCGCGATCTGCTCCATGCGGTCGGATGGGGCGCGTTGACCTACAACATGGGCCAACTCGGCATTGCGCGCTGGGTGGAGTGGATCCCGTTCGAGCATGCTGTGCGCGATGCGCTGATTGACCTCGGCCCGTTGAGCAGTTTGTCGT
This sequence comes from Candidatus Roseilinea sp. NK_OTU-006, assembly GCF_012931985.1. Lineage (GTDB taxonomy): Bacteria > Chloroflexota > Anaerolineae > J036 > Brachytrichaceae > JAAFGM01. The sequence continues at coordinate 19,994 of NZ_JAAFGM010000022.1, forward strand.
CGGCGTCCTTCCGCGCCCGGCGCAGCCGGCTGTCGGAATTGTTGCGCGGCTTCAGCGGCTTGTCGCTCTTCCTGGCCTATCTGTTCGAGACGAACAAACTGAAGTGCGACGCTTTGTTGTGCGAGTGGAAGGATTGGCGCTGGGTGAAACCGGTGACGACAGGCGATGATTTGCGCGCGCTCGGCCTGCCCCCCGGCCCGGCATATGGCCGCATTTTGAGCCGGCTGCGCAGGGCATGGCTGGATGATGAGGTGCAGTCCTACGCCGATGAGCAGCGCCTGCTGCAACGGTTGATCGAAACGGAAGGAATGTGATAAGATTCGCCTTGCGGCCCCTTCGTCTAGTGGTCTAGGACAAAGCCCTCTCAAGGCTTAAACACGGGTTCGAGTCCCGTAGGGGTCATGAAAGATGAGAAACCAGGCTTCTTCAAGAAGTCTGGTTTTTGCTTTACGGGTTGCGAAAGCGCGCTCTTGTGGCGCAGCTTTTGGATAGGCCACACGTGGCTGCGACGCCCCCCGATTCGTGCTTTCGCCCGACTGACGCACGGGTGAACGGAAGTCTCACTCAAACATTCGGGGCTTGGCGTCGGGCTGCCAACGATACCCAACATCGTGTTGCAAGAGTCGGGCAAGGTGGAGTATTATCCTGCGCTAATATCCAGCCGCGTTGCCCGCGCTGATGCGGGCTCTTCGGCGCCGAGGGAGAGAAAGCCTCATGAATCGTCGTGCATTGATCTTTTTTACCGCATGTGTCATGCTTGTGGCGGCGTGCGGCGCGCCGCAACCTGCCTCGCCTGCGCTGTCTACCGATGCCGCAGTGCAGCCGGCTGCCGACCGCGCGCGCACCCTGATCTTGGCCATGCCTTCGCTGCCCACCAACCTCGATCCCGGCGTGGCCACCAGCGGCGCAGAGAACATGCTGCATCGCGCGCTGTACGAAGGGTTGGTGAATTTCAAGGGCTCAAGCACTACCGAGGTCGAGCCGGTGCTGGCCGAGTCATTCGAAGCCAACGCCGACCAAAGTGTGTGGACGTTCAAGTTGCGCCGTGGCGTGAAGTTCACCGACGGAGCTGACTTTAACGCCGAAGCGGCCAAGATGGGCTATTTGCGCATGGTGGACATCGGCCTGTTGGGGAATACCATCAACCGCTTCACCGGCGGCGATCCGGTGAATAATCTGATCGTGAAGGACGAGTACACCCTGGAGTGGCGTTGTGGATTTTCCTGTCCGAACCTGCCTCAGGCATTGGGCACAGCCTACGGCACGCTGTTTGTGTCTCCAAAAGCGATGAAGGCGCATGAGCAAGTCGCCGATGGCAAGAGCGACTATGCGCAAGCCTGGTTCGCCAACAACGCAGCCGGCACCGGGCCGTATATGGTCGAGAGCATCAAGCCGAACGAAGAGATCGTCTTTGTTCGTAACCCGAATTACTGGCGAGGGTGGAACGATGGCAAGCAGCGCTTCGAGCGCATCATTATTCGCAACGTCCCCGAGCCTAGCACGCGCCGCCAGTTGTTGGAGAAGGGCGACGCCGACATCGCGCTGATCTCGACCGTAGAGGACTACAAGGCGCTGCGCGAGACGGGGCGCTTCCAGGGCAGCGATAAGCCGCTCTTCCGCATCAATTACATCACGTTTACCAAACGCGGCGTGTTGGTCGATCCGCGCGTGCGTCAGGCGATCTCGTATGCTTTCGATTACGACGGCTACGCCAATAACGTCGAAGGTGGGCTGATGAAGCGCGGCACCTCCCCCTGGCCCAGCGGCATGAGCAGCGCGGTCGGGACGCGCGGTTTTCAGTACACCTTCGACTTGGACAAAGCGAAGGCGCTGCTCCAGGAAGCCGGCGTGCCCCCAGGCACAGAGCTCACCTACCTCTACGCCACCGGCTATGGCTACTACGAGCGCATGGGGCAGGTGCTTCAGGCCGGCCTGGAGCAGATCGGGCTGAAGCTCAAGCTGGAGGAGCGCGACGAGGCGACCTTCAACGATATCTTCTATGGCTCGCGCCCGGTGGAAGAACTGCCCGATCTGATGGGCTACGCCTGGTGGCCGGATTACGATGACTTCTACAACTACGTCAATCCCGTCTTTCACACGCGCAACGATCAAAACGATGGGCTGGGCAATGGCGCGCTCTACAGCAATGCTGAGCTGGATGCGTTGATCGAGCAAAGCAAGACCGAGACCGACCCTGCTAAGCTAAAAGCGATCTACGAGCGCGCGCATCAAATCCTGATGTTCGAGGACCCTGCCGGCCTATACGCCGCCGAACCGCAGGAGGAGATTTTGATCGCCAACAGCGTCAAAGGGCATCCGTGGAACCCCATCCACGTCAAGACGTTTGACTTCTACGGCCTCTACCGCGAGTGATCGGCCAGTTTGTCCTGCGTCGCCTGCTCGGTTTGTTGGCCGTGCTGGCCGCCATTTCGGTTGCGACGTTCGTGTTGGCGCGCGTGGTGCCCAAGGATCCTGCGCGCTTGATCGCCGGGCCGCGCGCCAACCCGCAGGCCGTCGAAGCGCTGCGCGAGCGGCTCGGCCTGAACGGTTCGCTCCCTGAGCAGTATGCCCGTTACATGGCCGGGCTGCTCCAAGGCGATCTCGGGTGGTCGTTCAGCACCAAACGACCGGTGCTACAGGACATTCAGACCTTCCTGCCGGCCACTGCCGAGCTGACCCTGGCCGCGTTGTGCATCAGCTTACTGATCGGCTTGCCGGCAGGCATATTGAGCGCTGCCTGGAGAAATTCACCTTTCGACTACATCGGGCGCCTCTTGTCCACGTTGGGCGTGTCGCTGCCGCCGTTCTGGGTGGCGCTGGTAGGTCAGTTGGTGGGCTACTACGTGTTGTCGTGGCTGCCGGTAGGCGGTCGGCTGAGCCAGGAAGTCGCGCCGCCACCGACGCTGACCGGCTTCTACACGGTGGACAGCGCGCTGGCCGGCCAATGGGCCACGTTTGCCGATGCGCTGTGGCACTTGCTGCTGCCTGCATTTGTGCTGAGTTTTGGGGTGATCGCCGTGTTCCTGCGCATCATGCGCGCGAGCCTGCTGGAGGTGTTGCAGCAGGATTACATCCGCGCCGCGCGCGCCAAAGGCTTGACCCATCGCACCGTGGTGTTGCGGCATGCCGTGCGCAACGCCATGATCCCTACGCTGACCATCCTGGGTTTGCAGATCGGCCTGCTGATGAGCGGCTCGTTTCTGATCGAGAGCATTCTGCAATGGCCAGGCCTAGGGCTATATGCGGCGAATGCGCTGTTGGCCGCCGACTACAACGCCACGATGGGAGTGACGTTGGTCCTGGCGACGGTTTACACCGTTGCCAACGCCGTGGTGGACATCGCCTATGGCCTAGCCGACCCGCGCTTGAAGGTGACATGAGGCGGTTTTTACGCCAAAGCCGGCTGAACAGCTTGGCCGTCGCGCTGTGCGCGCTTATCCTCTTGGCCGCGATATTCGGCGAAGCGCTTGCCCCGCATCCCCCGCGCAAACAAAATCTGGCTCGGCGGCTACAACCGCCCTCTGTGGCGCACTGGTTCGGCACGGATGACTTCGGCCGGGATATCTTTAGCCGTGTGTTGAGCGGCGCGCGCATTTCGATACAGGTGGCAGTCGTGGTGCTGAGCGTGGCCGTGACGGCCGGCACACTGATCGGCGCGGTCGCCGGACTGTTGGGAGGCTGGGTGGACGCCGCCCTGATGCGCCTGACGGATGTGTTTCTAGCCTTCCCGGCGCTGATCCTCGCTTCGGCCATCGGCGCGGCGCTGGGCAACAACCTGACCAATACGATGTTGGCGCTGAGCGTCGTGTACTGGCCCTGGTATGCCCGCTTGGCGCGCGGGCAAGTGCTGGCGCTCTCGCAGCGCGAGTTTGTGCAAGCGGCGCGCGCCGTCGGCATGGGCGCGCCGCAGCTCCTCAGCCGTCACATGTTGCGCAACATCCTGCCGATCTTGCTGGTGCAGATTAGCCTCGACGTGGGCTACGTCATTCTGTATACCTCAGCGCTGAGCTTTCTCGGGCTAGGTGCACAACGCCCGGAGCCGGAATGGGGGCTGATGCTCAACGACAGCCGCAAGTTCGTACAAACCGCACCGTGGACGATGTTCTATCCCGGCCTGGCGCTCACCGTGACTGTGCTGGCGTTCAACCTGCTGGGCGACGGCTTGCGTGACTATCTCGACCCACGCTTGCGCGCTGCGCGCGGGTAAACCCATTTCGGTGCAAGACCGCCGGGCAGGAGCGAACCGCCATCGCGCGGGGCATTGGAACCATGCGCGGTTGACTTGGGCGCGTCGCTCTGGGCCGAAAAGCGAATATGCCGACCGGCTACGGTCGGCATATTCCACGAGCGGAAGCGACGGGATTCGAACCCGCGGTCTCTGCCTTGACAGGGCAGCGTGTTAGGCCTCTACACCACGCCTCCTCGCTGTTGCCAGCAAAGCGCAACTATACCATAGCTTGCGCCCGGCTCAAGACGTAGATGGCGATGCGCGCTTGCCAGGTGGGAAAGGCGCGCACCGGCTTGTCGTCTGCGAATAATCGGGCCGACTCGATTTTCGCCTGGACGCACGCCGCCAGCGCTTCGAATTGCGGCAGCGTGATCGCCCGCGCGCGCCCCTCGCCAGAGCACAAGTCGCTGCCGACGCCTTGGCCGCGCAATACGCGCCAGCGCACGCGCCAGTAGCCGGCGTTCTCAAACGAGATCACTGCGCGCCGCCCCACGCGCAACATCTCGTTCACGACCGACGCGGGATGATCCAGGTAAGCCAGGGTCTGGCTGAGGATGACGTAGTCGAAGGCGCCATCGGGGTAGTCGGCCAGTCCTTCATCGATGTTGCCTTGGCGCACCGATAGCCCACGTGCGATGCAAGCCCGCACATTGGCTTCGCTCAATTCCACGCCACGGGCCAGGACGTGACGCTCGTGGATCAACCGCGCCAGCAATTCGCCGTCGCCGCAGCCCAGATCGAGCACGCGGGCTTTGGGCGGGATCAGCGCAATGATGGCGTCGAGATCGGGACGTTTTCCGTTGAGGGTCATAGGTGCTGCTCTGCGAGGCGCTATGCGAACCTTCGCCAAGGATCATGCTGCTGGATGTCAAATCAGGACGAAGCACCGGCTTGGGCCGCCGGTGGCGCCGCGCGCAGGCGGCCGATTAGTGTGCTGACTCAACACGTTTCAAGAAATCGCGCGTCAGCTCCGCCAGCCTATCCACTTCTAGCAAAAATGCGTCATGGCCGTAGTGGCTGTCTATCTCGACGTAGGTGACGTCAATGTCGTTCTGCAGCAGCGCGCGCACCAGTTCCTTCGACTGCCACGATGGATAGAGCCAATCTGAGGTGTAGCTCACGACCAGGAACTTGGCCGTCACCTTGCGAAAGGCGTCGGCCAGCGAGGGTAGGCCATAGGATAGATCGAAATAGTCCATCGCCTTGCTCAGGTAGAGGAACGAGTTGGCGTCAAAGCGCTTGGTGAATGAGTGGCCGCGATAGTTCAGATAGCGCTCCACCTCGAACTCCGGGTCGAAGCGCCAGCCGTAGCCTTCGCTGCCGTTGCTCAAGCGTCGGCCGAACTTCTCGCGCATTGAGGTGTCGCTCAGGAAGGTGATGTGGCCGATCATGCGCGCTACGGCCAACCCAGCGTTCGGCGGCGTCTTGCCGTAGTAATCGCCGTTGTTCCAGTTTGGGTCGGCATAGATGGCCTGGCGTGGCACTTCGTTCAGGGCGATGGTTTGCGGCGATAGGCGCGCGGTCGCCGCCAACACAATCGCGCTGCGTACGCGAGCGGGATACGAGACCGTCCACTGCAGGGCCTGCATTCCGCCCATACTGCCGCCGGCGACCGTCAGCCATCGCTCGATGCCCAAGTGATCGGTCAGCAAACGCTGCGCCTCGACCATGTCCGCAATGGTCACAATGGGGAAGCTCAGCCCATACGGTCGGCCGGTCTTCGGGTTGATGGATGACGGGCCGGTGCTCCCGCCGCACCCGCCGATGACGTTTGAGCAGACGACGAAGTACTTGTCGGTGTCGAAGGCTTTGCCCGGCCCGACGGCGTCATCCCACCAACCGGGTTTGGGATCGTCGGGCGAGTGCCGGCCGGCGACATGCGCATCGCCGCTCCAGGCGTGGCAGATGAGGATCGCATTGCTGCGATCGTTATTCAACCGGCCATACGTTTCATACGCCAGCGTGATGGGGCCGAGCGTCGCGCCGCTCTGTAGCCGGATCTCGCCGTCGTAGTGAAAGTATTGCGTTTTGACGAGCACGATACTTAGATGCGGGAGCGCGGGGCAGCGACGAGCGCCGCCCCGCGATCTCCGAACTGGCCGATCGGCCGGTGTTAGGCCGTCACAACGTCCTTTTTATGACCGTTGCTCACCGCCGCTACGGCTGCCTCCAGCGCCTGCTCGAGGTCCCAGATGATGTCGCGGATATCCTCCAGGCCGATGCTCAGACGTATGAAGTCGTCGGTCACGCCGGTGGCCCGTTGCTCTTCGGGCGTCAGTTGCGAGTGCGTAGTGGTGGCGGGATGGATGGCCAGCGACTTGGCGTCGCCGATGTTGGCCAAGTGCGAGAACAGCTTCAGGTTGTTGATGAATTGTCGGCCGGCCTCGCGTCCACCCTTGATGCCGAAGCCCACCAGCGCGGTCAATCCCTTGGGCGCCATGCGCTTGATCTTTTCATACTGCGGGTGGCTGGGCAAACTGGGGTGGGTCACCCAAGAGACATAGGGGCTCTTCGAGAGCCACTCGGCCACTGCGTTGGCGTTCTGGATGTGGCGCTCCATGCGGACGTGCAGCGTCTCCAGGCCGATGATGTTCAAGAAAGAGTTGAACGGGCTTTGCGCCGCGCCGATGTCGCGCAGCAGGGTGAGGCGCGCCTTCAGGATGTAGGCCGGCGCGCCGAGCTGGGAATACACCAAGCCGTGGTAGCTGGGATCGGGCTTGTTGAAGTAGGCGTCGTGGCGCCAGCTCTTGCTCCAGTCGAACTTGCCGGAATCCACAATTGCGCCGCCGATGCTCAACCCGTGTCCGCCGATGTATTTGGTGGTTGAGTGCACCACGATGTCGGCGCCCCACTCGATCGGTCGCAACAAGTAGGGCGTCGGCGTGGTGTTGTCAATGATCAGCGGCAGGCTGTTTTCGTGCGCAATGGCTGCCACCTCTTCAAAAGGAAAGATGTCGAGCTTGGGGTTGCCAACCGATTCGCCGTAAATCGCCTTGGTGTTTGGGCGGATGGCTCGCCGGAAGTTCTCCGGGTCGGTAGGATCCACAAACGTGACCTCGATGCCCAGTTTGGGCAGGGTGTAGTGGAAGAGGTTGTAGGTGCCGCCGTAGAGCGACGCCGAGCTGACGATGTGGTCGCCGGCCTGGGCAAGGTTGAGGATGGCGAACGTCTCCGCTGCCTGGCCGGATGCCGTCACCAGCGCGCCAACGCCGCCTTCGAGTGCGGCCAGCCGCTGCTCGACCACATCGTTGGTCGGGTTCATAATGCGGGTGTAGATGTTGCCGAATTCTTTCAGCCCGAACAGATTGGCCGCGTGGTCGGTGTCGCGGAACTGGTACGACGTGGTCTGATAGATCGGCACCGCGCGCGCGTTCGTCGTCGGATCGGGTCTGGTCCCGGCGTGCAGAACTTGTGTGTCGAAATGGAACGGATGGTTAGACATGGTTTATCCAGTTACTCCTTTTTGGCGCTCATGCGTATGGCACATCCCTTCGCGCGATGCGCATCACGCAATGCGCAACCGTTTATGCGTGTTGCGGAAAAGTGAACAGCCCTCTTGCGCGGTAAGACAAGAGGGCGTGAGCAATTCATAGCTGCCGCTGCCTCTCATCTTCCAGTCTGTGCTGCCGGAATTGGCACCGTTTCAGGCAAAAGATCGCAACGCTGGCCAGCTTCGCGCCAATCTGAGATTGGCAATTGCGATCCGCACCTGGATGGTTGCCGAGGTTTCACAGGGCCGGTCCCTCCACCTCTCTGGATAAGAGTGCGCGATCGGGCGATATTCTCTTTTCCGAACGGCTGCAGAATATAGCGATTTGCGCAGTGCTTGTCAAGCCCCAATTCACAAGTAGAATCGCTCATTATGAAGAGCGACGCTTGGGGCTTCAATCGCTGGTTCATCGTCACCGTCGCATTGGTCATTGGTTTTCTCATCGGCGTCGCCTGCGTCGCCTATCTGGTGTATGCCTGGGTGCCGGCCGATGTCATCCTGCGGGATGCGCCGCCGCGCTTCTTGCGCTTCGATCCCGCCGGCGACCGGCCCGACTATCGCGATGTGTACGTCGCCCGCGTCGCGGCGCGCTATGCCCAAGGCGTGCAGATCGGTCAACCCGAAGCCGCCTTGACCCAAGCGCAACAGGCGCTGGGTGTGACGACCGGCGATGCCACGCCGATCGAGGCGCTGGCCATGGTTCGCAGCGCCGAGCAGGTCGCCCGCAACGAAAACGCCCGCGAAGGCGACAATCCCGACCAGGGATGGTTCACGTTGGCAGATCAGAACAGCCTCACTTTACTGGCTGAACGTCTGGAGCAGGTGAAAGACCAGCCGCCTGTGATTGCTCAGTCGGTGATCGAGGCGCGCCGGAATGCCGCGTTGCTCGGCGGATTGCTGCTGCTGTTGTGGATCGCTGTGTTGACCGGCCTGCTGCTGCTCGTCGTGCGTTTGCTCAAGCCCGCGCCGGTGTCTGCCACTGCATCGGTCGTTGCGCCTCGCGCCGCCGGCGAAGCCGAAGCGCGCCCGGGGACTGTGATCAATGTCAACCCCGCTGATGGGCAGGTTGCCGCGGCGACGCCGGCGGCCGCCCCCACTGAGCCTGGCACCATCCCCGCCGTCTATGCGCCGGCGCCGGTGCGCGTCGGTTCGCCGTTGCCCGGTGAATCCCTCATCAACACCTTTCGCGCTGTTTATGAGCATGGCAACGAGAACTTCGATGAAGGGTTCCAGATCAGCGCGACGAGCGGCGAATTGATCGGCGAGTGCGGCGCATCGGTCGCCGATCGCGTCAGCCTGACGTCGCCTTCGCGGGTGATCGCGTTGGCGATCTGGACGTTCGATAAGAACGACTTCCAGAGCACGACGAAGGTGATGCTCACCCCCTACGCCTATCGCAATAACGTGATGCGCAGCAAGCTGGCGGCGCGCGGCGAGCTGGTGCAGGCAGGGCCGGGCATCTTCGAGATCGCCACCTCCACACTGCGCGTCGAAGTTGAGGTGCGGGATCTGCAGTTGCTGCCGCTCGATGGTGATCCCGATGGCTACTTTCAGCGAGTGGAATTGGAATTCCGCGTATACAAGAAACCATGAAGTCAGCGCGTCGGCCGCGCGCAGCGCCAGGCTCTCCCGTTTGCGGCGTGCGCGGCACATCTTCGATCGCCTCGATTGGTGGGATTGGGATGAGTGGATCGCCAGCGACCTGTGGTCGTTTGACGATGGCAATGCGGCGCTCCTGCTCACGCCGCTCGACCTGGCCGAGGCCGATGCGCTCGATGCGACATGCGCCGGGGTGGCTTGGCTGCGCTGGTGCGCCGTCGCCGATGGCCTGTCGCCAGCGACGCACTTGACCAATGTGTTCGGTGAGGCCGAAGCGCGACTGGCAGCGCACGGTGTGTGCGAGGTGTGGTGCATCGTTCATCCGTTTGAGTGGATCAAGCCTTATCTGCGCGATCTAGGCTATCGCGTCGTTGAGCGATTGCTCACCTTCCAGGTCGAGCCGCGGCGCATCTCGAAAACGATGCCGCCCCTTACCGGCTTGCAGGTGCGCTTGGCGCGCACGGCCGATCTCGAAGCGTTATGCGCCTTGGATGTGCGCGCCTTTGATGAGCCATGGCGCTATGCACCTGTGCTGATGCAACGCGCAGTGGCGCGGGCGTTCGCAACCACCGTGGCCGTGTACGGCGGGGCGCTGGTGGGCTATGCGTGTGCGGTCCTGCATGGAGAGAAGGGGCACGTTGTGCGGTTGGCCGTTCAGCCGGAACTGCGCCGTCGGGGAATTGGCGCGGGATTGCTTTGTGACGTGGTGATGCGGTTGGCGCAGGCCGGCGCGCGCTCGGTCTCGCTCAATACGCAGGCCGGCAATCGCGTGGCGCAGCGGCTGTATCGCCGGCTGGGGTTCGCGCCGGTGGGCGAGAAGCTGCCGGTCATGCGCAAGGTGCTCACGCGCGAAGCGCCGGGAGGGATTGCGTGAAGCGCGCTCCGACGCGCAAGCGCGCCAAGGATCAGCGCGTGCAGCGCAGCAACATCCGTCGCACCCAAGCCGCCGGCAAAAGCCGGGCGCGCGCACAGTCGCGGCGGGTCGCGATAACCGGCGCCGCTCCTGCGCCGGCGCATGAGACGGCGGCCATCTTTCCACGCGCAGCTCGCCGCCGGTTGATTGGGCTGGCGTTGGCGATGGCGCTCACCGGTGCGGCGATCATCGCGCTGCGGGATGCGCCGCGCTGGCCGTCGGCAGATGCGCAGGCGCAAGCTGCAGCCGATGCAGCGTGGCGCGAGGCGACGCGCAGCGCGGCCGTTGCGGCGCAGGATGCAGTGCGCATCGGCATCGTCAGCGGGCATCGCGGCCACGACAGCGGCGCCGTGTGCGACGACGGCTTGACCGAGGCCGCGCTGAATTTTGCACATGCGACTCGCGTGGCCGAGGTGTTACGCGCCGAAGGCTACATCGTGGATGTGCTGGATGAGTTTGATCCGCGGTTGCGCGGCTATCGGGCGCGCGCCTTGCTCAGCATCCATGCCGACTCGTGCGCGCGCATTAACGATTTCGCCACCGGCTTCAAGGTGGCGCGCGCCGCGCACAGCCGAGTGCCGGATGAGGCGGATCGCCTAGTCGCCTGTTTGACGGCGCGTTATGGGGCGCGCACCGGCCTGCGCTTCCATGCCAACACCGTCACGCGCGACATGACGCAGTATCACGCCTTTGATGAGATTGCGCCTGAGACGCCGGCTGCGATCATCGAGACCGGCTTCATGGATCTCGACCGGCAGTTGCTGGAAGGCCGGCCGCAGGTGGTGGCTCAGGGTATCGTCGAGGGGATGCTGTGTTTTCTGCGCGGCGAGACCCCATGAAAAATTTAAGGACGGGGCGGACGGCTGCTCTGTGCGTTTGATCCTTGAACCGTATCGGTTGGTCTAGAATACTTCGGTGATGGCGTTTCTCGCCGGGCTGCTGCGGTTAGTTGCGCTGTGCGTGATGATGGCACTGCTGTTGGCCGCCGTCCCGCTGGTCGTCTCGGCGGAGCGCCGGGCGCAACCGGCGGCCCAGCGCTTAGCCCGCGAAGCTGCGCAGCCTCAATCCCGACAGGTCACGGCGCCAGAAGATGCCCGCCCGGCTGCTTCGGCGCCGGTCCTTGCTGCGGCCCCGACGCCTCCAACTGCTCCATCGTCGCGCGTTGCGGCGGTGGCACAAGCGCCGGCGCAACCCGTCCACGTCCAACCGACGGTGGCTGCATCCTTGCCGCAGGATGCGCCGGACGCGGCGGTGTATGACGCGAAATCCGTGCCGACGCGCCGGGGGAAATGGATTGAAGTCATCCTGGACGAGCAGCGGCTGATCGCCTGGGAGGATGGCCGGATGGTGATGACCACGCTGGTTTCGACCGGGGCGCAGGATACGCCGACGGTGCGCGGCATCTTTCGCATCTATCGCAAACTTGATTCGCAACACATGCGGGGCAGAGGTTACGATTTGCCCAACGTGCCCTATGTGATGTACTTCAAGGGGGGTTATGCCTTGCACGGCACATATTGGCACAACAATTTTGGCCAGCCCATGAGTCACGGCTGCGTCAATATTCCCATTGGCAAGGCCGCCTGGTTGTATGGCTGGGCGCCACAAGGCACGGTCGTGGTGGTGCATTGAAGATCCTTCGGCGGCGTGCTGTGGCGTTTTGTGCAGTGTTGGTTGTCGCGACGGCGGTCTTTCTCGTGTCGCGTCCGGCTGTGGAGTCTGAGCAGCGCTGGCAGGCGCTGCGCGCGCGTGGCGTGTTGCGCGTCGGCATTGATCCGGGGATCCGGCCGTTTTCGTTCTATGGCGCGGATGGCTGGGAGGGGATGGATGCCGACGTGGCGCATGAGGCGGCGCGTCGTCTGGGGTTGCGTGTGGAGGCCGTGCCGGTGGGCTACGATGGCTTCTACGATGCGCTGCTTGCCGGCTACGCTGATGTCGCGATGTCGGCCCTGGTCGTGGACCCAATGCGGACGGCCGATTTTCGCTATAGCCGCCCGTATTTCGACGCCGGCTTGCGCGCGGTGACGTTTGCGGCGTTGCGTCTGGATCGCCCCGAGGATTTGCGCGGGCGCTGCGTCGTCGCTGCGCTGGGCAGCGAGGCTGACCGCCTGGCGCGCTGGTTGGAGCGACGCACACCGGGCATGACGCGCCGCGTGGCAGCGGATGAAAAGGAGGTCTTGACGGAAATTCGCATGGGCAGATGTGAGGTGGCAGTCGTTAGCGGGCAAATAGCCGTTCGGGAGGGATGCGCGCCAATTGACGAATGGGACAACACAGCAGCGATACGCTGCCTCCGGCTTCGCCCAGTTGAGCACACGATAGCTATGCTGGGCGCAGATGGACGGCTGGCGAGTGAACTCAATCGCATCCTGTTGCAGATGAGCAACGACGGCACCCTAACGCGCATCGCCCGAAAGTGGCTCACGAACAGGACCGCCGATACTGCTGACACCGACGCCAACGACACGAATGACACTAACCGATAAGGAGAAACTCGATGGAATACCGACCCCTTGGACGCACAGGCGTCAAAGTGAGCGTCTTGGGCCTGGGTTGCATGATGTTCGGCGGCAAGACCTCACCTGAAGACTCGTATGCCATCATCGACCGCGCGATAGACGCCGGCATCAACTTTCTCGACACGGCCAACGTCTACACGCGCGGCCGCAGTGAAGCGGTTGTCGGCGAAGCGCTCAAACGCAATGGCAAGCGCGACCGCATCGTGCTGGCCACGAAGGTTCACGGAGTCATGGCCGACGACGATCCCAACATGAGCGGCAACAGCCGCCGACACATCATCCAGCAGTGCGAAGCGAGCCTGAGACGACTGCAAACCGATTGGATTGACTTGTATCAGATTCACCGGCCGCAGTCATCCATTCCAATTGACGAGACCCTGCGCGCGCTGGATGACTTGGTGCGCGCGGGCAAGGTGCGCTACATCGGCACAACCACCTTCGCCGCATGGCAATTGATGGAGTCGCTGATGGTCTCGCGCGAGCTGGGGTTGAACCGCTTCGTATGCGAACAGCCGCCATATAACTTGCTCGACCGGCGTATCGAGCGTGAGCTGATCCCCTTCGCGCAGACCTATGGCTTTGGGCTGATCCCGTGGAGCCCGCTGGCCGGCGGCCTGTTGACCGGCAAATACGATCGCAACGCGCCGCCTCCAGAAGGCACGCGCTTTTTCGATTACAAAGAGAACCCAGTCCTGTCCCGGCGTTGGAACGATGCAGCGCTCGCGGCGACGGAGGTGTATAAGGCCTATGTGCAAGAGCGCGGCGGCTGCACGTTGTCGCAATTTGCGCTGGCCTGGTGCATCAGCCAGCCCGGCATCACCTCACCCATCATCGGCCCTCGCACCATGGAACAACTCGAAGACAACCTCAAGGCGCTGGAGGTGAAGATCACCGATGAAGACCGGGCTAAAGTAGACGCGACTGTGCCCAAGGGGGGGATGGTCGCGCCATACTACGAGGCCGACTTCGGGCCCCATCTGTTTCGGGTGTAGCGGCGCGCTCAACATCCCTGGATGCCGGCGCGCATGTGCGCGTGAACCCTACCGGCGCTTAAGCGCGACTTGAACCAGCGGTGGCATCAGCGTGCGCGCCCCTTCATCTCCGGCACGAGGATCAAGGATGCCAACAGGATGAGCGCGGCACACATCAGCGCAATGGCGCCGATGTCCAAAGTCTGGGTTAACTGAAAGGCCAAGATCGGCGCCGCAATCCCACGCATGCCGGTGAAGAACGTGTGAATGCTCATGTATTCGGCCACGCGATCTGCCGGCGCGAACTTGGTCACCCACAGGCTCCAGGCAATCTCGCCGCCGGCGTTCGACGCGCCGAAGATGACCGCGCCGGCGGCTAAGCCGAACGCGCCGCCCCCCGTGAAGAACGACACGATGCCCAGCGCGAATCCAACATTCAGGGTGATGCGCAGCAGAAAGAAGTTCATCCGGTCGAATAGTTGGCCCCATAGCGGCATGAGCGTGAGCCGGGCTACGCTGGGGATCAAGATTGTGTAGAGGGCGATTTGCTGTGGATTGAGGGCCAGGCCGTACTTCGGATGGGCCAGAAACTCGACGCGCAGCGGCCACATCATCAGGTTGGCGAAGCCCATCAGCATCCATGAGGCCAACGTCCAGCGCAGCGTTCGGTCGGTGCGCAGGATTTTGAGTGAGTCAAATGCGCCGAAGAACGCGCCGCGCGAGACGATGTCGAAGCGGGCGGAGGTGTTGCTGCGCGGCTGGGCCGGCGTGCTGTGCAGCGCGCGCGATGGGATGCGGGATAGGCAGTAGGCGGCAGCGGCGAAGGCGATGGCAAATGCGGCCAACAGCCAGCGGAATCGCGCGAGATCGGTAGTGAGCAGTCGCCCGGCCAACTCGGCGAAGGCTGCCGCTGCGGCCACGCGGATGACGAAGGCGCGCGCGACGTATCGGCCGCGCTCCCGCGGGGCGTAGTTGTCCTGGTAGGTTGCCGTCAGGAGTGGGATGATGGCGTTGGCCCCGCCGATGGCGACTACCGTGGCGATGACCAATACCGCGAGCGTCGGCAAAGCGGCGGCGCACAGCATCGCCAGCGCCCCGCCGGCCATTATCCACGCTGCGACGCGCATGATCGGCTGGCCTGAGCGTTCTACCCATGGCACCAGCCACAATGACAGCAGCAAACCGATGTTGCCGGCGGCAGCAATTAGCGACTTTGGGGTTGGGCCGGCGTCGAAGGCTTTGACGGCGATCAGCAGCAGAAAGGTGGTGCTGGCAGTCTCGATGACGCCCTGAGGGAGGGCGCGTAGCCGGTCGTAGCGATAGGTGAGCTGCGCGCGTGTGAGTGCAGAGGCAGTCAATGCGGCCAGTCGCTCCTAACTCACTCGAACCTCTGGCGACTCGAACGTCAGCGCGCGCACCAACCGGCGTGCGCGTTCGCCGAGCGCGGCGATGCCGCCGGCTTGCTTGACATACTCGCCGATGAGCTGGCTACCCATCCCGACGGCGACGGCGCCGGCTTTGATGTACTCGGCGGCGTTGTCCAGCGATACGCCACCGGTGGCGACGAATGGCACATGGTTCAACGGCGCGCGCACCGCTTTGAAGTAGCCCAGTTCGGCTGGGAAGAGCTTGATCAAGTGCGCGCCCAACTCGACGGCGTTCATGATCTCGGTGGGTGTGTATGCGCCGGGGATCACGCAGATGTCGCGCTCGACGCATATCGAAACCACGCGCGGATTGGTGTTCGGCGCGACGATGAACTGCGCGCCGGCGCTGATGGCCTCGAATGCCTGCGACTCGTTCAACACGGTGCCCGCGCCGATCAAGAACCGGTCGCCTAGCTCCGCTTTCATTGCGTGCAAGCCGTCGAGCGCGCCAGGTGAGTTCAGGGTGACTTCGACCGCAGCGATGCCGGCGTCTGCCAGGGCGCGCGCGATCTGTCGGAAGTATCCGGTGTAGTCACCGCGCAGGATGGCGATGACACGCCCGGCCTCGATCATGGATTTGGCGTGTTGTGCGTTCACGGGGCTGAGTATATGCTCATCCCTCAAGCTCCCGATCGGCCGGACGTACACAACCGGCGCCTATCGCCACATACGGTGTGTGATAGATTCGTCACCCGTATGCCGACGATCGGTGCGCAGGTCGTCCCGGCCAGAATCATGGAGCTGAGGCACCTGCTGACCCAGCTCGATGCCGACGACGTGGGGGCGCTCGATGAGTCGTTAGGTCAGTGGATGCGTCGTCCGCTAGGGCGCGAAGCGCTGGCCGGTATGGTGCTGCCGGTCTCCGGCTCGACCTACATGTGCATGCTGAACTTCGAGCCGGCTGGCCTGATGTTGATCGAGCGCGGCAACGTAGCGGCGCGCATTCGCCTATTAGCTGTTGCGCCGGATCTGCGGCGTCGCGGCCTGGCGCGCACGATGCTCGAGCGCGCAGAGAGCATCGTGCGCCAAGCTGGCTTGCGCTGGGTATGGATGGCCGTGCCTTCAGATAACCTGCCGGCGACGCGCTGCGCATTGGCGTGTGGCTACCGGCGCTATCGTCCGCAGTTCATGCGTCGCCAACTTGGCCATGCGCTCCCCATCCGCGCCGACCGTGCCCGCGTTGAGCCGCTCGCCGGCCGCGAAGCCAATGCGCAGTTGCGCTACTGGGTCGGCGTGGCAGCGCATCAGGGGGATGCCTGGTGCAGCGACCTCGTCCAGGCCGACCTGCTCCCCTGGCACACGGCGCTGTTGAACGGCGGCCAGATTTACTTGCTGATTCGCCCACCCGATGAAGTGGGTGTAGCCCATCTGCGAGGCGGGCCGGCGCATTGTGTCATCACGCTCTGGCTGGATCAGGCCCTGTGGAGCACGCCGTACGAGATGCAGGTGTTGAAGGCGGTGCTGGATGCCGCAGCCGACGCGTCGTCCACGCTGGACGTAGAGCTGGGCAGCGGGGGACACTTGCGCGCGTCGGCGCCGGCCTACAAAGCGCTGGGTTTCAAGCCGATGTTGCGTGAGCGGGTGATCATGGCCAAGCGAGTGGGTTAGGCCAACGTCGTCGCTCGCATCGTGTTAGCGGCCGGCGCGACGACGGGCGATCTTTGCCAGTTGCTCTCGTTCCGCATCGGTGAGGTCGGTGGGCACGGTGACCGAGACGCGCAGATACAGGTCGCCATATTCTCCGGGCTTGTTGAGTTTCGGCATGCCGCGCCCGCGCACACGGATGAGTTTGCCGGACGATGTGCCGGGCGGCACTTTGACCGCGATCGGCCCGGCCAGGGTGTCCACTTGCGCTTCGCCGCCCAACATGGCGGTGAAGGCGTCCACCGGCATATCGCGATAGAGGTCGTCGTCTTTGCGCTCGTAGGTCGGGTGCGGCTTGACTTCAATCACGAGGTAGAGGTCGCCGGCTTGCCCGCGCGCGTTCTTGCCGCCATGCCCGCGCACACGCACGCGCGAGCCGGTCTTCACACCGGGCGGGATTTTCACCTCGATGTCAGGCTGGCCGGGCGTTTGCACCAGCCGGGTCGTGCCGTGATACGCCTCTTCCAGCGTGATCTCCACGCCCTGTTGAAAATCGCGCGGCTGGCTGACCGTCTGCCCGCCGCTGAATATCTGGCGGATAAACTCGCCCAGGTCAATATCCTGCTCGTATACGCGGCGCGCGCCCTGGCCGAAGCCAAAGGGGAAGTCGCCGCTGTTCGCCCACTGGCTCCAGTCGTAGTCGCGTGGGTTCCCGCCGGCGCGCTGATACTCCCGGTAGCTGGTGCCCATCCGATCGTATAGCTTGCGTTTCTCCGGATCGCTGAGCACTTCGTAGGCCTCGTTAATCTCCTTGAACTTCTCTTCGGCCTTTTTGTCGCCTTTGTTGGCGTCCGGGTGGTACTGACGCGCTAACTTGCGAAACGCCTTCTTGATCGTCTCCTGATCGGCGTTGCGGTCTACCCCGAGCGTCTTGTAATAGTCCTTGTACTCCATAGCGCAGAACTCAGCATTGCACCCGTTGCATGGATGCACGGCACAGCACGAGCAAGTATGCCTTTCAATTTTTATAAAGCTACATTCACAAGACGATTGTATACCCTATGCTTTAGACCTGAGGGGATCCGGCCTCGCGCTAAACTCATCGCATGTTCAAAAATCTCAACACCGGAGCGCTAGGACATGCGGTCCCGTTCGACCGGACGTGTGCGCTAGCCAAGCAGTATGGCTTCGCCGGCGTGGATCTGGATGTGGGTTACTTGATGAAATTGGCCGAATCGCAGTCGCTCCAAGCCGCCCAGGAGTGGTTCGCGCAGACCGGCTTGCGTCCGGGCGCAATCGGCCTGGGCGCGAAGTGGCGCGAGGGCGATAGTGACGCCGCTTTTGAGGAGAGCCTGATGCGGCTGGCCGAGGAGGCGCGCCTCGCTGCGGCGTTGGGATGCACACGCTGCGTGACGTGGATCTCGCCCGGCTCGAACACGCTCAACTTCTACCAACACTGGGACTTCGTGGTCCCGCGACTACAGCGCGTGGCTGCTGTGCTGGCCGAGCACGGCCTGCGCCTCGGTATGGAGTTTATCGGTCCGGCCACGCTGCGCGCGAGCTTCAAGCACGACTTCGTCCACACTATGGACGGGATGCGCGCACTGGCCGCGGTCGTAGGCGCACATACGCACAATGTCGGCTTGTTGTTGGACTGCTTCCATTGGTATACCGCTCATGCGGCGGTGCGCGACCTCGAACGCCTCGACCCGCGTGAGGTGGTGTACGTACACGTCAACGACGCAATTGCTGGGCGCGCCCCTGATGAGCAAATAGACGGCGAGCGCCAGATGGTGGGTGCCAGCGGCGTCATTGACATCCGAGGTTTCCTGTCTGCGTTGCGCAAGATCGGTTACGACGGCCCGGTTACCGTGGAGCCGTTCAACCAGGCGATCCGTGCCATGTCGGTTGAGGAGGCGGTGCGCGTCACCGGCGAGGCGCTGGACCGGGTGCTGAGCAGTTGAATTTCGGCCCCAAGTCACGCCACAATGTCGCGCGCCAACTCGCGCTTGCGTTGCGCCCGGCGTCATTGCGCGACCGTTGCCCGGCGCAACGCGCGTCCCGGCCATGCGGCCCTCGCGCCTCTCACGCTGTCCTCGATATGGCATCTTCGGGTGGATGCCCAGATCGGTTGCCGGTTGGCCAACCGGCTTGTCGCGGCGTTGGCTTAACTGTGCTGCGAAAATAGTAGCGTGCTTTTGAGGCGCAATGCGCGCTGGCCCTGCGCACTCCAGAGATGCGCAGGGCCAGCAACGCGATGGTGGCTGCGCCGAAGATCAGCGGTTCGGGCCGGCTGCTCAGCGATTTAACCAGCAGCGCAAAGTGCATTACGGCCAGCGGAACGGCCAGATAAACGAGCTTGTGCAGCGACTTCCAGCGCTTGCCCAAGCGCGCCATCCAGCCGCGCGTGGAAGTGACCGCCGGTGGGATGAGGATCAGGAAGGCCAGGAATCCAGCGATGATGTAGTACTTCTCGACGATGGTTTGCCCGATCATCTGCAGGTCTAGCCCGTAGTCCAACACGGCGAAGACGGCTAAATGCAGCACGACATACATGAAGCCATATAGCCCCAACGCGCGCCGTACGCGGAGCGCCTGCCGGAAGCCGAAGACCGTGTTCAGGGGCGTGCAGGCCAGCGACAGCACGAGCAGCACCAGCGCAGCTTTGCCGGTGCGCACGGTGATCTCTTGGATCGGGTTGGCGGTGAGGTTGTAGCGATAATTGTCCAGGATGATGACGCCCAGCGGCACAAGCGCGCCGATGTGCACCGCTAACCGCAACCCGTTCGTCCTTAGCCAGCTCATGGCTTAGCCTGGAGGCCGGGTGGGCGAAGGCCAAGCCTTCGCCCATCAACCCCGCCCTGCCTTTGCCCGGCACCGTCCTTTCAGTAGTTCGCCTGCAGATCCATCCCGGCGTATAGCCCGGCAACCCTGTCGGCGTAGCCGTTGAACATGAGGGTGGGGCGCCGACCGGATTCGCCGATGCGCCGCTCGGTGGCCTGCGACCAGCGCGGGTGTGGGCGCTGCGGGTTGACGTTGGAGTAAAAGCCGTATTCGTGCGGCGCAAGCGTGTTCCACAGCGTCTTGGGCTGCTCGGCCGTCAGCTCGATTTTCACGATGGCCTTGATGCTCTTGAAGCCGTACTTCCACGGCACGGCCAGGCGCAACGGCGCGCCGTTGGAATTCGGCAGTGGCTTGCCGTACAAGCCGGTCACCATCAGCGTTAAGTCGTGCATCGCTTCATCCAGACGCAGCCCTTCGGTGTAAGGCCAAGGGTAAAGGCTCAAAGGCCTTTGGTTGGGGTACTGATTGGGATCGAGCAACGACTCGAAGCGCACATATTTTGCCTCGGCCTTCGGTTGCACTTCCGCCAGCAGTTTGTGCAAGGGGAAGCCGATCCACGGGATGACCATGGACCAGCCCTCGACGCAGCGCAGCCGGTAGATGCGCTCTTCCTGGTCAAATTTGCGGCGCAGGTCGTCTATATCGTAGGTGCGCGGGTTGCTCACCAGGCCGCCCACCGTCACCTTCCAGGGCTCGGCTTTGAAGTTCGCCGCCAGTTTGGCAACGCCCTCTTTGTCTTCAGTGAATTCGTAGTAGTTGTTGTAGGTCGAGATCGTCTCGAACGAATTGGCCGGGTCGCCGAATTCATCTCGCCTGATGCCGAGGGTATCGGCGGCCGCGTCTGCCGGCTTGGTCGGCGCGGCGGGTGCCGGCCGGCCGGCGAGCGTCTCGCCGAGTTGGCCGCCGCAGGCCGTCAACGCGGTTGAACCGAGCGCCAGCGCGCCGAGTCGCATGAACCGTCGTCGTGAGAGATACACGTGCTCCGGCGTGATTTCGGACGAACGAATTTTTTGCATATCCCGCCTCCGTGAAACCAACGTTGATCGTATCCCTTGAACATTACAGCCGTCTGAGCCGCGCCGGCGCCGGTGTTACACTTCTGCTCGATGCCCGAATCGCCGGCCGCGTCGTTCGATGAATCTGCACTGCTGCGCTTGTTGCGTGAGCGCTTTGGGTTAACCTGCTTTCGCGACGGACAGCGGGCCGCGATTGCGCATTTGCTGGCCGGACGGAACACCCTGGTGGTGATGCCGACGGGCAGCGGCAAATCGCTGATCTACCAGCTTTGCGCGATGGCCTTGCCGGGCACGGCCCTGGTGATTTCGCCGCTCATCGCGCTGATGAAGGATCAGGTCGATCGCCTGCGCGCGATCGGCATCCCGGCCACGTTCATCAACAGCTCGCTCAGCATGCCGGAGCAGCAGCAGCGCATCGAGGGGCTGGAGCGCGGCGAGTGGCGGCTGGTCTACATTGCGCCGGAGCGCCTGCGCAGCGCAGCGTTCGTCCATGCGCTGCGGCGCGCGCGGGTGTCGCTGCTGGCGGTGGACGAGGCGCACTGCATCTCGCAATGGGGGCACGACTTCCGCCCGGATTACCTGCGCATCGGCGCCATGCGCAAGGCGCTGGGCGAGCCGGTCACCGTCGCGCTCACCGCGACGGCTACGCCCGAAGTGCAGGATGACATCGTCGGCCAGCTCGGGTTACCCGCGGTCGAGCGCGTGATCACCGGCTTTGCGCGTCCCAACCTCGTCTTTCACGTTCGCTTCACGCCAGACTTGGCATCGAAGTATCGCGCGATCCGCAAAGTGCTGAGCGCGGTGCGCGGCGCGGGAATTATTTACGTCGGCACGCGTCGCGAGGCCGAGGAGCTGGCCGCCACGATTGAGTCGGAACACCGGGCGCCAGTCTACGTCTATCACGGCGGCATGGAGCGCAGCCAGCGCGTGCTGGCGCAGGATGCCTTCCTCGACCGGGCAGACGCCATTATGGTCGCCACAAATGCGTTCGGCATGGGCGTGGATCGCCCTGATGTGCGATTCGTCGTGCATTACAACATCCCCGGCGCACTCGAAGCCTACTACCAGGAGGCGGGTCGCGCTGGGCGCGATGGCAAGCCGGCGCAGTGCATGTTGCTTTATGCGCCTCAGGATCGCCAACTGCAGGAGTGGTTCATCGAGAACGATGCTCCGTCGCGCAATGAATTGGTGCGACTCCATCGGGTGATCGCCTCGTGTGTGGAAAAGGGAGCGGCCCGACTGTCGCTCGATGCGCTGTGCCGCGAGGCGCGCCTGTCTGAAGTCAAGTTGCGCGTTGGCCTATCGCACCTGGAGCGCGTTGGCGCGTTGGAAACGTGGCATGAGGATGTTCAGGTCACGTCTTTTGCGCCGGGCGAGCTGCACGAAGATGCGCTGCGCCAGATCGAGGCCGACGTCCGGCGCTGGCGCGCGCACAAGCGCGTCCAGCTTGATAAGATGATTGCTTATGCTGAGACGACCACGCGCTGCCGGCAGCAGATGCTCGTCGAGCACTTCGGCGACGCGAGCGAAGTGCGCGCCTGGCCGTGCTGCGACTTTCACGTGCGCGAGGCGCGCGGCGAGCCACATCCACAATTTAAGTTGCCTGCCCTGCCACGCGCACAAGCCCAAGGGCAGTTCGAGAAGCAGAACTCGTTGGATGCGACGGCGAAACTATTCGACGCCGGCCTGAGCGTTCGAGAAGTGGCTGCCCGGCGCGGCCTGAGCCTGAGCACAGTGTATATGCACGCCGCACAGCTCATCGCTGCTGGCCGGCTGGCGCTGCGCCGCGTAGTGAGCGAATCGGCTGAAGTGGAGATTCGTCGTGCGATCGCCCAGGTGAACTCGACGGAGCGGCTGGCGCCGATCAAGGCGCTATTGCCCGACACGATTGACTATGGCGAGATTCGCTGCGTGATGGCCCAATTGGCGCAGGCGAAGTCCGGCGACGGTCCGGGCGCTCGCGACGGCTGAGCGTGCGCAGTCACGCGGCTGCTCCCAGGGCCTGGGCCAGGATTTCCATCGCGTGCATCACCGGCAGCGGCCGGCCGGCGCGCTTCAGGTGCGTTCGGATTTGCACCAGGCAGCCGATGTTGCCCGTGGCGACGGCTTCGGCGCCGGTGGCCAGGATGCCGTGCGCTTTGCGCTCGCCCAACCGGTCGGCGATGTCGGGATGCTCAATGTTATAGGTGCCGGCCGAGCCGCAGCAGGTCTCACCTTCGGGGATTTCGACCAGCGTGAGGTTGGGGATAGCTTTCAACAACCGGCGCGGCGCGCCCCAGACGCCTTGCGCATGCGCCAAATGGCAGGCGTCGTGGTAAGCGACGCGCAGCGGCTGCGGCAGCGGTCGCATCGCGCGCGGGCCCAGCTCGTCGAGAAATTCGCTGACGTCCCTCACCCGATGCGCGAACGCGCGCGCAATCGCTTCCAGCGGCGCGCCGCGAAAGAGCAGCTCATACTCCTTCATGGCCGACCCACAACCGGCGGTATTAGACACGACCGCGTCCACGTCGCGTGGGAAGGCGTGCAGGTTCCTCTCCGCGAGCCGGCGGGCGCCCTCGGCATCGCCGATATGCATGCCCAGTGCGCCGCAGCAGCCCTGGCCCTTCGGGATGATGACCTCCACGCCATGCGCGGTCAGCACCTGGATCGTCGCGCGATTGATCTGCGGCGCAAGCACCTGCTGCACGCATCCGGCCAGCAACGCCACACGCGCCCGGCGCGTTCCAATGGCCGGATACATGTCTGCCAGCGGCTCGCTCTTGAGCGGGATGTCTTCCGGGAGCAGGGCGAGCATCGCTGCGAGCTGGCCGGGCAATGCGCCCTTGAATGGCCGCGCGAGCTTGCCGAGCATTGCTGCTGCGCGAAAGCGACCGGGGTAGGGCAGCGTCTCGAGCGCCAGCCGTCGCGTCAGGCGGTCCATCGCCGGGCGCGTGCGCCGCGGCTCGACATACGCGCGGTAGGCGGTGATCAGCTCGCCGTACTTCACGCCGGAGGGGCACGCCGTCACGCAGCCGACGCATCCCAGGCAACGGTCGAGGTAGGGAGCCGCTTCCTCTGCGGTGAGCGAGCCTTGCAGCACGTCGCGCATCAGGATGATGCGCCCGCGTGGCGAATCCATCTCCTCGCCCAGCACTTTGTAGGTTGGGCAGGCGGCCAGGCAGAAGCCACAATGCACGCAGGCGGCGACAGCATCGGCCATGGTTTGTCCGTTGGGGCCAAGTTGGTCAACGGGGATCGCGTGTTGCATCTGCCGGAGAGTTTACACGGGGTCTTAAGGGTGCGGCGGGGCCGAATTTATTTTGGGGATCGAGCGCGTGTATCACGCGCTCGGCGAAAGGGTGGCCTGTGCGTCGCCCGATGCGTGGATCGTCGGGCGCATTCAGCAAGATCAAGCCGGCGAGATCGAGCGACCTGAGCGTTGCATCGAGTTCGTCGAGCGCAGAGGTCGCGATCCAGGCGACGTTGCCGCCTACGCTGTAGCGCCGGCGCGCCGATGGGACGCGCGCGTCCAGCGCGGGGATGCGGCTGGGCGTCAGCGGCACCTTGACGACCGGCACGCCTTCGGCAACCCAGGCGAATTCGCGCGCGTTGCGCCAGAGCTGCGCTTCGGCATCGCCGGTGACGATTTCGCCGCCGCCGCACAGCGACCGAACACGGTCCATGCGCTGCGACAGGCTGGCGGCTAGCCCGCCCACGCGGACGAAGATCGCCGCCTCGTTGGCTGCGCCAATGACCAGATCAATCGCGTTGAGATCGTAGGGGCAATTGGTCAGCTTGGGTAGCAGCGCCAGGGCGGCACTGAGCGAGGGGCGATCCACACGCAGCGTCGCGTAGGCCTCCGGCTTGGGGAAGACCTTGAACGTCACTTCCACGAGCGCGCCGAGTCGGCCCAGGCTGCCGACCATGAGCTTGGGATAGTCGAAGCCGGCGGCGTTCTTCACCACCTTGCCGCCGCCCTGGATCAGGTTGCCGTTGCCGTCAATGAAGCGCGCGCCGATGATGAAGTCGCGCACGCCGCCATAGCGGTAGCGCTCCGGCCCGCATGCATTTGCGGCGACGGTGCCGCCCAGCGTCGCGCCGCGTTCGGTCAGCAGTGGGTCGAACGGCAGGTACTGTCCATGCGCGGCCAGCAGGCCTTGCACTTCGGCCACGGGCGTGCCGGCCCAGGCCGTGATGATGAATTCGGTCGGCTGGTAATCCACTACGCCGGCCAGCCGCCGCATATCGAGCGCTGTACAGCCGTTGGCCGGCGCGCGCAGCTTCGTCGCCGCGCCGCGCGGACGCACGCAAGCGCTCGATTGGATCGTTGCTCGGAGTTCGTCCACGAGGTCAATAGACATAGAATAAGCGCGCTATCGCGGCGCAGCGTAGTCAACAACGAATACGCAGTTACCAGACGCCGTATGACGGGCGACGCCGATGCCGATCTCACGATGCTCTGGACGAGGGTGGCTGGACGTCGTTGCGCGTCGTTCAGCCGGCGCACGCGGGCGTCCTGCCCACGAGCGAAGCGTCCTCAGTTCTTGGCGTTGGCGGCGAAGGAATAGCCGGCGGCGCGTACGCGCTCGGCTCGGGGCTGCGATGCGAGTGAATCGAAGCGTGCGCATGGCTACCCTTCCTCACATCGCCATGTGACGCGGGGCACTCATACCCGCTACTCCCGTGAGATCACGCCGGCCCGCTCTAAAGGATGCGCTCCCACCTGATGCAAGGCAGGCGCTTCGCTGCCGGGGAAGACTTTGCCTCGGTTGGCCAACTCGAGCGGGTCTATCGCCTTGCGCAGCGCCCACATCGCGTCCATGTCGGTCTCGCTGAATTGGCGCGGCATGTATTGGCGCTTTTCCATCCCTACGCCGTGCTCGCCGGTGATCGAGCCGCCGAGCTGGATGCATAGATCAATAATCTCGCTGGCCAGGCCTTCGGCGCGCTGCAGCGCGCCAGGCTCGCGGCCATCGAACATGATCAGAGGGTGCAGGTTGCCGTCGCCGGCGTGAAACACGTTGGCGACGCGAATGCCCCACTTGGCGCTGAGTTTCTCGATTTCGGCCAACGCCTCGCCTAACCGACGGCGCGGCACCACACCGTCCTGCACGATGTAGTCGGGGCTGAGCCGCCCCACGGCGCTGAACGCGCTCTTGCGTCCCTTCCATATCCTCATGCGTTCTTCGTCGTCGCGCGCGATCCTGACCAGGTAGGGCCGCGATGCGTCAATCACTTCCTTCAGGCGCGCCCATTCTGCTTCGACCTGCGCGCGCTCGCCTTCCAATTCGACGATGAGCAATGCGGCGGCGTCCAGCGGATAGCCGGGCTTCACCGCAGCCTCGGCAGCCTGGATCGAAAGATTGTCCATGATCTCCAATGCGCCGGGCAGCAGGCCGGAGGCGATCACGCTGGAGACGGCGTCGCCGGCGGCTTCCAGGCTGCGATATGCGGCCAGCAGCGTGCGGTAGGTTTCCGGTTTCGGCAGCAGCCGGACGGTGATCTCCAGCGCGATGCCGAACAGGCCCTCGCTGCCAACGAACAGGCCGGTGTAGTCCGCGTCCACGCTCTCTAGGCTGTCGCCGCCCAGCTCGGCCACTTCGCCATCGGGCAATACCACCTTCAACCCCAGCACGTGGTTGCTGGTCATGCCGTATTTCAGGCAGTGCGCGCCGCCGCTGTTGAAGGCCACGTTGCCCCCGATGGTGCAAATCGGCTGGCTGGAGGGGTCGGGCGCGTAGAGCAAGCCGTAGGGGGCGGCGGCCTTGGTGATCTCGATGTTCACCGCACCGGGCTCGACCACGGCGATGCGCTGTTGTGGGTCGAGTTTGAGGATGCGGTTCAGCCGATTGAGCGCCAGGACGACGCCTTCCTTTACCGGCAATGCCCCGCCGCTCAGGCTGGTGCCGCTGCCGCGCGCGACGAACGGTACACCGAATTGGTAGCAGGCCTTCACCGTCTGGATCACCTCTTCCTGCGTTTCGGGGATGACGACGGCAAGCGGACGCGCTTGGAAGGCGGTGAGTCCATCGGATTCGTAAGCGGCCAGCGCCGCCGGCGTGGTCAGCAGCCGATGCTCGGGGAATATCTTTCGCAACGCAGCGAGGAAAGCGGCCTGGTTCATCTGAGGAAAGCATACATCGCCTCGTTGAAGGCGTCGGGCTGTTCGAGCGGGGTGAGGTGGCCGGCGTTGGGAATCACGACGAGCTTCCCGCTATCCACCTCGCGCGCGATGAGCTCGGAGTCGCTGGGAGGGGAGATCACATCCTTCTCGCCGGCAATGACGAGCGTCTTGACCTGCACGCGGCGCAACCAGTCGGTCATATCCTTACGCGCGGCCAGCGCCTCGAGCGTGGCGACGATGGTGTCGGGGTGAGTGCGCTCGATCATGTGGCGCACTTCGTTGCCGCAACGTTCGATGTTCTCCGGCGCAAGCAGCCGGGGCAACATCTCGTCGGCATAGGGTCGTGTGCCCTGCGTCTTGACCAGTTCAGCCTGCCGCTTTCGATTGGCTTTCGTCTCCGGCGTGTCGCCGGCGGCGCGTGTGTTCGAGAAAATCAGCCGTCGCACGAGTTTGCGGGTGGCCAGCCGGCGCCAAATGGCCAACGCGATGTAGCCGCCCATGGACAACCCGACGAAGTTGGCGCTCTTGATGTGCAAATGTTCGAGCAAGGCGACGATGTCGGCGGCAAAGGTATCCACGGTGAGCGGCGTTGGCTCGGCCGGCTTTTTTAACTCGCTCGATGCGCCGAAACCACGCAGATCGGGTGCGATGCATCGGTAGCTGGTCGAGAAGTAGTCGAGTTGGTGCCGCCAGATGCTGTGGTCGAGCGGAAAGCCGTGCAGGAAAACGATCACGCCCGTGGGATCACTGCTGCTACGATCCTCGTAGAACATGCGGAGGCCGTTGAGTTCTGCATACATAGAATTGTCCTGTGATCTGTCCGGCAGCGCCAGGCGCGCTCATTCGGTCAGTTCACTTATCGTATGGTGTCATTGCGTCCGGCGACCGAAGCAGACCAGAACGTGATTCGCCGCATGGTCTTCGCGGCGCGCCTCGATCCGACGTCGCTGAACTGGAGGAATTTTATCGTCGCCGTTGACGATGGGGAAATCGTCGGCGTGGCACAGATCAAGCCCTATGCCGATTGCCGCGAGTTGGGCAGCTTGGTGGTGAAGCCGACCTATCGCAACCAAGGGATCGGCGGCCGGCTGATCGAAGCGCTGCTGCAGCGTGAGCGCGGCGAAGTCTATCTCTTGTGTGTGTCCACCCTGGCGCCGTATTACGCCAGGTTCGGCTTCGCGCTCATTGATGACCGCCAGGCGCCCGCAACCTTGCGCCGCAAGTTGCGTTTTGCTTCGTTCTGCCGTGTGATCGGCGCGCGCGTGGTGGCCATGAAGCGCGCGGTGTGATTCAATTCGTCCTCCCCAGCAAGCTACGCGCCAATTCGCGCAGCGCGTGGCTGGCGGCGTTGTCCAGACCGGTTGTGTCGAGGGCAGCAAGCGCGTGGGCGTAAGCTTCTTCGGCGGCCTGTTCGGCGTGCGCCCTGCCGCCGGCAGCCTCGATCATCTCGCGGATCGTTCGCACCGCGTCGTTGCTCAGCGCGCCGGCCTCGAGGTAGCCCTGGCGAATGCGCGCGTCGCGTTCGGCGGCGTAGAGCACTGGCAGGGTCTTTTTGCCGTGCGCCAGGTCGCTGTCGTGCTTGCCGGTGATGGCCGGATCGCCCCAGATGCCCAACACGTCGTCCTGCAACTGAAACGAAACGCCCAGCCAATGCCCGAAGTCGGCGAACGCCTGCACCGTCGCGTCGTCTGCGCCGCCCAGCAATGCGCCGATCTCGCACGCACTCGACGTCAGCGCGGCCGTTTTGCTCTCGATCATGCGCAGATACTCCTCGGCGGTCACGTCGCTGCGCGACTCGAAACTCAGGTCGAGGTGCTGGCCGATGGTCAGCCGGATGCACATCGCATCGAAGGCGCGCATTGCGCGCACCACGCGCTCGGCCGACGCGCCGCGCTCGGCCGAGCGCAACAGCGCGAGGTGGGCAAACGCGAACATGGCGTCGCCGGCGTTGATCGCTTGTGCCTCGCCCCACAGCTTCCACACCGTCGGGCGGCCCCGCCGTAGCTCGTCGCGGTCTTCGATGTCGTCATGGATGAGCGAGAAGTTGTGCAAGAGTTCGACGCCTGCTGCGGCTGGAATGGCAGGGCGGTAATCCCCGCTGCACGCTTCGCAGCACAGCAGCGTGAGCACCGGTCGGATGCGCTTGCCCGCCGGCGCGGATGCCGGCGCGCCGGCGCTATCGGTGAAACCGAGGTGATAGTTCAACATCACGTTGAACGGCCGGGGCTGTGCCGGCGCGTTGATGACAGCGCGCATCTCCGCTTCGATCAGGGGGATGTAGCGCTGGAAGACTGCGCTGAGGGTGTTCACGACGCTGGACATACATGCGCAACTTTAACCTAATTTGTCCCGCAGATGCAACCCGATGCCGATCCACCCGGCAGCCAGCAGATAGCCGCCAAGCACATCGTTGGGCCAATGCACGCCCAGGTACACCCGCCCGAAGCCTACGCCAAGCATGAG
The DNA here is from genome assembly GCF_012931985.1 of Candidatus Roseilinea sp. NK_OTU-006. Classification (GTDB taxonomy): domain Bacteria; phylum Chloroflexota; class Anaerolineae; order J036; family Brachytrichaceae; genus JAAFGM01. The sequence goes on from NZ_JAAFGM010000022.1 coordinate 49,151, forward strand.
GAATGCTGCGCCGAGCATGGCGGGTATGCGCAGGCGAGGATGCGACGCGCTCAGCGCGGCGAGGGCAAACAGCGCGATCGTCGCTGCGCCGGCATGGCCGCTTGGGTATGAGAAGCGTTGAAAATCGGCCTGCAGTTCAGGCAAGCCATGCGGAATGTAGTCCACGCTTGGCCGCGTGCGTCCAATGGCGATGCGCATCGCGATGTTGCTGATCAACGCGCCAACGTAAGCGGTCAACGGCCAGGTTGCGCTGGTGATTTGCGCGATGTCGAAAGCGGCGCGACGTTTGCGCTGCTGCGCCAGGTGGGCGCTGCTGGCAAAAGCGCATATCAGCAACGCCGGGGTCGCAGAACTGATGAAGGTCAGCCACCAGATCAAGCGCGTCAGCGCATCGCTGCGCGTAGTCAACGCCCAACGCACCAGCGCCCATTCCCCAGGCAGCGGGCCGGCGACCACGACGCATGCCGTAAGTATGGCGAGCGCGACGAACGCCCAGCGCGAGCGCATGGATGCAACAATGCTACACTGTTTTGTCCTCATGGTCACGACATTTCAACTCGACACGAGTGGCCCAACCGACGACAGTCGCATCGTCTTGTTCGGCACGCACACCTCGCTCGGCGAAGCGTCCGGCCAGTTGCCCGACGGGGCCTACACCACCTTCCGCACCTATCAGGGCAGCCGCGTGCTGCGGTTGCGCCAGCACGTCCAGCGCCTGGAGGAGTCGGTTGCGTTGCTCGGCAATCCTGCCCATCTCGACGAGGCTGCGACGCGCCGGGCTGTGGCGCACGCCCTGCGCGCGACCGCCTATCCCGAATCGCGCTTCCGGCTGACCTTCGCGCCGCCGATGTTGTTCGTCAGCATCGAGCCGTTCACGCCCTACCCGCCGTCGCTCTACGAGTCCGGCGTCTGGTGCGTGAGCGTGTCGCTCCATCGCGACAACCCGCACGCCAAGAGCACGACGTTCATCGCTTCGGCGGCAGATGCCTATCGCGCGTTGCCCGCCGGCGCACATGAGGGCCTGATGATCGGCGAGGATGGCGCCGTGCTAGAGGGGCTGAGCAGCAACTTCTTTGCGGTCATGCCCTCGGCTGCTGCGCCGGAGGCACCATGCGTGCTGCGCACCGAAGAGGCGCGCGTCTTGGCCGGCGTGACGCGCGCGCTGGTGTTAGAGGTCGCCCGTCAGGTGTTGCCGGTGTCAACCGAGGCGGTAGCCTATAGCGACCTGCCGCGGGCGCGCGAATGTTTCATCACCAGCGTCTCGCGCGAGATTTTACCCGTGGTGAAGGTGGATCAGCTCACCATCGGTGATGGATTCCCCGGACCGATTACCCGCGCGTTGATGCAACGCTTCCGCGCGCTGGTGGAGCGCGAAGCCGAACCCCTGCTGTAACGGATCATGGCCACTTCGACTGCCGTGCCGGCAGGGAGCGCAGCGCGACCGACAATCCGCCTGGCGCCGGCTATTGCTTCGCTGGTGCTGCTGCGCGGGGCAATGGACGCTGCCTATCGCGCGCCGCTGCCGTTTCTCGTTTACATCGCTGCGGCCTTTGGCGCCGATCCGGCGCAGGCCGGCTGGCTGGCCGTTGCGCTGAGCACGGCTGGCCTGGTCGCGCCGATCGTCGGCCCGCTGGAGGGTTGGCTGGGCCGCCGAAGGACGACGATCGTCGCCTCCGGCGCATTTATTGGGATGTGCATGATCATGCCCTTTGCGCCGAGCTACTCGGCCGTCTTGTCGCTCTATCTGGCTTTGGGTGTGGCCAAGGCGCTGTTCACGCCTCAGGTGCAGGCGTTCATCGGCGATGCCGTGCCCTATGAGCGGCGTGGTACCGCGATCGGCTTCGTCGAATTATCCTGGGCGCTGGGTTGGATCATCGGCGTGCCGGTCTTTGGCCTGCTGATCGAATGGGCGACCTGGTGGGCGCCGTTCATCGCCTTCGGCCTGACCGGTATAGCCGGATTGGCGCTGGTGTTGCATTTCGCGATTGTGCGTGATGCGACCCCGTGTGGGCGAGCAACGCCTCGGTTCGACCTGGGCAGCATGCGGCGCGTGTGGACGACGCCGGCAGCGGTGCTGGTCTTGGCTTTGGGGCTGTTGATCTCTTTCTCCTCGCAACTGGCGACGCTCACCTATGCGCCGTGGCTCGTCGCGCAGTTCGGCTTGACGCCGGCGCAGCTCGGGTTGATATCCATCGTGCTCGGTGTGGCCGATGTCGTCGCCGAAGTCGGCGCGATCGTGCTGGTGGATCGCATCGGCAAGCGTCGCTCGGTGCTTGCAGCGACGACGCTCTATGCAGCCGCCTTCGTCTTGGTGATCGCATTCAGCAAGAGCCTGGGACCGCTGATGGCGGCGCTCTTCCTCTTGTTCTTGACGTTCGAATATGCTCTGGTGGCGTCGCTCGCCGTGGCGAGCGAGGCGATGCCTGGTGCGCGCGCTACCATGGGCGGCTTCGTCGTCGCGACGTACTCGATTGGCCGCATCGTCGCTTCACTGATCGCCCTGCCGTTGTTCGGCCTGGCCGGATTGGGTGGGGTGATGACGGTGGCGGCCATCTCCACGGTGATAGCCGTCGGCGCTTTCTGGTTTGTGCAAGTGAAGGAGGAGGCTCCAGCGCAGCGATGATGCGGCGGCTGAATTACGCTGCACAACAGCCACATGCCAGCGACAATCGTGCGCGCATCGTTCGTTGGCCAACGAACGATGCGTTCCGTTTGCCGGGGTTTGCGCCGACCGAGGCGCTCGCGCATGGGGGGCAGCAGGTCAAGCGCGCGCTGAATCGGATCAAGGCGTGGTGGAACGGATCTCGGCAGCTTTGACGGTTACCGGGCTGCTGAAGAAGCGATCACGCAACTCGGCGATGCGCGCGCGGATCGGGATGATCACCTGCGCGCCGTCCGGCGTCGTCGCGAACTCGGTATAGCGCTGGTCGAGCACCTCGGACTTGATCTTGTCGCGTTCGAGGTTCTGTGCGAGCACGGCCAACTGTTGCATCTGGTCGAGCGTCATGTCCGTCTTGATCGAGGAGCCGAGTTCGCGCAGCATATCCGGTGCGCTGGCGATGAGCAACGCCAGCGTTTGTGGGTTCTTGAGCTTCTCGCGCACCGCCAAAATCACTTGTTGTTGGCGGCGGGCGCGGTCGAAGTCACCGTTGTGCGAATGGCGCGTGCGCGCGTATTTCAGCGCGGTGGCGCCGTCCATCGTCTGCAGGCCGGCCGGTAGCGAGAACACCTCCACGCCGTAGTCTTCCGTCGGATACTGAGGGTCATAGATCGGCTCGGGTACGTCAATCGTGATGCCGCCGATACGATCTATGAAGTTTTCGAAGGCGGTGAAGTTGATGCGCGCGACGAAGTGGATCGGGATGCCCAGGAAGTTCTCAACCGTCTTGCGCGCCAAGGCGATGCCGCCGCCGGGATAGTCGTAGGCATCGCCCAGGAAGTTCGCCTGGTTGATGCGGTAGTTCGGCTGTTCGAACTCTCCCGGGATCGGCACCCAGATGTCGCGCGGGATAGATAGAATGCCGGCTTCCATCGCCATCGGATCGAGCGTGAATACGATTATGGTGTCGGTGCGATAGGCGCGCTCGCTTTCGCCGGCGCGCTGGTCAATGCCCAACAGCAAGATGTTCACCCGCTCTTTGCCGTCCCAGGCCTTCGGCAACACGATGATCTCGTCTTGCGAGGCGCTGGGCGTGGCGATGCTTACCGGCCGGGGTTGGCTGAGGATCTCCGGCAAAATGGGCAGTTCGTTGGCGAAGTATTCGTAGGCGCGCCGGTAGGCGTAGAAGCTGGCGCCGATCGCGGTTGCGATCAGGCCGAGGACGATGAATCCAATGACGAGGGGTTTGCGTGGCATCGTTCGCTGGTTTAGATTCAATATACCACCTCGCCCGAACCGGTTGTATACGCCTCCCTTGCGCCGGGCGGGTGAATCCTCTACGATGCGCGTCTATGTCCGAAGTGTCGCAACCCAATGCCCCGCTGGTCGTGTGTTATGGCGATTTGGTGACTGATCTGGTGATGGCCGTTGAGCGCTTGCCGATTGAGCCTGAGCGCGTGCAACGCATTCATGCCATCAGCGTTGAGCCGGGCGGCGCCGGCAATTTCCTCATCACCGCTGCGCGCCTGGGCGCGCGGGCCGTCGCCTTTGGCGCGGTCGGCGAGGACGCCTACGGCCAGGCTGTGTATGACACGCTGCAGGCCGAAGGTGTGGATGTGAGCTACGCGCAACGCGGCACCGGCAGCGTGAATGTGCTGGTGCTGGTGATCGTGGATGACGCCGCCCAGCACGTCTTTCTCGTTCGCGATGGGATGGGCCCTCCGTTCGCGCTGGATGCGCGTTCGGTCGCATTGATTCGGAGCGCCGATCTGTTCTTCATGCCGGGCTACGCATTGCACGAGCGGCGCGTGGCGGGTTCTGCCGTTGAAGCGACGCGCCTCGCGGCCGAAGCCGGCGTGCCGGTGATGAACGACCTCGGCCCGATCGTCTCCGAAACCGGCGCGCGCGAGGCAGCGCTCGAGATTGTCCGGCTGAGCGAGGTGAGCTTGTTGACCGCGGATGAAGCGATGCGCTTCACCGGCGAACGCACTCAGGCGGGCGCAGCGCGGTGGATGCTGGCGCAAGGGACGCGTCACGTCGTCATCAAGCGGGGCGGCGCAGGATGCATCGTCTTCACAATGGACGGCGAATATGTCGTCCCGGGCATCCCCGTGCCGGTGCGCGATACGACCGCGGCGGGCGATGCCTTTGCGGCTGGTTTTGCCGTGGCCTGGCTGAAGCATCGTGACGTGCGCAGAGCGGCGGAGTTTGCCAATTGTGTCGGCGCAGCGAAGGTGCAGAAGCTCGGCAGCGGCCGGCAGTGCCCGACAGCAGCGGAGGTTGCTGCCGTCTGCGCCGGCGTGACCTCATACGTTTCTTAGCAATCAGCTCAACTTTCCTCGGACTCCTCTTCATCATCCTTCACGAGAAGCAAGATGAAGAGCAACTTTCGTAGAAGTGTATCGGCTTGACCGTGCTCGGCCCCGTGGGCATCCGCCTGGTCTTGACTTCACCTACCCAGGCCCAGTTTGGGTTGGGCAAGAGCCGACGCAACGTCCATCGGCGCGCCCGTGCGGCTAGTCGTTGGTGGTGAGAAGCATCAGGTGTGTGCCTTTCCCATGCTGCAGTGGGTGGGGTGGGCGCCGGCAGCCCTGGGGCGCGAGCTTGACGAGTCCGGCTTGACGCCGGCGCAGCAAGTCTGGGCGAGGGTGCAAACGCGCCCGACGGCGGCGAAGCCTTGGATGAGCGCATCGTCGGACCGTTGGGGCGTCGGCAGCGCGGGGCGCTGGCGCAGAGCGCGCTGCGGCTGTCGAATCGGTGGGAGCGGTATGTGCTGGATCGAAGGCGGGCGGAGGCGCCGGCGACGAACCATCGTGTTGAGCGGATGATTAGGCGGATTCGGCGGCGCCTGGTGAGGATGCGCGGGGTAAAGTGCGTGGCAGGACCGGAGCGGGCGATGGGGTGGTCGTTCGTGCAACCGGCCTAGAGACCGCCTCGCGCCTATCAGGGAGGCGTTTGCTCAAACTCGCCCACGTTAACCGAGACAGCACGCCGGCTTTCAGAAACATTGACACAAATCCGCTGCTATGTATAATTCTAAGGCTGGATTGCTGGTTAGGTGCGAAAGCACGCGCTAGCCCAAATTGAATGAAGCGAGAGGCTACTGTAGCACGCAGTAGCCTCTCTTGTCGCCTGAACGGAGTCCGGGCGATGACGCTCGACGGAAGTAATCTGGATTCAAATCGTTAAATTCAAATCGTTAAGAAGAGCATGCCGACGATCAACCAATTGGTTCGCAAGGGCCGCAAACCGAAGCGCTCGCAAAGCAAAGCGCCGCAGCTACAGTTCACGACGAACTCGCTAAAGGGTGGTAAGCGGACGATTCAGCCGAAGGGCGCGCCGCAAAAGCGCGGCGTGTGTACCGTGGTGCGTACGCAAACGCCCAAGAAGCCGAATTCGGCGTTGCGCAAGGTTGCGCGCGTGCGCCTGAGTAACGGCGCGGAAGTGACGGCTTACATTCCGGGTGAGGGCCACAAACTGCAAGAGCACTCCGTTGTGCTCGTGCGGGGCGGCCGCGTGAAGGACTTGCCGGGGGTGCGCTACCACATCGTGCGCGGGGCACTCGATGCGGAAGGTGTCGAAAAGCGGGCGCAGGGGCGCTCGAAGTATGGCGCCAAGCGGCCCAAGGCTGGCGCGACGCCTGCAGCCGGCAAAGGCGGCAAGAAGTAGCTGCGCGATCGCCGGTTTGGCTCACGAGAGAAGCAAAAGCTTTATTCGAGGAGATATGCCAAGACGAAATTCACCTCCGAAGCGAGTTGTGCCGCCGGACATCAAGTATGGCAGCGAGCGTGTGCAGCGGCTGATCAATCGGATCATGATGCGCGGCAAGAAGAGCACGGCGCAGCGCATTGTCTATACCAGCTTCGCGATCGTCGAGGATCGCGCCAAGAAGCCGGCCATTCAGGTCTTCGAGGAGGCAATCAAAAATCTGTTGCCCGCCGTTGAGGTGAAGCCGCGGCGCGTAGGCGGCGCGACCTTGCAAGTGCCGGTCGAAGTCAACCCTTACAGGCAGGAGAGCTTGGCCATGCGCTGGTTGATCCATGCCGCGCGCGAGCGGCCGGGCAAGTCCATGGCCGAGAAGCTGGCAGCCGAGTTGTTGGACGCGGCTAACAACACCGGCAATGCGATTAAGCGGCGTGAGGAAACACACAAAGCAGCGGAAGCCAACCGCGCTTTTGCGCACTTCCGTTGGTGACCCGTCGGCATGCGAGTTTGTGTTCGGGGTTTTGGGCTTGAGCCAGGTAATGGTTTGAAGGATCAGAAAATCACGCAGGTGAGAGTTTGAAGGCTCAGGACGAGAACCGGGGTTGCGATGGCTAAGGAATATCCACTCGAGAAAGTTCGGAATATTGGGATCATTGCGCATATTGACGCGGGCAAAACGACCACGTCTGAGCGCATCCTGTACTACACCGGCCGGACCTACAAGATCGGTGAGGTGCATGAAGGCGCTGCGACCATGGACTACATGGAGCAAGAGCAAGAGCGCGGCATCACCATCACGGCGGCTGCCACTGTATGTTATTGGCGGGATTATCAGATCAACCTGATTGACACGCCTGGGCACATTGACTTCACCGCCGAAGTACAGCGCAGCTTGCGCGTGCTCGATGGTGGCGTGGTCGTGTTTGATGGCGTCGCCGGCGTCGAGCCGCAGTCGGAGACGGTGTGGCGTCAAGCTGACAAATACGGCGTTCCCCGCATCTGTTTCGTCAACAAGCTCGACCGCACGGGCGCCAGCCTGGAGCGCTGCGTGCAGATGATCGTGGATCGCCTCGCTGCCAAGCCGCTGGTCATGCAGATACCCGTTGGCATCGAAGCCGACTTCAGCGGCGTCATTGACCTGATCGAGATGAAGTATTACACCTTCGAGGGCGAGAAAGGCGCTCAGGTGGTTGCGCATGAAGTGCCGGCGGCGTATCTCGAGGCGGCGCGCGCGGCGCGCGAAAAGCTGATCGAGACGGTTGCGGAGGCTGATGACGGGTTGCTGGAGAAGTATCTCGCCGGCGAAACGCCGACCATTGACGAGCTGAAGTCGGCAATTCGCCGCGGCACCATCGCGCGCAAATTTTTCCCGGTCTTCTGTGGCTCAGCCTTAAAGAACAAGGGGGTTCAACTGGTCCTGGATGCGGTGTGCGACTATCTGCCGTCGCCGCTGGACATCCCGCCCCAAGAGGCCATCAACCCTAAGACCGGCGAAACGGTCATTCGTCGCGCCGACCCGAAGGAGCCCTTCGCCGCCCTGGTGTTCAAGGTCATCACCGACCCGACGGGCATGGGCAAACTTTCGTTCTTCCGCGTCTACAGCGGCAGGGTCAACCAGGGCGATACGGTGCTGAACTCGACAAAAGGGAAGACCGAGCGCATGGCGCGCCTCTATCAGATGCACGCGAATAAGCGCGAGCCGATCACGGAAGTGACTGCCGGCAACATCGGCGTGTCGCAGGGGCTGAAAGAGGCGATTACCGGCGATACCTTGTGCGATCCGAACAATCCGGTGTTGCTCGAGGCGATCTCCTTCCCGGAGCCTGTGGTGAAATTGGCAATTGAGCCGAAGACCGTCGCCGACCAGGATCGGCTGAGCAAAGCGCTCAAGGCGTTGAGCGATGAGGATCCCACGTTGCACGTGGCGACCGACGAGGAAACCGGACAAACCACGCTGGCGGGCATGGGGGAGCTGCACCTGGAGGTGATCGTGGATCGCATGAAGCGCGAATACAACGTAGATGTGCGCGTCGGTCGCCCCATGGTGGCCTATCGCGAGACGATTACGCGCCCGGCCAAGCAGCGCACCGTGTTCAAGCGCCAGTCGGGAGGTAAAGGCCAGTATGGTGATGTCGCCATTGAGATCGAGCCTAGCGAAAAGGGGAAGGGCTTTATCTTCCTGAATGAGATCGTCGGCGGCGCGATTCCTAAGGAATACATCCCGGCTGTGGAGCGCGGCATCCGCGAGGCGCTGGAGTCGGGCGTCATCGCCGGCTACCCGGTAGTTGATGTGACGGTGCATCTCGTGGATGGTTCGTTCCACGAAGTGGACTCATCGGAGATGGCCTTCAAGATCGCCGGCTCAATGGCGATCAAGGAAGCCGTGCAAAAGGCCGGCGGCGTTATCCTTGAGCCGATGATGCGTGTTGAAGTGGTCGTGCCCGATGAGTTCACCGGCACGGTTGTGGGCGATTTGAATGCGCGCCGCGGCCTGATCAATGCGATCGAACAGCGCGGCAACGCGCAGGCGATTCGCGCGCATGTCCCGCTGGCCGAGATGTTCGGCTATGCGACCGACCTGCGCGGTATGACTCAGGGACGTGGACAGTTTGTGATGGAGTTCGATCACTACGCCGAGCTGCCCAAGAACTTGGCCGACGAGCTGATTCACGGCAAAGCAACGAGCAAGGATGGGAAGAAGTGATTGATGTCGCGTATTGCGCGTCGCGTGACGAAATGCACGATGCCGCAAGGCGCGAAATGTCAGACGCAAGACACAACACTTAAGACTTAAGACGCAACACGAACAGGAAGGAGCGAACCATGTCGAAGGAGAAATTCATTCGGACGAAGCCGCATGTGAACGTAGGGACGATGGGGCACATTGACCACGGGAAGACGACGTTGACGGCGGCGATTACGAAGGTGCTAGCGCTGAAGGG
>NZ_JAAFGM010000052.1 GCF_012931985.1 Candidatus Roseilinea sp. NK_OTU-006
TATTTATCACAATTATCCTTGGCGTCTCTAACAACCTGGGGTTGTACTCCTCTAGCTCATGGAGGAGTGTGTCCAGGTCCTCTGTTGGGCCCTTTTGGGGCAGATAGTCCATGGAAAGGAGTATCAACAACAGCCTTGTCCTTTCTATGTGCTTTAGGAACCTGTGCCCAAGCCCTTTCCCTTGTGATGCACCCTCTATGAGCCCAGGGATGTCTGCAATAATGATGGGCCTCTCCATTTGGGGCTCTACGACTCCCACACTGGGGCTCAGTGTGGTGAAGGGGAAGTCCCCTATCCTGGGTCTTGCATTGGTGAGGCAGGCCAATAGCGTGGATTTACCTACATTTGGAAGGCCCACTAGGCCCACGTCAGCTATGGTCTTGAGGACAAGCCTTAACACGGCTTCTTGGCCCTTCTTGCCTTTGGTGGCGATTCTGGGGGCCCTATTGGTGGGGCCCTTGAAGAACTTGTTTCCCTTTCCTCCCAGGCCCCCCCTGGCGACCAAGAACACTTCGCCAGGTCTCAAAAGTTCCTTAAGCACCTCATGGGTATTGGCATCCATCACCACTGTCCCTAAAGGGACATCCAGGTACAAGTCTTTGCCAGAGGCACCATCTCGATCGTTTCCCTCACCCTGTCTTCCGTTTTCTGCCTTGAAGGACTTCTTGTAGAGGTAGGGTTCTAGGCTGTTCAACTCAGGGGTGGCCCTCAGAAAGACATTTCCACCCTTGCCACCGTTTCCTCCGTCTGGCCCGCCTTTGGGTTCACACCTCCTCCTCTGAAAACTCACACACCCGTTTCCGCCGTCCCCTGCCTTGACCCTTATCACCACATCGTCTAGGAATGCCATTTATCTAAGAAATGGCCTCCCGTTTGGAGGGAGGCCCCAAGTCAGTTCTACGAGAGGGGATAGACAGAGACCTTTTTAGGGCCCTTTGCCGGTCCTTCAAAGGCCACGAGCCCGTCTATCTTTGCAAAGAGGGTATAGTCCCTTCCCAAGCCCACGTTCTTCCCGGGATGGAAGAAAGTGCCCCTCTGGCGCACCAATATGTTTCCTGCCTTCACAAACTGCCCGCCAAACCTCTTTACGCCTAGGCGCTGGCCCGGGCTGTCCCTCCCGTTTCTGGAGCTACCCCCTGCCTTCTTGTGTGCCATTGTCGCTTCCTAGCTGATCGCGTCGATGCGAAGTTCGGTGAAGTTCTGCCGGTGCCCGGCGCGCTTCTGATAATGCTTGCGCCGACGCAACTTGAAGATACGGACCTTGTCGCCGCGACCGTGCCCGATCACCGTCGCCGTCACGGCGGCGCCGGCCACCAGCGGATTGCCGACACGCACCTCGGCACCCTGGCCGACCGCCAGCACCTCGGTCAACGTGACGACGCTGCCCACGGCCGCATCGAGCGATTCGACCTTCAACTTGTCGCCGGCGGTGACGCGATACTGCTTGCCGCCGGTCTTGATCACTGCATACATGGATGGCTCCGTCCGTCGCTTCCCGGCTGCGGCCGGGCGATGCGTTCCCGCGGATTGGCGATGTAACACTAGTAAGCTGCAAATTATCGCAAGCGCGGACGCGGGCAGTCAAACCGCGCCCGTCGGCGGCCGTAGGCCAAACCTATAATCCGAGCGCTCACCCTGGCGCACCCATCGATCGATGATCGTCCCCGCCGCCGCGTCCGTGCCACCGGCACTGGCCTCGCCCCGCGACACCGCGCGTGTGCTGGCACCGATCGCGCACGACATGCAGCAACTCGATGCGCTGATACGGGCGCGGCTCGACTCGGATGTGGCGCTGATACGCACGATCGCCGACTACATCGTCGGCGCCGGCGGCAAGCGTCTTCGACCGGCCGTGCTGCTTCTGGTCGCGCGCGCGCTCGGCGCTCCGGGCCCGCTGGCCCATCTGCTGGCGGCCGTGATCGAGTTCATCCACACCGCGACACTGCTGCACGACGACGTGGTCGATGAGTCGGACTTGCGGCGCGGCCGCCCCACGGCGAACGCCATGTTCGGCAACGCGGCGAGCGTCCTGGTGGGCGACTTCCTGTACTCGCGCGCTTTCCAGATGATGGTCGAGGCCGACCGCATGGGCGTGATGCGCATCCTCGCCGATGCGACGAACCGTATCGCCGAGGGCGAGGTGTTGCAGCTGCTGAACGTGCACGATCCCACCGTCGACGAAGCGCGCTACCTGAGCGTCGTGGAACGAAAGACCGCCACACTGTTCGAGGCCGCTGCGCGCATCGGTGCGGTGTTGGCCGGCGCCGACCCGGCGCTCGAACTCGCCTGCCGGCGCTACGGCGCCAGCGTCGGCACCGCGTTTCAAATCGTCGACGACATCCTCGACTACTCCGGTCACGCCGACGAGATCGGCAAGCGGCTAGGCGACGATTTGCGCGAGGGCAAAGTCACGCTGCCGATCATCTATGCGCTTCGAAACGCCGGCAAGAAACAGCGCGAACTGATCGAAGAAGCGATCCGCGACGGCGGCGGCGATTTCGGCGAAATCGCGCGCGTCGTGCAGGCCACGGGAGCGCTCGACTATTCGCGCGCCCGCGCCCAAGCCGAGGCCGATGCCGCACGTCAGGCGGCGAGCGCACTTCCTGCGTCGGAGTACCGCGATTCGTTGCTAGAATTGACGCGCTTGACGATCGATCGCGACCGCTGATCGTCACTCGATTCGGGGTGTAGCTCAGCCTGGTAGAGTACTGCGTTCGGGACGCAGGAGTCGGAGGTTCAAATCCTCTCACCCCGACCACATTCCCCCTTCCGCCACGCCGAACGGCTGCCCGCCTTTTGGCTAGATAGCTTTACAAATCGGGGCCTTATCGGCACTATCTTCGCGCTTCGCCGAAGCTTCCGGCCTCTATAAAGAAGCTGTTACGTCCCGCTAAACAAAACGCATGTCCGCTGTCACGCAGGGCCCGTCGGCCGCTGCCGGAGCCCTTACGGGCCTGGCGCGCGCGCTCGTGCAGCAAGGAAAGTTGCGGCCCGACCGTGCCGAGTCGCTGGCACGCAAGGCGGCACAGAGCAACACCCAGTTCATCGACGAACTGGTGGCCGTCGGCGACGCCGTCGGCCTGACGCCCGCGCAGATCGCGAAGTTTGCGGCCGACACCTTTGGGCACCCGCTGCTCGATCTGAGTGCGTTCGATACCGATCAGCTACCGAAAGACCTGATCGACAAGAAGCTGGTCGGCTCGCTGCGCGTGCTGGCGCTGAAGAAGCGCAGCAACCGGCTTGCCGTGGCGGTTTCCGATCCGACCAACTTCCAGGCACTGGACCAGGTCCGATTTCATACCCAGTTGCAGCTCGACGTCGTCGTCGTCGAGCACGACAAGCTGGTCAGACTGGTCGAGAGCACGTCGCAGTCGGTCGCGCAGTCGCTGGAGAGCATCGTCGGCGACGAGGTCAGCTTCGACGACCTGTTGGCCGAAAGCCCGGATACCCAGCAGCAGAGCGAAGATGCGCAGGTCGAGGTCGACGATGCGCCGGTCGTGCGCTTCCTGCAGAAACTGCTGCTGGATGCGATCTCAGAGGGCGCGTCCGACCTGCACTTCGAACCGTACGAAAAGTTCTACCGTATTCGCTTCCGCGTCGATGGCGTGCTGCGCGAGGTCGCGCAGCCGCCGCTGGCGATCAAGGAGCGATTGGTGACCCGAATCAAGGTCATCTCCAAGCTCGACATCGCCGAGAAGCGTGTACCCCAGGACGGCCGCATGAAGCTCGCGCTATCGGGGCAACGCGCGATCGACTTCCGCGTCAGCACGCTGCCGACCTTGTACGGCGAAAAGGTCGTGATGCGTATCCTGGACCCGTCGCAGGCGAAGATGGGCATCGACGCGCTCGGCTATGAGCCGGACCAGAAAGAGCTGTTGCTGGAAGCCATCCACCGGCCGTACGGCATGGTTCTGGTGACGGGTCCGACCGGCAGCGGCAAGACGGTGTCGCTGTACACCTGCCTGAACATCCTGAACAAACCCGGCGTCAACATTTCCACCGCCGAAGACCCGGCGGAGATCCAGCTCCCCGGCATCAACCAGGTCAACGTGAACGAGAAAGCCGGGCTTACCTTCGCCAACGCACTGCGTGCGTTCCTGCGGCAGGATCCGGACATCATCATGGTCGGCGAGATCCGCGACCTGGAGACCGCCGACATCGCGATCAAGGCCGCGCAGACCGGTCACATGGTGATGTCGACGCTGCACACGAACGACGCGCCTTCCACCCTGGTGCGACTGGCGAACATGGGCGTGGCGCCGTTCAACATCGTCTCCTCGGTGATCCTGATCACGGCGCAGCGGTTGGCGCGGCGCCTGTGTAGCTGCAAGCAACCGGCGCAGCTGTCCGAGGAGGCGCTGCTGCTGGCCGGCTTCTCGCCGGCCGACCTCGACGGCAGCTGGGTACCGTACAAGGCGGTCGGCTGCGAGCGCTGCAAGGGTTCCGGCTACAAGGGGCGGATCGGCATCTACGAGGTGATGCCGATTTCGGAAGAGATCCAGCGCATCATCTTGAGGGGCGGCAGCTCGCTGGAGATCGCGCAGCAGGCGCAGCGCGAGGGCGTGCGCAACCTGCGCCAGTCGGGGCTGTTGAAGGTCAAACAGGGCTTGACGTCGGTCGAGGAAGTGCTCGGCTGCACCAACGAGTGATCCGCGGCCCGTCCGCACGTCGGAGTAGCAATCGATGGCAACCGGAGCAATCGCCAGACCGAAGGAAGCGGTGCGCGAGGCGGTGTTTCACTGGGAAGGCCGCGACAAGGCAGGCCGCGTCGTCAAGGGCGAAATGCGCGCGGGCGGCGAGTCGGTGGTGGCCGCTGCGCTGCGCCGGCGCGGCATCATGGTGTCGAAGATCAAGAAGCAGTCCTTCGCCCGCGGCCGCAAGATCTCGGAGAAGGACCTGGCGATCTTCACGCGCCAGTTGGCGACGATGCTGCGCGCCGGCGTGCCGCTGCTGCAGTGTTTCGACATCATCGGCCGCGGTCATTCCAATCCCGCGATGGCGCGGCTGCTGAACGACATCCGCATGGACATCGAGACCGGGACCAGCCTGAACCAGGCGTTCCGGAAGTACCCGATCTACTTCGACCCGCTGTTCTGCAACCTGGTCGCCGCCGGCGAGCAGGCCGGTATTTTGGAGACCCTGCTCGACCGCCTGGCGACGTACAAGGAAAAGACGCTGGCGCTGAAGGGCAAGATCAAGAAAGCGCTGTTCTACCCGCTGATGATTATCCTGGTGGCGATCCTGATCACCTCGATCATCATGATCTGGGTCATCCCGTCGTTCAAGACCGTGTTCACCAACTTCGGCGCCGACCTGCCGGCACCGACCTTGATGGTGATCGCGATGTCGGACTTCTTCGTCGCCTATGGGTACGTGCTGCTGTTCGGTTCGGTCGGTGCGGTCTACTTCCTGATCCAGGCGTGGAAGCGATCGCCGAAAGTACAGATGCTGGTCGACCGCCTGTTGCTGAAACCGCCGGTGATCGGCGAGTTGATGCAGAAAGCGTCGGTCGCCCGCTGGAGCCGCACCTTGTCGACCACCTTCGCCGCCGGCGTGCCGCTGGTCGAAGCGCTCGACTCGGTCGGCCCCGCTTCGGGCAATGCCGTCTACAAGGAAGCGACCAAGCAGATCCAGAGCGAGGTCAACATCGGCACCAGCCTGGCGCAGGCGATGCAAAACTCCGGGGTGTTTCCGAACATGGCGGTGCAGATGACCGCGATCGGAGAGGAGTCCGGTTCGCTCGACTCGATGCTGTCGAAAGTGGCCGACTATTACGAGCGCGAGGTCGACGAAACGGTCGATGCGCTGGCGAGCCTGATCGAGCCGATGATCATGGTCGTGTTGGGGGTGATCATCGGCTCGATCGTGATCGCCATCTACCTGCCGATTTTCAAGCTCGGTCAGGTGGTCTAAAGAGGAAAAGGCCGGCATCGCACCGTGATGCCGACCGCGTCTTTCTTGTCTACCGACACCGTCTTCGCGATCGTCGCCGGCGTCTTCGGGCTGGCGATCGGATCCTTTCTGAACGTCGTCATCCACCGCCTGCCGAGGATGATGGACGCCGAGTGGCGTGCGCAGTGCGCCGAACTCAAGGGCAAGAAAAGTCCCGAAACCGGCGTGTACAACCTGTGGACGCCGCGTTCGCATTGCCCCGCGTGCAAGGCACAACTGCGCGTCGTCGACAACATCCCGCTCGTTTCTTACCTGCGGCTGCGCGGAAAGTGCGCCCATTGCGGCGCGCCGATCTCTGCGCGCTACCCCGTGGTGGAGGCACTGACCGCGCTGCTTTCGGCGACGGTGGCCTGGCGCTTCGGTTTCGGCGCCGCGGGCCTGCTGGCGATGGTGTTCGTCTGGATTCTGATCGCGGCGAGCTTCATCGACGCCGACACTACACTGCTGCCCGACAGCCTGACGTTGCCTCTTTTATGGCTCGGCCTACTAGCCAACGTGTGGGGCGTCTTCGCGCCGTTGCCGGAAGCGGTCATTGGAGCCGCCGCCGGCTACCTCGTTCTTTGGAGCATCTATTGGCTGTTCAAGCTCGCCACCGGCAAGGAAGGCATGGGCTATGGCGACTTTAAACTGCTGGCGGCACTGGGCGCCTGGATGGGCTGGAAGATGC
>NZ_JAAFGM010000023.1 GCF_012931985.1 Candidatus Roseilinea sp. NK_OTU-006
TTGCGCTGTGTCGTCGCCCTGGTCTCTTTCATGGCACACCTCCCGGATATAACTGTCCTCGCATTATGCCCGCAGCGGCCTGCGGCTTGTCGTCCCTCGCTGAGATGCCGGTCTGTCAATCCACGACGACGTCCGTGATCTTCGGATGTTCACGCGGGCGAGGTCAATCTGCGCGCTTTTTGAGTGCGCTCCTGCCCCAAAACTGAAATGCACCCAAACGGGCCACCTAACGCATCACATTAACCGGTGAACAGGGTGCAGCCGGGTAGCAGCATGGACGCAGGCATTCATGCTCGCTCTAGCATCGCCATCTGCTGCCATGGGGTGGTGGAGAACGCGAAACAGGGCGTCAAGCCCAAGCGCCTGCTTGCTGGCTGGGACGGGCGCTGCCGCCTGCACCCGGTCAGCAGGCAGCCTGAAAATCGCGTTTGCCCTGCGAGGTGGCAAAATTGGGACCGGAGCTGATCGCCCAACAGCACGGATCGAACAGGTGACAACAGTAGAGCGCAGCGCCTGCGCCAAAGTGATTTTGTGCGGCGAACACGCCGTAGTGTATGGCCGGCCGGCCATCGCGCTGCCGTTGCCAACGCTCCGCGCACGTGCGCGCATCGAGACCGGCTCGTGCGCTTTTACGATCGTCGCGCCCGACGTCGGCGTCACCGTCTCGCTGTGGCGTCACTCGCGCCGGACGCGCAACCCGCTGGCGCGCGCGGCCCTGGCGGCCTTCGAGCTTATCGGCCAACGCCCCCCGCGCGCCACATTGACCGTGACCTCCGATATTCCGGTCGGCGCTAATCTGGGGAGCGGCGCGGCGGTGTCGGTTGCGATCGGACGAGCGATCGCTGCGCATTTCGACCGCGCGTTGCTGCCGGAGGAGGTGAGCCAGATGGCCTACGAAGTCGAACAATTGCATCACGGCTCACCCAGCGGCATAGACAACACCGTGATCGCTTACGAGCAGCCCGTGTGGTTCGCGCGCGGGAAGCCGCTGGAACTGCTCGACGCAAAGATCGGCGCCGGGCTGCCGCTTGTGATCGCCGACACCGGCATCGCGACGCCGACGCGCATCCCCGTCGGCGACGTGCGCGCTGCGTGGGAGCGCGACCGGGATCGCATTGAGGGCTACTTCGATGCGATCGCCGCATTGGTGCATCGGTCGCGCGAGGCGTTGGAGCGCAACGATCTGGCGCAGCTCGGCCACGCCATGAACGCCAATCACGCGCTGTTGCAACAGCTCGGCGTGTCATGCCCAGAGCTGGACGCGCTGTGCGACGCCGCGCGAGCAGCCGGCGCCCTGGGCGCGAAGATGAGCGGTGGCGGGCGCGGCGGCAACATGATCGCCCTGGCGCGCGATGTCGCCCATGCCGAAGCACTGCGCGAAGCGCTCTTGCGCGCAGGCGCGAAGCGGGTCTTCACTTAGCGCCTATCTTCGTAGGATAGCTTAAGACCTGCTTCGGCTTCTGCCAACCAACGCGAACCACCACCACAATCAGCGATGCATCGCCCGATTTTTCAATTGGCCGATCTTTGCTATGATTGAGAGCAATTGGCTACGACAAATTGAAAGGAGGATTGTGCAGTTGGAAAACCCTGCATAACACGAAGCCATGGAGGGAGAAAGGCGACTGCGACAGGGTTGCGAGAAGGCCGGCATGTGAAGTTGGCACGGATCACCCGCGCCCGGACGCAGATGGCGCTGCTGCGCTTCAGTACACGTCTGCTTGCCCACATCGTGAAGCCCAGGTCAAGCCTGTTGTCTAAGACGCGTATCGCTCACTTTGCCCTCGCAAGGTTTTCCACTGAACCAAGGAGGGATGTTGATGAATGCAAAAACGATCGCAATCGCGCTCGCCTGGGTGTTGCTTGTGACTTCGGGTTGTGGTCCCATCGGCTCGTTGGTCGGCGGGGGCAGCGGGACGCAAACTGCAGCGCTATGGGCCGACGTGCCGGCGATGGAGGGCATGAAGCAAGACAACATCGAGCTGCCGTTGCCGATCAAGCTGGCCGTGCAGGCCCTCGTCAAGGCATCGGGGTCGAGCGAAGGCGTGCGCGTGGACAACTTCGAGATCATCACTTTCACGTCGGTCAAGACACCCGAGGACGTGAAGGCGTTCTATACCAACGAACGCATGCAATCGGCAGGCTGGAACATGCCGGATCAGCCTGGCTGCGCCGGCATGAGCGACTCACCAAGCGCCGGCGCGACCTTCTGCTTGTTCGGCAAGCAGAACCCCACGAACAAGTCCTTCCTCGTGCTCGCCGCCATGCGCAACGAGAACGACACGGCCATGAACCTGTTCTTCTTGCGCTTCGACGGCGACGTCGTGACGACGCCGGCGGGATCATAAAGCGCCCGACTTGACCACGCGCCATTTGTGCCCGGGGCCTTTTCTGTGGTCTCCGGGTTGCAAGTGACGCGAATCCTGCCCGCCTATGGGGCTTGCCTTTTCGATTCCCCGGCTCGGCCTCGGCTGCGCACCGCTCGGCTCGATGGAGCGCACGTTCGGCTATGGCGTGAGCGAAGCCGACGCGATTGCGACGGTTCATCGCGCGCTCGAACGCGGCGTCCACCTGCTGGACACTGCGCCGTTCTACGCCAACGGCCAATCTGAAATGCGCGTTGGCCTGGCGCTGCGCGGCATCCCGCGCGACCGGTTTCTGATCAGCACCAAGGTCGGTTGGCTGCCCGACCCAGACCGCATCGGCCAGCAGGGCGCCGGCGTGCGCAGCTACGCGCGCGATGCGGTGCTGCGCAGCATCGAGGGCAGCCTCACGCGCCTGGGCGTGGCGCATCTGGACATTGTGCACGTGCACGACCCGGAAGCCGGCGACTACCGCGCGCAGATCATGGACGAAGCCTATCCGACGCTGCTGGACTTGAAAGCGCAAGGGGTCATTCGCGCGATCGGCGCCGGCTTGAACCAGACCGACTTTCTGTTGGACTTCGCGCGCCATGCCCCGCTCGATTGCGCCATCCTGGCCGGCCGCTATACGTTGCTGGAGCAGGCGCCGCTGCGCGAGGCCTTTCCGCTCGCCATGGCGAAGGGGATCGGCATTCTCGCCGCTGGGGTTTTCAACGGCGGTATTTTGGCCACCGGCGCGCAACCGGGCGCGCGCTACCAGTATGCGCCTGCGCCGGAGCCGATCCTGCGCCTGACGCGGATGATCGCGCGCGTCTGCGCCGGGTATGGCGTCTCGCTGCGCGCGGCGGCCATGCAATTCGCCGCGGCGCATCCGGCCGTGCAAGCGTTGATCGTCGGCATGGCAAAGCCGAGCGAGATTGACCAAAACCTCGCCGACTTCGCTGTGCCGATTCCGCCGGCGTTCTGGGCCGAATTAAAAGCGCGCGAGCTGATCGAGCCGGATGCGCCGACGCCGGCCGTCAACCCGCCGTGACGGCGCGCGCGAAGAACGCCTTCAGCACGACCTCGGTCGGCGCCATGGTGAGGCCCTGGCCCACATCCTGTGGCTCGACGACCGTAACCCCCCAACGGGTCAGCGTTGTGATGGACTCCCGAACAATGGGATGAGCGAACAAAGGCTCGTTCAGCGACAGCGCGACGACGACCGGCTGCCCGAAGCCGATCATCTCGGCGACGATGGACAGCGCCAGGTTGTCGGCCACGCCGCCGGCCAGCTTGTTGAGTGAGTTGAAGTTGCACGGTGCGAACAACACCGGCCCGGGCGTCGGCCGCGGCAAAATGCGCGCGTCAAAGTAGCTCTCCACCAGTTGGTTGTTGGGGATGCGGCGCAGGTCATGCGGGCTGATCAGGCGCATGGCGTTCGGCGTCTGCACTGTAATCACATGCGCAAATCGGGCGCTGAGCGCGGCGACGAACTCCGGGGCGCGATGGGCCGTTGTCGCGCCGCTGATCATCAGATAAGCCGTGTCGGACATACGGGAACTCTCCTCTAACAGATGCGCGGCAGTTGTTCGCCCAGGGGCATGGGGATGACCCGCGTGCCGCCGATGGCCGTGCGCGCAGTCACCAGGCCGGCCGGCTGCTCCACGACTTGCCCGATTATCGCGGCCTGGCGGCCCAATGGGTGGGCGCGCATGCGCGCCAGAATCGCCTCGGCCGCCTCTGGCGTGACGAACGCGACCAGCTTCCCTTCGTTGGCTACGTAGAGCGGATCCATGCCCAACAGGTCGCAGGCCGCTTGCACAGCAGGGTTCACCGGCAGCGCGCGCTCATCGATCTGGACGCCAACGCGCGAAGCCGCCGCGATCTCGTTCAGCGCGGCCGCCAGGCCGCCGCGCGTGGGGTCGCGCAAGGCGTGAATCGCGTCCGGCGCGGCTGCCAGCATCGCTGAGACGAGATCGTGCAGCGGCGCAGTGTCGCTGGTGATCGTCGCCTCGAACTCCAGGCCCTCGCGCACGCTCATGATGGCCATGCCGTGATCGCCGATCGAGCCGTTGACCAGCACGCAGTCGCCCGGCCGGGCGCGATCCGGCCCAATGCGCGCGCCGTCGGGGATGAGGCCGATGCCCGTCGTGTTGATGAATACGCCATCGCCGTGGCCTTTGTCCACCACCTTGGTGTCGCCGGCCACAACACGCGCGCCGACGGCGCGCGCCGCTGCCGCCATGCGCGCGACAATCGCGCCAAGCTGCGCAAGCGGCAGCCCCTCCTCGACGATGAAGCCGGCGGTCAGGTAGAGCGGCCGCGCGCCCATCATGGCCAAATCATTTACCGTGCCGTTGACGGCCAGCTCGCCGATCGAGCCGCCGGGGAAGAACAACGGCCGCACCACGAACGAATCGGTCGAGACCGCCAGGCGCGCGCCATCTATCGGCAACACGGCCGCATCGCCCATCTGGCGCAGTGCTTCGTCGTCGAAGGCCGGCGCGAACAGGTGTTGGATCAGCTCGGCCGTCAGCTTTCCCCCGCCGCCGTGGCCGATGACGATGTGAGAATAGTCCCGCAACGGTAGAGGACAAGACCAGGTGCTGAAGTCGAGGGACATGGGAAATGAGAAGCCAGAGTCCAGAGTCAGAGTCAGAGTCCAGAGTCCAGAGTCCAGAGTCCAGAGTCCAGAAGTCAGAGATCGGAAGTCGGGAGTGGGGAGTCGGTCTCATCCCTTACAGCTCACCGCTCATGGTTCACAGCTCACGGCTCACCGCTCATGCGAACCGCCCGTAGTTGTAGTAAGCCGCGCAGGCGCCTTCGCTGCTCACCATCGTCGCACCCAGCGGCGTGCGAGGCGTGCACGGATCGCCGAACGCCGGACATTCCGTTGGCTTGATCTTGCCCTGCAACACATCGCCGCTGCGGCAGATCGGCGACTCTTGCGTGCGGATGTCGGCGACGTTGAACCGGGCTTCGGCGTCGAACTCGCGGTACGCGTCGCGCAGGCGCCAGCCGCTGTTGGGGATGATGCCGATGCCGCGCCAGACGCGGTCGGTAGGCTCGAACACCTCGGCCAGCATGCGCTGCGCCGGCTGATTGCCTTCAAAGGTGACGGCGCGCGGGTAAGCGTTCTCGACGTAGGCTGTGCCGGCTTCCAACTGGCGCACGGCGCGGCGGATGCCTTCCAGGATGTCCAGCGGCTCGAAGCCGGTCACCACAATCGGCGCGCGATATTTCTCGGCCAGCGGCGGATATTGCCAGTAGCCCATCACGCTGCACACGTGGCCGGCGGCGAGGAAGGCCTGTACGCGGTTGGATGGCGAATTCATGATCGCCTCGATGGCCGGCGGCACCAGCGCGTGCGAGACGAGCATCGAGAAGTTTTTTAGCCCCTGGCGCTTGGCGACGACGACGGCCATCGCGTTCGCCGGCGCCGTGGTCTCAAAGCCGATGCCGAAGAAGACGACCTGCTTGTGCGGGTTGTCGCGCGCAATCGCCACGGCGTCCAACGGCGAGTACACCACGCGCACGTCGCCCCCCTCGCTCTTGACGCGGAAGAGGTCGTGGCGACTGCCGGGCACGCGCAGCATATCGCCAAACGAGCAGAAGATCACGTCGGGGCGCGCGGCGATGGCCAGCGCCTTGTCAATCGCCTCCAGCGGCGTCACGCACACCGGGCAGCCGGGGCCGTGGATCAACTCGATCTCCGGCGGCAGCAATTGGTCAATGCCGTTGCGGATGATCGCATGCGTCTGCCCGCCGCACACCTCCATGATCGCCCAGGGCCGCGTGGTCATGCGCCGGATTTCAGCGGCCAGGCGCTGCGCGATCTCACCGTTGCGAAACTCGGCCAGGTACTTCATCGTTCATCCGGCGCCACGCCGCCCCAAGGGTGAGCCGGACACGCCGGCGGGCCGGACGCCCCCGCGTGCTGTTCAGGCTGCAACTCCTCATCGAGCACGCCCAGCTCCTGAAAGAGGCGCAGGCTCTCCTGCGCCGACGCCTCGTCAATGCGGGTGATGGCGAAGCCGACATGCACGATGGTGTAGTCGCCGACGGCGATCTCCGGCACGTAGTCGAGGCACACCTCTTTGACGACGCCGCCGAAGTTCACCTTGCCCATGCGGATGCCGTCTGTTTCGTAGATTTCTTGCACGCGACCTGGAATGCCCAAGCACATCGCTGTTGCTCCTGCGCGCTCACGCAGTTGGATACTTCGCCCGGCGCTGCGCGAGCAGGAAGGCGAGCAGCTCCGACAACCCCGCCCCGGTCTTGGCCGAGGTCTCGAAGATCAGCATCCCCGGCCGCACGGCGCGAATGTTGGCGCGCATCGCGTCCAGGTTACACTCACACGCCGCAGTTAGGTCGGTCTTGGTGATCACCGCGACATCGGCGGAGTTGAACATCACCGGATATTTCAACGGCTTGTCCTCGCCCTCGGTCACCGAGAGGAGCACCAGCCGAATATCCTCGCCCAGGTCGTACCACGTAGGACACACCAAGTTGCCGACGTTCTCGATGAACAAAAAGTCGAGCGCGTCGAGGTCCCACCCCTCCAGCTTGCCGGCCAGCATGTCCGCTTCCAGATGACACATGCCGTCCGTGGTGATCTGGCGCACGGGTGCGCCGCTGCGCGCCAGCCGTCGCGCGTCGTTGTCGGTCTGTAAATCGCCCACCACCGCCGCTACGTGCAGGCCCATGGCGCGCATCTCGGCGAGCAGGCGTTCCAACAGCGCGGTCTTGCCGGTGCCTGGGCTGGACACCAGGTTGACGACGAACAGGCCGGCGCGCGCGAAGCGTTCGCGCAGGCCGGCCGCCAGTTGATCGTTCTTGCTCAGCACCCCTTGTCGAATTTCGAGGTAGCGCGTCGCCATACGTCTCCCTGCTTGTCAGGCCGATTCCGCTTGAAGGCTCGCGTCGTCGGCCACTTCGATTTCGATGCCGGTGATCTCTAGCTCCCGCCCCGCCGCGATCTGTGCGCAAGGCTGGCCGCATACCGGACAGCGAAAGTCCTGAATGCTCGATAGCTTCACATCGCGGCGGCAAGTCTCACAATGCACGGCCACCGCTACCTCCTCTATTACCAGGCGCGATCCTTCCAGCAGCGTGCCCGCCGTGGCAACGTCGTAGCCGAACAACAGCGCATCCTTGGCCACGCCGGAGAGCGCGCCCAAGCGCAGAAACACCCGCGCGACGCGCTGCGCCCCCGCCCGGCGCGCCGCTTGCTCGACCGATTCGACCAGGCTGGCAGCGATGGACAGCTCGTGCACCGAGGTAATTCTAAGGGATGTACGGCCGACCGAAAGGTGCTTACAATGCCGAGCGATGTCTGATGGTGCGCGCGCACGCTGGCGGCTGATCGTGCGGGGGATCGTGCAGGGCGTGGGTTTCCGGCCGTTTGTGTTCGGCCTTGCCCGGCGGCTGGCGCTCGCCGGACACGTGGGCAACGATAGCGGCGGCGTGTTCATCGAGGTTGAAGGGGCCCCCAGCGCGCTGGCCGCATTCCTGCGCGAGCTGCGCGCCAACCCGCCGCCGCTGGCGATGATGGACAGCATTGAAGTAGAAGCTGTGCCGGTGCGTGGCGAATCGGCTTTCGTCATCGTCGAGAGCGAAGCGCGCGCCGAAGCCAACACCTCCATCTCGCCCGATGTATGCGTCTGCGACGATTGCCTGCGCGAACTGTTCGACCCTGCCGACCGGCGCTATCGCTACCCGTTCATCAATTGCACCCACTGCGGGCCGCGCTTCACCATCATCCAAGACATCCCCTACGACCGGCCGCTCACGACGATGTCGGCCTTTCCGATGTGCCCGGTGTGCGCGCGCGAATATCACGACCCGACCGACCGTCGCTTTCACGCCCAACCGGTGGCGTGTCCGACGTGCGGGCCGCGCGTGTGGTTCGAGGCGCCTGGCCAACCGACGCTGCACGATGATGACGCCATCCGCGCCGCGCAGGCCGCCCTGCGCGACGGTTGGATCGTCGCGGTCAAAGGCATCGGCGGCTTTCATCTGGCTTGCGACGCAACGAACGATGCCGCCCTGTGCGCCCTGCGTCGGCGCAAAGGGCGGGGCGATAAACCCTTTGCCGTGATGGTGCGCGATCTCGCCGCCGCGCGCGCGTTGGCCGAGATGGACGATGACCAGATCGCCCTGCTGACCAGCAAAGCCCGACCGATCGTGCTGCTGCGCCGCCGGCCCGATGCGCCGTTGAGCGAACTGGTCGCGCCGGGCAATGCCTACGTCGGCCTGATGCTGCCCTATTCGCCGCTGCATTACCTGTTGCTGGACGACCTGACGCAGCCACTGGTGATGACGAGCGGCAACCTGAGCGACGAGCCAATCTGCAAGGACAACGACGAAGCGCTGCGCCGGCTGGCGTCGCTGGCCGATGGGTTCTTGTTGCACAACCGCGACATCCACATGTGGTGCGACGACAGCGTGATGCGCGCCTTCGCAGGGCGCACGTTGCCCGTCCGGCGCTCGCGCGGCTATGCGCCTTTCCCCATTCGGCTGGCGCAGTCAGTCCCAGCGCTCATCGCAGTGGGCGGCGAGCTTAAGGCGACGTTTTGCGTCGCCCGCGATCGGCAAGCTTATCTCAGCCAGCACATCGGCGACATGGAGAATCTGGAGACGCTTCAAGCGTTCGAACGCGCGCTGGCGCACTTCGTCAAGCTCTTTCGCATCACGCCAGAGCGGGTGGCTTGCGATCTCCATCCCGGCTACCTCTCCACACAGTGGGCCGAGCGTTTCGCGGCGGAGCACAACTTGCCGCTGGTGAAGGTGCAGCATCACCATGCGCACATCGCGGCTTGCTTGGCCGAACACGGCTTCGCCCCCGATGTGGATGTCATCGGCGTCAGCTTCGACGGCACGGGCTACGGCAGCGATCGCGCCATTTGGGGCGGCGAGGTGTTAGTCGCCAACTGTCGGACGTTCACGCGGGTGGCGCAACTGAAGTACGTCCCGCTGCCCGGCGGCGATGCCAGCATCAAGCGGCCGTATCGCGCCGCGCTGGCGCATCTATGGGTGGCCGGCATCCCATGGGACGACGACCTGCCGTGTGTGTCGGCATGTCCGCCCCAGGAGCGGCGCGCGCTGCGCCAACAATTGGAGCGCGGTTTCAACTGCCCCCCGACCAGCAGCATGGGCCGACTGTTCGACGCCGTTGCAGCGCTGGTGGGGGTGCGGCAAACGGTCACCTACGAAGCGCAAGCCGCGATTGAGTTGGAGGCGCTCTGCGATGACGCGGAACAGGAACGGTATGAATGGGTGACCGCGCCAGCAGCCGATGGCGGCGCGCTGCTGCTCGACCCCGCGCCGATGCTACGTCGCATGGTGGACGACCTGCGCGCCGGCGTTGCGCGCCAGGTTATCGCGGCCCGGTTGCACAACACCATCGCTGAGCTAATCGCGCAGGTGAGCGACCACGTGCGCCGACAAACCGGCCTGAACGTCGTGGCGCTGAGCGGCGGCGTCTTCCAAAACGTGCAGTTGTTGCGGCGGACGTTGCCGCGCTTGCGCGCGGCGGGGTTCGAGGTGCTCATGCACCATGTCGTGCCGCCGAACGACGGCGGACTGGCGCTGGGCCAGGCAGCGGTGGGCGGATGGAGCGGCTGCTTATAGCCAATACCCCACTGCTATGGCGCAGGGCATGGGCGCGCCTCGTTGAGAAAGCGGACGCGCTCGGCGCAGGTCAACTCGCGACCGAGCAGCGAGCGCGCCCGCTCGATCAGCGCCGCTGCGCGCAACCAATGCACGCGCGCTGTCCCGTCGGCGCTTGCCGTGGCGACGCGGTCGGCGCCGACATCCGTCACCGCCGCCGGCGCAGTGTGGCCATATAGGCCCACCACATCGCCCGCGCGTCGCACAGCCGGCAATCCGTTCGGCAAGCGGACGAACGAAGTCCGCTCGTCCTGAGACCACGGGCCGACGCTCTGGCCGGTGCGCGGGTTGAATCGCTCTGCGCCATCTGCGGTCAAGACGCCAATCTCGCCGTTCTCCAGGAAGACGACCTGGCTGACGACTGCGCTCAGTTGGATCGGGTTAGTGAGCAGTGCCCCGGACGCCAGATCCCACACGCGTACGGTGCGGTCTGCGCTGCCGGTCACGAGCAGCTCGCCGTTGGGTGAGAAGGCGACATCGTTCACAATGCCGGTATGCCCTGCCAGCACGGTAATGATGCGCCCGGTGCCCAGGTTCCAAATGCGCGCTGTGCGGTCAGTGCTGGCTGTGGCGATTTGACCCCCGGTCGGCGAGAACGCGACGCGCGTCACCTGCCCCAGATGCCCGCGAAGCGCTGTGATCACCTCGCCCGACGCGATGTCCCAGAGGCGCGCCACACCATCGCGGCCGGCTGTGAGCAGATACCTGCCGTCGGATGAGAAACGCGCGTCGGCCACTGCAGCCGGATGACGAAAGGCGCCCTCGTTGGGGAAGGCACGCGCCATAGATCGCCGCAATGCGTCCTCCGATTGCACGGTGTGGGCAGTCTGCTCTGCCTCGATCGCGATCAAGAGCGCAAGCTGCGGGTCATCGGCCAGTTGATTGAGCGCGACGGCAGCCAGCTCGCGCGAGCGCGTAGTCAGCAGATTCACTTCGGCGGTGGCCTTGGCGGCGAGCGCATCGCGCACTTGCGCGCTCGACCGCGTCGCCACCGCGCTGATTGTCGCCTCCATCATCACGGCGTTTTGCTCGCGGTTGGCGACGCTGGTGGCCAGCGCAACCGCCGTAGCGCGCTCATCCACCGCGAGCTGGCGCGCCACAGCCGACTGGGTCGCGGCGGCCTCGGCGGCGGCGCGCGTCGCGACGGCGATCTGGCGTTCCTCCCCGGCGCGCGTCGCGTGAGCCTCGGCTGTGGCCTGGGCGAAGCCAGCGGCGCGGGCCGTCTGCACGGCGCGGGTGGCGTCGGCTTGGGCAATCGCTTCTGCCGTAGCCGCCGCTTCGGCCTGTTGGCCGAATTGCGCACGCTGGACGAGGCCGAATGCGCCGAATGTCACTGCGAGTACACCGAACATCGCTGCGATGATCGTCACGGTCTTCATTCGGCGCAGGCGCGCCTCCTGGCGGGCAAAGTGCGATATTGCGCGCTGCTCGCCCAGCGCCTCGCGGAGCGGACGCCGGACGGGCGTTGCTGCCTTACCGGTCGCAACCGGCGGCCGGTCGCCTTCTCGTTCGCGCAGGGGGCCGAAGTCTATGTAATCAGCCAACAGCAGCGTCTTCTCCGCGCCGCGTTTGACCGGAATGGCCATAAACAGATCGCGCAGGACCTTCTGCAGGCTGGGCAGCATGTCCGGTGCGCCATACACGTCGTTCACCAATCGCGCAACCAGCGCGGGCTCGATGGTTGTGCCCGTCTCCAGCGCCGGCAGCACGATGGAGCGCGCCAGCTCCCTCGGCTCCATCAACGGCAGTTCGACCCCATGCGCAATGAACGGCTTGTGCAACTCAGGGTAGCGCGAGAGTTGATCCAAAAACTCCGAACGCATCACCAGGGTGAGGATCAACCGCGTGAGCGGTTTTTTGGCGAGCTGAGTGATGAGGCCGATGAACGCGCGTCGCTCAGACTCATCCGCCGACGTGAACACATCCTCAAACTGGTCTACGACCAGCACGACGCGCCGACGGGCATCCGCTCCGAGCAAGGCATCCACGAAGTCGCGCATGTCGTCCAGGCTGGCCAGTCCGTGTCGGCGAAGGGCATCGGCAATCCCCTGGTTCAAGCCGGCGCGTTCGATCAGGCTTGCGCCGGCGTCGGTCAGCTGGCGCATTGGCGCGTCGCCGGGCGTGAAGGTCTGAATCGGCCAGGTGTTGCTATCCATGAGGGCGCCGTTGCGCAGCGCGAAGGTCAAGCCGGCCTGGATCAGCGAGGTCTTGCCACTCTTCGCCGGCCCGTAAATGCAGATGAAATGTTCACCGCGCTCGATCTGATCGAGCAGAGCTTCGAGCTGGTTCTCGTGACCGAAGTACAGCCGCGCGTCGGCTTCGCGAAAAGGCACCGCGCCCACATAAGGGCAGCGTCCATCGAACGGATGCGGCTGGCGCACGGACTGGTAGCGCGCGATCAGCAATGCCGCTTGTTCCGCCGTGTAGACGTTCGGGTAGTCTGTCGTTGTAGGTTGGTTTTGGTCACTCACAGCTCGACGATTACCTGGATGCCCTCTCGGGGGTTGGCCGCTGCGAACATCTGGTAGGCATCCTCAAGTTTATACCGGCTGGGAGATCAGTGCCTGCGCGTTCGCCCAACGGCGCATGACTCACTTATCGCAACGACGGGCTGTGCTCGAAGAGGGCGCGCAATCCTTCGCTAAACGGCGCACGCACAATGCCCCGCTCGGTAATGATGGCCGTGATGTAGCGATGCGGGGTCACATCAAAGGCGGGATTGTAGATGCGCACGCCGAGCGGCGCAGTGCGTCTGCCGAAACCTTCGCTCACCTCCTCGGGGCGACGCTCCTCGATGGGGATCAAGTGGCCCGAGGCGAGCTGCATGTCTATCGAGGAAGTCGGCGCGGCGACGTAGAATGGTATGCCGAACTCCTTGGCGAGGATGGCCACGCCGAGCGTGCCGATTTTGTTGGCGAAGTCACCGTTGGCCGCTACGCGATCTGCCCCCACAATGACGCCTTGCACCTTTCCCTGCGCCATTACGGTAGCGGCCATGTTGTCGGTGATGACCGTCACTGGCACGCCGACCTGTTGCAACTCCCAGGCGGTCAGGCGCGCGCCCTGCAGCAATGGGCGCGTCTCGTCGGCGAAGACGTGTACCCGTTTGCCGGCGGCATGCGCCATGTAGATCGGCGCGGTCGCCGTGCCCCATTGCGCCGTCGCCAGGCCGCCGGCGTTGCAGTGCGTCAGCCATGAATCGCCGTCGCGAATCAACGGCTCGCCCAGCCGGCCGATCGCTTGGCACACGGCGTTATCTTCCTGCACCATCTGCTTCGCTTCGGCAAGCATGAGCTGCTTCAGGTCTTCGATGGGCAGCGCAAGGTGGTTGACGACAAACGACTGCATTCGGCGCGTCGCCCATGACAAGTTGACCGCAGTGGGGCGCGCGCTGTTGAGGTAGGCCGCGGCGCGATCGACTGCAGCGACGAATGCGTCGCGACAGCTTGGCGCGCAGTCGCGCACGGCCAGCACCATGCCCATCGCCGCGGCAATGCCGATGGCCGGCGCGCCGCGCACCCGCAGCATCTTGATCGCTTCCCACATCGCCTCCACGTCGCGTACATCCAGGTAGCGCAGCTCGTTCGGCAGCAACGTCTGATCAATCAGCCGGGCGACGCCATCGAGCTCGCCAATCCATTCAATCGTTTTGACCGGTATCATGGCCTCTGTTGTAACCGATGACGGTGCGCCATGCCCAATCGGGAGCGCGCATCGGGCGCAAAGGTTTGTGCCGAGCAAATGAACGACACGCGAACGCTGCCGGCGCCGTCAACTCGCCGGCTCACCCTCACAAAGGTCGGCGAGGGTCGCCCGTGTCATGCGCTGCAGGTCGGCCGGCGCGATCAGCACCTGCAGGCCACGCAGGCCGGCGCTCACACAAATCCGCGCATGCGCCATCGCCGATTGATCCATGAACACCGGGAAGTCGCGCTTCGCCCCGAGCGGCGCGCACCCACCCTTCAGGTAGCCGGTCAGCCGAAACAGGTCTTCGACATCCACCAGTTCGGCGCGCTTGTCGCCCATCGCCTTCGCCAGCTTGCTCAGGCTGAGCCGGGCATCGCCCGGTGTGAGCGCAAAGACCAACCCTTTGCGTTCGCCCCTGACCAGCAGCGTCTTGAACACCAGACTCAGC
The DNA here is from genome assembly GCF_012931985.1 of Candidatus Roseilinea sp. NK_OTU-006. Lineage (GTDB taxonomy): Bacteria > Chloroflexota > Anaerolineae > J036 > Brachytrichaceae > JAAFGM01. Next base: position 14,152 of record NZ_JAAFGM010000023.1, read on the forward strand.
GATAGGCCAAGCTTCTCGGCGGCTTCTTCGACGGTGAACTCGCGTGCGGCGAATTCGCGCACCTCGTGAGGCACGCCGGCCTTCGCCAGAATGTCGAGCGCGCGCGTGCGTTTCATCGGCGTCCCGCGACATTGTATTGGCAAAGCCGACGAATTGCCGAGCAGCAGGCGTGGCAGCCCCATCCAACCGCGCCCCAGTCCATCTGGTAACCTACCGGCCTATCAACGGATCAACTTGCAAGCTGCCAAACCGATGACGCCCCAACCCTGGAAGACCCTTTCGACGCGCGAGATCTACCGCAACCCGTGGATTCGACTGCGCGAGGACATCGCCGAACTGCCCAACGGCAAGACGACGATTTACGGCGTGTGCGAGATGAACGCTTGCGTCGGCGTGCTGCCCTTCGTGGACGATGAGCACGTCGTGATGGTGCGCCAGTATCGCTACGTCTTTGGCGAAGGGCACCGCTGGGAAATGCCGACCGGCGGCTGCAAGCCCGGCGAATCCCCCGAGGCCAGCGCCCAGCGTGAGCTGATCGAAGAAATCGGCCATCGCGCCGGCGTCCTGCAGCACATCAACACGCATTACACGTCGAAATCGGTATGCCACGAAGTGGCGCACTTGTTCATCGCGCGCGATCTGATTCGCGCCGCCGATGACGCGATCGCGCCGGACGACACCGAATTTCTCGAAGTCGCCATACTGCCGTTCGCCGATGTGCTGAAGATGGTGCTCGATAGCGAGATTCGCGACGCCATGACGGTGATTGCGGTGCTGTGGGCGGCGAGGCAAAGACGATGAAAGCGATTCTTTTCGACGCACCCGGCGGCCCCGACGTGCTCCGCTACGGCGATGCCCCCGATCCTCAGCCGGTTGCGGGCGAGCTGCTCGTGCGCGTGCGGGCCGCGGCGGTGAACCGCGCCGACATCCTACAGCGCAGGGGCCACTATGCGCCTCCGCCTGGCGCCTCACCGATCCTCGGCCTAGAGCTGGCCGGCGAGGTGGTGCAGCCGACCGGTCTCTGGCACGCCGGCGACCGTGTGATGGCCGTCGTCACCGGCGGCGGCTATGCCGAGCTGGCGACGGTGCCCGCCGGTATGGCCATGCGCATTCCCGACCGATTCTCGTTCGAGCAAGCCGCAGCCATCCCCGAGGCCTTTCTCACTGCGTATCTCAACCTGTTCACGCTGGGTAACTTGCAGGCGAACGAGACCGTCCTGATCCATGCCGGCGCAAGCGGCGTAGGCAGTGCCGCGATCCAACTGGCGCGCGCTGCTGGTGCTCAGGTCATCGCCACTGCCGGCGCGCCGGAGAAAGTGGCGTTCTGCCGCGACCTGGGCGCATCGCTCGCCGTCAACTACAAGCAAGAGGACTTCGCCGAGCACGTCCTGGCCTTCACCTCGGGCCACGGCGCCGATGTCGTGCTCGACTTCGTCGGCGCGCCATACTGGAACGCTAACCTGCGCGCAATCGCAACGCATGGCCGGCTGATGCTGATCGGCATGTTGGGCGGTTCGAGGGGTGAACTCGATCTGGGACTCATCATGGCCAAGCGCATCACGGTGACCGGCACGACGTTGCGCCGCACGCCGCTGCCGGAGAAGATCGCGCTCACGCAGGCATTCGCCGCGTTCGCCATGCCACGCTTCGAGCGAGGCGAACTGCGCCCGATCATTGATTCGATCTACCCACTGCGCGACGCCGCCGAGGCGCATCGCCGCGTGGAGGCCAACCACAACATCGGCAAGATCGTGCTGGTGATGGATTCATAACCACTCCCTACTCCCCACTCCGACTCATGATTGGAGTGGGGGGTCACGCTCTACGTCCACACCATCACGCCAGCGCGCGATGCACGATGCGGCCGCCGACGATGGTGAGCGCGGAGCGCGTGTTCGCGATGCTGGCCTCGAGGTCGGCGCGCGGCAGGTTGAACAGGTCGGTGTCCAGCACGACCAGGTCGGCTAGCATCCCCGGCTTGATACGGCCCTTGTCACGCTCCTGAAACTCGAAGAAAGCGCCGTCGAACGTATAGCCGGCGATGAGTTCTTCCAGCGTCAGGCGATGATCTGGGAAGTGGCTTCGCGCGTCGCTGAAGTCGAGCTTGGGTCGGGTGAGCGCGGCGCGCATGCCCTCGAACGGGTTCATGGTGACCACCGGCCAGTCGCTGCCGAACGCCATCGGCACGCCGGCGTTCAGAATCGCGCGCCAGGGGAAGCCCCACGCCCAACGCTTCGGGCCGACCAACCGGCGCCACGGATTGTCCGGATCGCTGCCGAATGCCGCATGCAGCGGTTGCACCGAAGCCAACACACGCTTGCGCTTCATGCGCGTCAGGTCCACCGGATCGAGCACCTCGATATGCTCGAGGCGATGGCGCGAGTCGCGCGGCTGGTTCAGCTTGCGCGCCAGCTCAAACGCATCCAGCGCCGCGCGCACCGCCGCGTCGCCGATGGCGTGCACGAAGATTTGCAGCTTGAGCGCATCGGCCTTGGTGATCAACCGCTTAAACTCGTCGGGATCGAAGTTGGGCCGACCGCGCTCGCCGCTGCCGTCGTCGTATGGCTCCAGCATCCAGGCCGTCTTCGACTCGATCACGCCATCGGCAAACAGTTTGACGCAGCCGGTGCGGATGAACGGTATCTCGCCTGGCTCGGCGCGCGCGTCGAGCGCCGCCCGATGGATGTCCTTCGTCTCATCCACCCAGGACTCGATCGCCGCCTCCGGCGTGCCTGGCTCGATGGTGAGCGGCACATAGATGCGCAGCGTCAGTTCGCCGCGCGCCGCGAAATCGCGATAGATCGCCAGCGACTGCGCGTCGCCATCCATGTTGTGGACGCTGGTGATGCCGTATTCGGCGCAGGCGCGCAATGCCCGGCGCAGCAATTCGTCCTCTTCTGCGCGCGTCAGGGGTGGGATCAGACGGCGGACGAAGTCCATCCCGGCTTCGCGCAGCTCGCCGGTGGCCAGGCCGTCTTCGCCCATCATCACTGCGCCGAACGACGGCTGATGTGCTGGGCCATTTAAGATGCCGGCGCGCTCCAGCGCCGCCGTATTCACCCAGGCGCTATGTCCATCGGACGCAACTAGGCAGACTGGCCTGTCCGCTACGACGGCATCCAGAACAGCGCGATGGGGCCGGCCGTCGCGGGCGAACAGACTATGCTGCCAACCACGGCCGGTGAGCCATTCGCGCTCCGGATGCGCATCGGCGAAGGCGCGCAGGCGCGCTTGCACTTCATCCACGGTGCGCGCGTCGTCCAGTTGCAGGTCGCGCAGGGCGCGCGCGCCCATCAGCAAGTGAAAGTGGCTGTCAATCAAGCCGGGTAACACCAGCCGCCGGCCGGCGTCAATCACTTGAGTATTCGGCCCAACCCAGTCGGCAGCCCCCATATCTGGGCCAACCCAGGCGATGCGGTCGCCGACGATGGCCAGCGCCTCGGCCCACGGGTCGGTGCGCACCTGCGTGTAGATACGGGCGTTGCGGAGGACGAGTGAAGCGTGTGGCATGGTCAGTCGAAGAGGTATGCGTTGTAATCGCACACGGGCTTGTAGCCGATCTTGCGATAGATGCTATTCGATGTAGGGTTCGACAGATCGGTGAAGAGCATGGCGTAGCGCTTGCCGGAATCTAGGATGAGCTGGCTGAGCCGCGCCGTTACGGCCGAAGCATAGCCGCGCCTGCGTCGTTCGGGCGGAGTGTACACCGGCCCGATCGCTCGCGCGTTGGGCGTCTCGCGGCTGCGCGCTGCCAAGGACACGGGTCGCCCGCCCTCTTCCCAAAGGAAGATGTCGCCTTCGCCAATCCGACGTTTGGCCCATTCCACCGGATCCGGATGATGGTGGTCTGGCAGAGCTTCGCGATGAAAGGCCTCGATCCACTCGGCGACGAGCGGCGCGTCATCTGCATGTGCAGCGCGAAACTCACCCGGCGGCCAACGCGGCTCGATCACGTGGTCGAGTTGAAAGACGCGCTCATGCGTCATGCGCCTGACGGTTGCGCCAGTGAGCCTTTGCCAGATGCGCAGGAATTCGTCTGCAGCATCGCCGGGGCCGATCACACCCCGCACCTGCCAGCGATGCTCGCGCAGGTCATGCGCGATGCGCGTGAAGCCGATCTGCGCATCACCGCGCTCGGCATGTACGATCAAGCGATGCGGCGGCGTCATCAGCGCAGCAGCGACCAAGCCGCCTTCATCTTCCACGACGGCGAAGTATGGCTGTTGTTCGACGACGGGGTAAGCCCGCAACTGCAGCGCCACGCCTAGCATCAAGTTGCTGGCCACTTCGCGCGCCTCGAGGGCGCCCTGAGTGTGCGCCAAAAACTCATCGGCGCCGGCAGGGGTGAACAGATGCATGCGTCAAGGTTCCATCCGCCACGGCGAAGTCATACAGCCGCTTTCGTCGAAGGCCAACGGCGTCTCGCCGAGGATGGTCAGTCGCGGATGAGCTTCGATCTGCGGACGCAGGTTGGGGCTCATCCACAAGTGCTCAACGTGGAGCGTATTGCGCGCGAAGACGAACGTCGGCTCGCGATCGGGCGGTACGCCGCAGCAGCGCACGGCCACTTCCAGTGCCCGCCGGTCATCGGCCATCGTGATCGGAATGACCGAGCGCTTGAGGCCGAAGGTCGTCGCAGTGATGGCGTTGGTGTAAGTCGCGATGAAGTCTATCTTGCGCACGGCGCGCGCCGTCGTCACGTTGGCCAGGCCAATGCCGGAGGCGTTGCCGTGCGTCGCTTCGGTCAAGTCGAGCAGCACCAGCGCGCCGATGTCGTTGCGGTCTTCCGGCTCCGGCTGGCGGTTGACCTCCAGCTTGCCGAGGACGTTGGTGTCCATACCGGTGCCGCTGATGTTCTTGCCCAATTCGCGGATCACCAAGATGTCTATGCTTTTGAACGGCAGGCTCATCATGAGCGATTTGGCCTTTTGCAGCAGGCGCGCTTCGGCCTCCGTGCCGATCTGGTCGGCAGTGAGGCCGACGATCTCGGCGGTCTCTTCGTAAGCATTCTCGAGGATGGCGATCGCGCCGCGCACGTTGGTGTTCGCCTCATAGATACGCGCCGCTGGCGCCAGGAAGCGCTGAAAACCAATCGTCCCCCAGGCGTGCATCATCTCCGCCCCGTGGCGCTTGCCCAGCCCGATCACTTCCATCTTCGACGGCCCGCTCTCCAGCTTGCCGTGAAAGTCGGTGTGCGGCTTGATCCGGCTGATGAGGATGGTGTGGTCGGCCGCTGCGCTGTGGACATCTTGGTGCAGGGCCGGGCCGCCGGGGATGCGGCCGATCTCCTTCACCTCCATCGTGATGCGGAACTCGCAGCCGATGCTCTCCTCGGTGACGCCCATGCCGGCCAGCAGCTCGCGCTGGCCTTCCGCCGTCGCTCCGCCGTGGCTGCCCATCGCTGCAACCACAAAGGGGCGTGCGCCATGCTCTTTCAGCCGATCCACGGCCGCGCGCGCAATGGTGACGATGTTCGCAATGCCGCGACTCCCCACCCCCACGGCGACGCTATCGCCGGCTTTGATCCGCGCGAGGATGCCGCTCGTTTCGAGCGCGCGGCGCGTCGCGAGGGCCGGGTCATCCACGCGCGCCCCATCGAACGCCTGACGCACTTCGAGCAACCTCGAGGGCAAAGGAGCAGGAAAGCGAAGGTGGGGAATCTGTTCGAGCAGTCGCATCGCGCAGTCTGTATCGGGACGGGACTTTGATGATTATAGGCCGGATGCCGATCGCTCGGTCGGCGATCGGCATCGGCCATCTGAGTTTTTGACCATCGCCCCCATTCGCTTCAGCGCCAGCCGGGCCGCATGATAGCCGCACATCCCGTGCACCCCCCCGCCTGGCGGCGTGGAGGACGAGCAGAGATAGAGTCCCGCTACCGGCGTGGCGTAGGGCGGTTGATGCAGCGTCGGGCGCGTGTAGAGCTGGCGCAGGTCTTGCGCGCCGCCGTTGATGTCCCCGCCGATATAGTTGGCGTTGTAACGCTCCATCGCAGCGGGGTTCATCACATGGCGCGCCAGGATGCGTTCGCGGAAGCCCGGCGCAAACCGTTCGATCTGCGCCTCGATGCACTCGGTCATGTCCACCGTTGAACCATGCGGCACGTGGCAATAGGCCCAGCAGGTATGACCGCCGGCCGGCGCGCGGCTGGGGTCGAAGAGGGTATGCTGCGCCAGAAGCACGAACGGCCGCTCCGGGTGCCGGCCGCGCATGATCTCTCGCTCGCCCTCGGCGATCTCGTCCAGTGTGCCACCCAGGTGCACCGTTGCGGCGCGCGCGCACTCCGGCGCTTTCCACGGGATCGGCCCGTCGAGCGCATAGTCCACCTTGAAGGCGCCCGCGCCATAGCGATAGCGCATCAGTTGGCGGCGGTAGCCGGCCGGCAGACGGTCGCCCGCGATGCGCGCGAGCTGGCGCGGGGTCACGTCGAGCAGCGTCGCGCGCGCCGGTGGCAACTCGCGCAGCGACTCCACCCGCCAGCCGGTGACGACCTCGCCGCCCATCGCCCTGAAATGCTGAGCCAGGGCGTCGGCGATGCGCTGCGAGCCGCCTTGCGCCATCGGCCACCCCACGGCGTGCGCGCTCGCGCCCAGCACCAGCCCAAACGCCGCAGTGACCGGCGCATCGAGCGGCAGAACAGAATGCGCCGCCAGACCGGCGAACAGCGCGCGGGCCGCCTCGCCGCGAAAGCAGAACTTGGCCAGCGCGCGCGCCGGCCAAACAGCGCGCAACCCAAAACGCGCCAGCGGCGCGAAGTGATGCGGCGGCAAAGGCAGCGGCCCGAGCACATCCTCGACCAGCGCATCCCACGCCTCCACCAGCGGCGCCATCAGCCGGCGATAGGCCGGCCCGTCCGCCCCCAGGCGCTCAGCCGTAGCGTCAAGCGAGCGCTCGGCGACCGCCGCGCGGCCGTCGTCGAAGGGATGCGCAAACGGCACCGACGGATGAACCCAATTCAGGCCGTATTGTTCCAGCGGCAGCGTGCGAAAGCGCGGCGAAGAGACGCCTAGCGGGTGAATGGCCGAGCAGATGTCGTGGACGAATCCGGGCAGCGTCAGCGCGGCCGAGCGGCACCCGCCGCCCACGGTTTCAGCGGCCTCAATCAGCAATACGGCGCAGCCGGCTTCGGCCAGCGTGATCGCCGCAGCTAGGCCGTTCGGCCCTGCGCCGACCACCACAGCATCGTAGCGCGCCTTGCTGCTCATAGCGAGGATGACGCCTGGCCGAAAGCGATCACCGGCCGAAGTACTCTTCCCGCATGCGGCGCAGAAAGAGGAGCGAGTCGCGCATTTCGTCCATCCCGTCCAGGCCATCTTCGATGCTGATCCAGCGCGCGTAGTCCATCTCGCGCAGGATACGAAAGATGGCGTGATAGTCGTTCAGCCCTCTGCCGATGACGCCATGGCGCAGATGCGGGGAATAGCCCAGCGTGCCATCGTGTTGTCGCAGGTCGTCCAGCGTCACACCTTCCGCCAGGTAACGATCGCTGGCGTGCATGCTCACCACGCGGTCTTTCACCGCTTGCAGCAGCGCGATGGGATCATCGCCGGCGACGATCGCGTTGGACGGGTCATATTGCACGCCGAAGTGCGTCCGCTCCGGGATAGCGTTCACGATGCGCAGAAATACATCTTTCTTCTGCGCAAATTCGGGGTAGCGCCAAGCGCCGTCTTTGTAGTGATTCTCCATCCCCAGCACCACATCGTATTCTTTCGCAATCGGAATCAAGCGCATGATAGCGTCCACCACCCATTCGATGCCTTGTTCAAGCGGCACTTCAGGATAGCGCTGGCCGCTGAGCACGCGACAGGTTGCGCCCGGCCCGCCAAGCCGTCGCGTAATGCGCATCATCTCGACCTCGTGATCGAAGGCGCGCCGGCGCATGTCGGCGTCGGGGTGCGTGAAGTCGGGCGAACAGCACATCATCGGCATCGAGAAGCCGGCCTTGCTGATGGCCTCGCCGACGCTGTCGAGATACGCGTCGTCATGACTCTCCAGGAAGCCTTCGTATAACTCCAACCCCTCCGCCGGCAACGCCTTCGCCATCTCGATCCAGTCGAACAGCGACATCGTCCGCTTGAAGGCGATCTCCTCGATGTAGCACTTGGGAAACGCCGCGAGGCGAGGGAAGCGCTCGGTCGTCATGCGGTAGAGTTTAGCCGGATCGCCGCTTGCGTTTGACGTTGGTCAGCGTGAAACCGCAGGGGCGTGTCCGAGGCCATCGCCAAGTTGCGTGTTGCCGGCGTGCTCCGCGCGGGATTGCCGGCAGCCGTGCGCTGTGGGCCTTCGGAATCGCGCGCGCCTGCAGGCGAAACGGTAGCGCGTGGCGCCGGCGGATAATAGGGGCGCCGATGGATGCGCTGAACCTAGATGCCGTGCGCCGCGCAATGCAACAGCCGCTGCCTGGATGGGCAGCGCAGTCGCGCATGGCGCCGCCGGGCCTCGCCAACCCCGTGGCGCGCGAGGCCGCGCCGCGCCAGGCCGGCGTGCTACTGCTGCTGTATCCGCGCGACGGCGCGCTGCACTTTGTGCTGACGCGGCGCGCGGATTGTCTGGGCAATCACGGCGGGCAAATCTCGCTGCCAGGCGGCCGACGCGAACTGGGCGACGCTGACTTCGTGGCCACCGCGCTGCGCGAAGGACGCGAAGAGTTAGGCGCCGCGCTGGAGGACGTCGAGCTGCTGGGGGCGCTCACGGCTTTGTATGTGCCGCCGAGCCACTTCGTCATCCATCCGGCCGTCGCCTACGCGCCGACGCGGCCGGACTTTCGCCCCAACGCGAACGAAGTAGCCGAGGTGATCGAAGTGCCGCTGCGCGACCTGCTCGATCCAACACGACGGGGCGCGGAGCTGCGTCCGCTAGTCAGCCTGGGTGGTTTGCTAAGGATGACGCCTCACTACCAATTCGGCGCGCACAAGGTGTGGGGCGCGACGGCGATGGTGCTCAGCGAATTTGAAGCCTTGCTGCACCACAACCGGGAAGGGGAGGCGACTTGAGCCATGCGTCGAGCTTGGCTTGCAGGATGAGGCGCGCGCCGATTCCAGCGCGCCCGCGGCGGACGGCTGGACGGGTTGCGCCGACTACTCGTCCGGCTCGCACGTCAGCATGAGCGGGAAGCCCTCCAGCCGTGCGGCGAAGATGGCCTGGCCGACCAGCCGCTCTGCCTCGCTGCGCGGGCGCACGCACACCAGCGCGATCCCCTCGGTGTGCGTGAGCCAGGCGATGTGCTCGGCGATCTCGCGCGAGAGCTTGAAGATCGTCTGCAACATGCGCTCTACGAACTCAAACGTCGTCACATCGTCGTTGTGGATCAGCACGCGCCACGGCGGCTCAACCCACACCATTTCGTCGGCGATGACATCGGTTTCGCTTTCGCGCTCGCGGTTGGGCAGTCGAATCGGCTCGTCCACGTCCGAGCAAAATTATAAAAACTCCCTTGGGCATGGGCGAAGGCGCCGCCTTCTTCTCTCCTCTGCTTACGCCTTGCGCGCCGATAGGGCCTGCTCGTTGACGCGCTCGATGGCGATCACGCTGACTAGCGTGACGAGCATCATCAGCGTGCTCATCGCCAGCGCCTGGCCGTAGTTCAGCGCGCCGGGTTGTCCGAGGAAGCGATAGATCACCATCGGCATCGTAGGATATTCCGGGCGCGCGATGAGCAGCGAAGCGCCGAATTCCCCCAACGAGACGGTGAACGCGAAGATCGCCGCAGCAATGAACGGCGGCGCCAGCAGTGGTAGGTCCACGTAGCGCAGCGCCTGCAACGGGCCGGCGCCCAGACCACGCGCCGCTTCGCGCAGGCGCGGGTCGAGCGCACGGATGGCCGGCACCAATGCGCGCGCGACGAACGGCAGCGCGATGAGCGTATGCGCTAGCGGCAACAGTGCGACCGACGTGCGCAGTTCAAGCGGCGGCCGATCGAAGGCCACCAGGAAGCCCAACCCCAGCGTCGCCGCGCTGGTCCCCAACGGTAGCAACAGCAGCGCGTCGAGCGATTGCGCCAGGCGCGCCGCGCCGCCGGCCGCTGAGCGGCTGCCCTGCGCAATGGCGTAGCTCAGCGGCACACCGAGCAGCATCGCCAGCGTCGCCGTAGCGCCGGCAAAGAACAACGAGTTGCGGATCGCCGTCTGGGGTGGGACGAAGAACAGCGACCCGCGCGGATTCTCGCTCAGCGCTGCGTAATAACGCAGCGGGTCGCTCCCTGATAGGTCTAGCGAACGCCAGGCCAGCGTGGCCAGGGGCAGGCCCAAGACGAGGATGATGAACGCCAGGCTGCCGGCGACGAGCGCGCGCGCCGCCGGACTGTTGACCGGCCGGCGGATGTCATCGGCTGGGCGCGCGGCTAGCGGTGCGCCGGCGCGCGTCTCCAGGCGCGCCGAAGCCCAACCCACGAGCAATGTGACAACGATCTGCACGATGGCCAGGGACGTGGCTACGTCCAGGCGCAGCAATTGCGCGGTCTGTCGGTAAATCTCCACCTCCAGCGTGGCGAAGCGCGCGCCGCCCAGGATCAGCACCACGCCGAAGCTGGTGAAGGTGAACAGGAAGGTCAGCGCTGCCGCCGCGCCGACCGACGGCATGGCCACGGGCAACGTGACGTGGCGAAAGGTCTGCCAACGGTTCGCGCCCAGCCCGGCGGCGGCTTCCTCCATGCTCGGATCGAAGGCGGCGAGGAAACCGCCCACCAGCCGGAGCACCACGGCGACGTTGTAGAACACATGCGCGAGCAGGATCATCGGCAGCGTGCCCATCAACTGTATGGGCGGCTGTTCGAGGCCGAACGCGGTTTGCAGCGCGCTGTTCAGCGCGCCGCGCGGGCCGAGCAGCGCGCTAAACGCCGCCGCAACGACTACCGTGGGCATGACGAACGGCGCCACAGCCAGCGCGCGCCATAGGCGCTGGCCGGCGAAGCGATAGCGGGCGAAGGCCAGAGCAATCGGGATGCCGGCCAGGAGCGTGAGCGCGGTGGAGAGCGCCGCCTGGCCCGCGCTGAATCCCAGCGCGCGCAGATGCGCCGGGTCGCGCAGCACCGTCAGCGGGGTTGCCCCTCGGCTGATTTCGCTGGGGGTAAACGAGACGCGCGCGATCTCAATGAGCGGCCAGGCGAAGAAGACGGCGAGGAAGACGAGCGCCGGCGAAGCGATGAGGAGGGGAGCGATCGCCGATTGAGGCCGAGCGCGCAGAGTCGCCGATCGCCCCCATTGCCCAGGGCTCACTTGAGGACGAGCTGCGTCCACGTCTCGATCCACTGGTCGCGGCCCTGATCAATCTGTTCGGGCGTCAGGGAGAAAGCCTGCGCCGGCGGCTGGCCGAACTTCACAAACACCTCCGGCCACTTGGCCGTCTGCGCAACCGGATAGACGAACATTTGCAGTGGGATATCCTCCTGGAAGCGCCTGCTCAGCATGAAGTCCACCCACTTTTCGGCCAGGTCGCGGTTCTTCGCGCCCTTCAAGATGCCGACGAACTCGATCTGCTCGAAGGCCGTGCCCTCCAGGTTGCCGGTGGGCGGTTCTTCCAGCTTGCCCTCGCTGAAGAAGACCTCGGCAGCCGGACTGGTGGCGTAGGAGACGACGAGCGGGCGCGGTCCCTTGCCGCTGCTGCCGCTGAACTGGGCGTAGTAGGCATCGCTCCAGTCGGGGCTGACATACACATCGTTGGCCCGCAGGTCGCGCCAAAACTGCTTCCAATCGTATGCGCTGCCTTCGGGGAAGGCGGCGATAGTCGCCAGCAGGAAGGCGAGGCCGGGTGACGATGTGGCCGGGTTTTGCACCACCAGCTTGCCCTTCCATTGCGGCTCGGTCAGCTCGCGCAGCGAAGTGGGCGGCGCCAGCCCCTTCTCTTGCAAGTAGGCTTTGTCGTAGTTGATGATCACATGGCCGTAATCCACCGGCAGCATCCGGTTTTGCGGGTCGAGCTTGAAGCGGTCGGGGATGTCGGCCAGCGCCGGGGAGTTGTACGGCTCGACGATGTCGGCGGCCAGCGCGCGGCCGAGGAAAGTGTTGTCCACGCCGTAGATCACGTCCGCCAGCGGCGCATCCTTGCTCAGGATGGCCTTGTTCAACGTCGAGCCGGCATCGCCGGACTTGAGGATGACGACCTTGGCGTTGTTGGTCCGCTCGAATTCGGCGATCACGTCTTCGCTGGCGCTGAAGCTGTCGTGGGTCATGATCGTCAGTGTGCGCGGCGCAGCCTGCTGCGGCTGCATCACGGGTCGGGTCGGCGGCGCTTGCAGGGCGCATGCTGTCAGCAGCGTCGCCATCGTTAGAGAAAGGGTCAAGCGTTTCATCTTCATTTGCCTCACAGATTGGGAGTTATCGGTTGTCAGTCGTCGGGGCGTGATGGATGATCACGCATAGCAGCATCCCTTGTCGCAGGGAGACAGTCGCTTCCTCGCCGAGCAGGACGTTGCTCACGCCGCGGGCCGGGCCGATGAACAACGACTCGTCGCGCAGCGGATATTCCAGCCCGGTGGTGCAAATGCCGTGGGCGTCGCCGCCGAAGGGCAGGAGCGAGACGGTGTCACCGGCGCTGCCGCGCAGGGTCAACGTCGCCGGCTGATCGCGCGCGTCTATCAGGAAGACGCGCTCGCATCCGTGCGCCAGCGACACGTGCGCATGCTTAAGCGCCGGCATCGCCAGCAGCAGCATGTTGGCCCACTCGTGGTCTAACCGCCCGCCACACGCGCCGAGGATGACGATCTCCGGCCGTTCCTCGTCGCGCAGGGTGCGGGCAGCGAACAGCAGCGCAAGCTCCAGGTCGGTTTCGTCCTTGCGGGTTGGGTGACGGTGCAACTGTGCGCCGCGCCGCGCCAGCTCGGCGAGCGCATCTTCGTCCAGCGAATCAAAGTCGCCGATGACGTGCGCCGGCGTCAGCCCCAAAGCCAGCGCGGTGCGCGCGCCGCCGTCAGCGCAGATGAGCATGGCGCCTGCCTCTAGCCAGCGCGCGGCTTCGTCTTGTCCCGGCGGATCGCCGTTGGCAATGATCACAATGCGCATCGGTAAAAGCAAATCCCCACTGGGGATGCCAGTGGGGACGTGGTAAGAGCCGATAGCGCTTCGCGTTTCCCTCCGCTGGCATGACCCAGATCAGGTTCAAGGGTCGGCGCCGGATTGGGCGCCCTCTCAGCCCGCGTCCGCGGACTCCCCGTTCGCGTATTGGATTGTGGGCAAATTATACCGCCATGACCTGGGCGACGTTTCTCCAAAAGGGCAAGCCAATCGGGTAGGCGAAGGCAGAGCCGCCGCCTGCCTCTTCCCTAAGCGGGGTTTGTCCCCCTGGGGCTGAATCGCCGGCCATGGGAAAAGTAGCTCGGTGTTGCATAGCGCGATTTGATGCGTCCACCCGGGTGAGAAAAGTCAGGTCTGACCGGCGCGGACCGACCATGACAATTGAACGCGAATGTGAGACGATTCGTGCTAATGTCCAAGGATGGTGGATCATGTCAACGGATAAATCAATTGCACTGCTGCAACTGAATTTCAATCAGATTGACCGGCGCATCACGCGTTGGATGGCACGGCACGGCATCACCCTGCTGCGCACCGGCCTCGGCGTCGTGTTCCTCTGGTTCGGGGCGCTCAAGTTGATCCCCGGCCTCAGCCCGGCGCAAGACCTGGCCGCGCGCACGATCGGCGCGCTCACCTTTGGGCTGGTGCCGCCGGCGGTGAGTGTGCCGGCGCTGGCCATCTGGGAGTGCCTGATCGGCCTGGGGATGATCAGCGGCAAGTTCATGCGCGTCACCATCCTGCTGTTGTTGGCGCAGATGCTGGGCACGCTCACGCCGCTGGCGCTCTTCCCCGGCGAAACGTGGGCCATCTTCCCCATTGCGCCGACGTTGGAGGGCCAGTACATCATCAAGAACATCGTGCTGATCAGCGCGGCGTTGGTGATCGGCGCGACGGTGCGCGGCGGCTACGTGCTGGCCGAGCCAGGCGACTGCCGATAGCGCGCTGCGATTACATGTCGCGCGCATCTGACGAGCGCGAACGGTGCTCCCAAGGTGGGCTGCATCACCCGCGCTCGGCGAAGGTCATGCGCAGGCCCTCGCGCAGCCCGATGGGCTGGAAGCCAAACGCCTCGCTGCAGCTAATGCCGTCGCGGCACGACTGGTCGAACTGCGTGGCAAAGATCACGGCATCGCGCGAGAGCGCCGGCGTGGGCAAGCGTTCGCCCATCCAGCCGGCCAGGAGGAGCAGGCGCTGTGGGATGTGCACCGGTATTTTGCGCTGTCCCGCAGCGTTGACCTGAGCGACGGCCAACAGGAGTTCCTTCCAGGTCACCTCGTCCGGCCCGCACACGTTGACCACGCCGCGGATTGTCGAACGCTCGATGGCGTGCGCAATTGCGCGCGCCACGTCATCCACATGCACGGGCGCGCAGCGCGCAGCGCCGGCGCCGGGGATGGGCACGAACGGCGACCATTGCGCGGCGCGCGCCAACCGGGGGAAGTATTTGTCGTCCGCGGCATAGACCACGTTCACGCGCAGCGCGATGGCCGGGATGCCGCTCTCGAAGATGGCCTGCTCGGCCGCCTGCTTGGCCCGTATGCCGGGGTGGGGTGGGTTTGGGTTGCCAAGGGCGATGCCGCTCATGTAAACCAGACGTCGCACGCCGGCCTTTCGCGCAGCGGCGACGCAGTATTCCGTGCCGGCGCGATCCACGGCGTCGAACGTCTCGTTACGCCTTGGGTTCTCAACTGGAAAGTTCTGGAATTGGTGGGAGAGCACAGCCGCATCGCATCCTGCGAATGCTGGCGCCAGCGAGGCGGGGTCGCGCACGTCGCCCTGCGCATAGTCAACGGGCAGCCCGCGCAGCAAGGGCACATCGGGCCGGGCGCGGCGCGAAAGAATGCGCACGGCGTGGCCGCGCGCGCACAGCAGTTTTGCCGCGTGTCGGCCGATCAGTCCGGCGCCGCCGGTGATGAGGATCGTCGCCATGGGGATCCGTGGTTCAAGCCAGATATTGGCCGGTGTTCTTGTAGCGCGTGCACAAGGCGGCGACGTAGGTTGTCAGTTCGATCAGCTTCTTCTCTTCCTGCGCCTTCTCGAGCCACAAGTTGAGCGCCCTGGCGCGCGTGATTAACTTGTCGAGCAGGTCAAAGACCACCACCGAATCCACGCTGACCCAGTAGGCGATGCGCGAGATCAAGAGTTGCTTGTGCGCTTTGATGAAGGCTTCGGCGCGCATGAACCGGCTAAACAATTCGCGACGTGTGCAGCGTTGTGGCTGCGGACGAAACATCTCCTTCAGGTCAGGGTCCACATAGCCGGTGACCTTGTGGTAGTAGCGGTTAGGTTTGGCCTTCATGAATTGGGCCACGGTCAGCTTCACCTCGGTGTAGGGTTCGAGCATCCAGCTTTCATCCACCTCGACCAGCGGCGGACAGACGCCCAGCTCCTTGACCACGCGGTCGGTAAAGCGCAGTTTCTTCAACGCGGTTGGATAGTGGCGATATACCCGCTGCCAATTTGAGCGCGGTGTGAGCCATACGGTGAACGTCTCGGCAAAATCCTCGTCCGGGTGCTTTTGCGCGTAGTAGTCGCCATTGGGGTTGACGTAGCTGCGGCTCCACGGGTTGTAGCGATACTCGTCCCTCTCCGGGTAGGTGTTGAAGAAGTGGCCGCGCACATTGAACAACTCGCGAAAGTCCCTGCGCCGGTAGAGCTTGTAGGCATAGCAGAAGGCATGTCCGCACTCGTGGCGCAGCAAGTCGAAGATGTCGGCGTCGCTGTAGCGCCAGCCGCGAAACTCCTCGTTCAGCTCCTTGAGCAGCGGGTGAAAGTCGTAAAAACCTAACGAGATGATCGGCTGGCCGGCGATGCAACCATAGCCCGTTGAGATGTAGAAGACCGGCTCGAGCTTGCGAACGCCGGCCCGTCGCAGCTCCTCTTTCACCAGCGGGATAGCCTGAGCAAAGATCGTGTCCTCGAACTTCAAGTCGAGTTGGTTGATCGGCGTGTTGAGCAGCTCAAGTTTGAGCGTATCCGTTTGAAACAGCAACTCGCGCGTGCGTCGCATGGCCATATCCCCTTCCGAGATAGCCGTGATCGGACGGCCGCGAAATAGGGCAAAAGCGCGACCGCGCTGTCAGGATGCGGCGGCAACAGTGTACCAGAATTGGGTGCGACGCAACCGATGGCTCAGCGGGCGCGCGTTATGGTAAACGTTGGATCATCGCGGCGGATGCCAACCCCCCTAAGTCCAGCCACTGGTAAATGCGCAAGCCAGCCAACATCGGCGCTGGGTCGCCGCGAAGGAACTGGATCAGAAAGTCGCCGGCGGCAAAGCACAGGATGGCGAAGCTGATGGCCGGTGAGACTGATCGGCAGCCCCGGCGGTTTGCCCGCAGCCCCGTCCAAACCGCCCAGCTCGCGCCCGTCGCCGCTAGCCAGGATGCCATCAATGCCTGCGTCGGCCAGCGCGGGTTGTGGATCGAATAGGCATCCGGCCAGTCGGCGCGCAGCAGCCATGCCGGCGAACTTTCCCCATCTGTTTGCCAGAACACCTCACGACCATACGCGCAGCCGTTCGGAATACAACCGATGGACGCGGCGATGCCGACGAGCGAAAGCGCGAGCGGAAGCCACTGCCGGACAAACGCCGGAGACATGCAGCGCACGACGCGCAACGCCAGGATCAGCCCAATGGTGCCGCCCCCGACCGCCCCATGTTCCGACAAGCCGGCCGAAGAGAAAAGCTCATGCGTGTGTTCGCGGAAGTATTCCCAGTGCAACGCGACGTAGCCGATGCGGCCAAAGGCCAGGGCGAAAAGGGCGACGACGCACACCCCCATGATGACGCGCCCATCGCGTGTGTGGCGCCAGGCCCAGGCCGAGGTCGCCAGCACTGCTGCTGCGATGAGCGCGGTGTAGAGATTGAGCGCGAACGGGCCGACCGAGATGAACTGCGAAAGCATACTTCGTTTGGTTTCACGGTGCGCTTTTAGCGAAATCCCCAACGATGTGCACTGCGCACGCATCGGCGATGAATCGCTCGATGAGCGCGCTCAAGCGGAACGCAATCTCGCCGAAGGCGAGATACGTGGGATCGTGGATTGTCTCCAGCGCGCAGACGCGCAGGCCGAAGTCGCCGGCCAACTTGCGTAGCGCGCGCAGTGTGTTCGCCCGATAGGTCACCGGAAAGGTATCCGCCCGGACGCGCCCGTAGCATATGCGCACGAGCGGTGCCTGCGCCAGTTTTGGCGTCAGCCGATTGAGCAGGGTGACGTAGTTGGCTGCGTTGGGCGTCAGGAAAACGAAATGGCCGGCCGGCTTGAGCACCCGACTCACCTCGGCGAATAAGCGAGCCGGTCGGGCGATGTGCTCGATCACCCACGAACACACCACCAGATCAAACGATGCCGCCCGAAAGGGGATTGCGTCCGCTTCGCTCAAGACGCGATGCATGGCGCGCACGCGGTTGCACGACAGCGAGGGCCAATGGCGGTCTATGCCGGCCAGCATCTTCACCTGCGCGCCCAGCAGTTCCATCACGCCACCTGCGCCGCAGCCCAGGTCGAGCACGATTGCGTCGCTGGTCGCATATTGACGGACGCGCGACTCGTAGACCTCTCCGCTCGTACGCCAGCCGGGGCGCATGGCGCGATAGCGTTCGCGGTATCGGTTCTGCCTGTCCAGCGAAAGCACACCTGCAGCCTAACATATCCAGGCGTTGACCGATCGCGTATCATCAGCCTTCATGACACAATCCTCGACGATCCTCTACGACTGGACCGGCGCACCCGTGGAACGGCTGCCCAGTCGCATTCAGTGCAGCGCTTCGGCTTTTATCTTGAACGAGCAGGGGCATTTGCTGTTGCAATTGCGCCAGGATAATCGTCACTGGGCGATGCCCGGTGGGCGACAAGACATCGGTGAGAGCATCACCCAAACGTGCGTGCGCGAGGTGTGGGAAGAGACCGGCCTGCGCGTGCGGGTCAAGCGGTTAATTGGCATTTACTCCGACCCGACGCAGTTCCTGGTGGCCCGTTATCCAGGCGGCGAGGTGGTGCAAATTTGCAATATGTGCTTCGAGTGCGAGATCATCGGTGGACAACTGGCGATCTCATCCGAGAGCGTGGACATCGGCTTCTATCCACCGGACGCGCTGCCGGAGCCTGTGTTGCTTGCGCATAAGATTCGGATTCAGGACGCGCTCGCAGGTGCTCCACAACCCTTCCTGCGCTGAGCGCTGCGATGGAAATCCGGCAAACACCAGCTTGGCCCGATTTAGCTGTTCCTGACCTGTGCCCGAACTTGTGCTTGCACCGCAAATCTATCCATAAAAATTTGCGGCTGGTTATCTGCGCTGGTATAATGCAGCTTTGCTTATCGGCTGCTCTTCAGAGCTTATCAGGAGGGAGGGGCACACCGTGATCAAGCTGACCAAGCTAGAGAGGACAATTCTGGAAGCGATCAAGACGGCGCCATTGGGGCTGCCCGATTGGCATGCGCTGTCCAAAGCCGAGCATATTGCGCTCGACTACATCCAACAGCGCGTCGAATGGATGCGCCGGGCAGGCATTATCAAGTAGCGCTATCCGCATTTGTCCGAAGTTTGAAAGGGGCGGCATCGCCTGGTGATGCCGCCCCTTTTTGATGGTCGCCGACAGTGGCGTCACCTCAAATCTCGTGCTGGTCGCTATAATCGTCGAGGTTGTGACTTGACGCACATAGCGCTTTCAACATCCGCACACAGAAGGTCTTTTCATGGCTATCCTCGCAGATAAACACACGCGCCTGATCGTGCAGGGGATCACCGGCCGAGAGGGTGACTTTCACGCCCGCCAGATGCAAGCCTACAGCCCAATCGTGGTCGGCGGCGTCACGCCCGGCAAGGGCGGCATGGTGACGGACTACGGCGTGCCCGTCTTTGACACCGTCGGCCAAGCGGTGCGCGAAGTGGGTGCGAATGCCAGCGTGATTTACGTGCCGGCGCGTTTTGCGCCCGACGCCATCATGGAAGCCGCCGACGCCGGCATCAAGCTGATCGTTTGCATCACCGAGGGCATCCCGGTGATTGACATGATCCGTGTGCGCGCCTACCTTGACACCAAACAATCGTTGCTGCTGGGCCCGAACTGCCCCGGATTGCTCACCCCTGGCCAGGCCAAGATCGGGATCATCCCCGGCAACATCGCCATGCCCGGCAACGTGGGCGTGGTCTCGCGCAGCGGCACGTTGACCTATGAGGCGGTGAACGCCCTGACGCAAGCCGGTATGGGCCAGAGCACCATCGTCGGCATCGGCGGCGACCCGGTGCGCGGCCTGGGCTTTCTCGAAGTGATCCAGATGTTCAACGAGGACCCGCAGACGGAGAAGATCGTGATGATCGGCGAGATCGGCGGTAGCGACGAGGAAATGGCGGCGGCGTGGATCAAGGACAACGTGAAGAAGCCGATGGCCGGCTTCATCGCCGGTCGCTCGGCGCCGCCCGGCAAGCGCATGGGGCACGCCGGGGCCATCATCGAGGGCGGCATGGGCACCGCCGAGAGCAAGATCGCTGCGATGAAAGCCGCCGGCATTCGCATGGCCGAACTGCCGACGGACATTCCGGCGCTGCTGCGATAGCGGCGTTGCGTCTCGTGCGGCGCAAGATGCCAGGATGTGATGACCAAGCACTATGTGGTGTGGCGGGGACGCGTGCCGGGGGTGTATGACACCTGGGAGGAAGCGCGGGTGCAAGTGCTGGGCTTCCCGGGCGCGCGCTTCAAAGCCTACGCAGATCGCGCCCAGGCAGAGGCCGCCTTTGCCGCCGGTTTAGGCGCTGCTGCGGAGGAGGCGGCCCGATCGGCCCGGCTGTCGTGCTTGCCGGACAAGGTGCGCGCCGGCTATGCGGTGGATGCCGCCTGGGATGCTCAATCCAAAGTCATGGAATACCGCGGTGTGGCGATCGCCACGGGCCAAGAGATTTTCCGCACCGGGCCGTTCGAGGATGCGACGAACAACGTCGGCGAGTTTCTCGCCGTGGTGCAGGCGCTGGCCTGGTTGCGGGAGCGCCACAGCCGAGCGGCGGTGTACACCGATTCGAACAACGCGATCCTATGGGTGGCCCAGGGGCGTTGCCGGACGACGCTGACGCCCACGCCCCGTAACGCGGCCCTGCGGACACGCATAGCGCAAGCGGAGCGCTGGCTGGACGAGCACGACTACTGCAACGCCGTGCTGAAGTGGCGCACGGAGGAATGGGGCGAGAATCCGGCCGATTTCGGCAGGAAATGAAACCAATGTTCAACCTCTCCGCAGTCCGCAGCGAGTTCCCGGCGCTGGCGCGCGAACATGCCGGCCGGCCATTGATCTTCTTCGACGCGCCCGGCGGCACGCAGGTCACGCGGCGTTGCCTGGACTACATAGTCGAGTACCTCACCCGCCACAATGCCAACACGCACGGCGCGTTCATCACCGCCCAGGAAAGCGACGCACTCATCGAGGCCGCCCACGAAGCCGCCGCCGATCTACTCAACGCCGAGCGCAAAGAGGAAATCGTCTTCGGCCAGAACATGACCAGCCTGACCTTCGCGCTCAGCCGCAGCATCGGCCGCACGCTGCGCGAAGGGGACGAGATCATCCTCACCCGGCTGGATCACGACGCCAACTTCTCGCCGTGGCGCTTGATGGCCGAAGAGCGCGGCGCCCGCGTACATGTGGTGGACATCCATCCTGAAGATTGCACGCTGGTCATGGAAGACTTCGCGCGCTACCTGAACGCGCGCACCCGGTTGGTGGCCGTCGGCTACGTCAGCAACGCCGTCGGCACGATCAACCCGGTCAAGCAAATCGCTGCCGTGGCCCATGCAGTCGGCGCGTGGGTCTTCGTGGATGCCGTCGCTGCTGCGCCGCACTTGCCGATTGATGTGCGCGACCTGGGCGCCGACTTCCTGGTCTGCTCGACCTACAAGTTCTGGGGGCCGCACCAGGGCATCCTCTACGGCAAATATGATCTGCTCGACCGGCTGCCGGCCTACAAGGTGCGCCCCGCCGACGACCGCCCACCGCACAAATTCGAGACCGGCACCCAAAGCCATGAGAATCAGGCCGGCCTGCTTGGCGTGATCGAGTATCTGGAGTGGCTAGCAGCACAGGCCGACGTTGCGCCGGAACCGAATGCAAACCTGCGCAGCCCGCGCGCCGCCGAGATTCATCGCGCCATGTATGCCGTGCGCACGTACGAAACCGGACTGGTCAGCTACCTGATCGAGTGCGTGACAGCGATCCCTGGCGTGCGCTTCTTTGGCATTCGCGAGCGCATGGATCAGCGCGTGCCCACCATTGCCATTCGCTACAAGGATGAGCACCCGCGCGCGACGGCCGAGCGCCTGGCGCGGCACGGCATCTGCGTGTGGGACGGAAACTACTACGCCATCAACCTCACCGAACGGTTGGGCGTCGAGGACGGCGGCGGCCTGGTGCGCATTGGCTTGACCCATTACAACACGCGCGAAGAGGTGGACCGACTCCTGGATGTGCTCGCGCAGTGAGAGGCATGACCGGGATGTCGTGAGCGCAACGCCAGCGCCTCGCGGGAGCGTTGTGCACCTCCTGGGGCGCTTGGCGTGGCCCAGCGTGCTTGTCTTGCTGGTGCTTGGCGCGACGTGGAAACTCACGCTGGGCGACCGGATCATCGCGCGGGGCGATCTGCTGCTCTATTTCTATCCTTTGCGCGACTACGCTTCACAGGCCATCCGCGAGGGACGCCTGCCGCTGTGGAATCCCTATACGTTCATGGGGGCGCCGTTCCTGGCCAACTCCCAAGTCGGCTTCTTCTACCCGTTCAACGTCCTCACCGCCTGGCTGCCGGTCGAACGCGCCGTGTCGTGGAATATCGCGCTTCACTTGGCCATCGCTGCATTGGGCGCTTATGCCCTTGCACGGCGAGGATTTGCGCTCGGCCGGTTGGCGGCGTTTGCCGGCGCCGTGACGTTTGGGTTGGGCGGCTATCTGGGCGCGCAGGTGGAGCACCTGAACCAACTTCAAGCCCTGGCCTGGCTCCCGTTAAGCGCTTTGATCGTCGTGAGAACTGTGGAGCGGGCCAGTTGGAGCGCGGGCGTGGCGGCCTTGGCGCTTGTGCTCGCGTTGCAAATCTTGGCCGGCCACATGCAATCGCTCTATATCAGCCTGGTGACGCTGGGGCTGATCGCGCTCATCTTGGCGATGGCCGGGCTGTGGCGCAGCCGGCCGCTCAGCGTGAAGGCGACGTTCCGTGCTGCAACGCCACTCTGCGTCGTCGTGACGGCGGCTATCCTCGCCGCCGCCATCTGCGGCATCCAATTGTTGCCTACACTCGAACTCTCGCGCGAGTCGGCGCGCGCCGGTGGCTTGCCCTTCAACGAGGCAGCGTCGTTCTCCTGGCGACCGTGGGTAGCCGCGCGGGCGCTCATGCCAACCTACGGCGACCCGCTGTTCCCGGAGTATGTTGCCTACCTCGGCGCAGGCGGATTGGCGCTGGCGCTGCTTGGTGGATTGGAGATTAGAGATTGGCGATTAGGGGTGCAAGCTCGTGCGGAGGCTCAATCTCCGACCTCTAATCTCCTTCCTTTGATTCTCGTCGTGATCGGCTTTGTGCTGGCGTTGGGCCTAGCCACGCCGCTGTTCGGCGTCTTGTACCGCTTCATGCCCGGCTTCAACCTTTTTCGCGCCCAGGCGCGCTGGCTGGTGGTGTTCGCGCTAGGGGCGGCGATGCTGGTCGCTTTCGGTGTGCAACGCCTGCAACGCGGCCTGAGCGCGGCGCAGGCGCGCGATTGGCTGATTGCCTGGTTGTTGCTCATGGGGCTGTGGGGCGTGGGGGTGCTGGCCGGTGTGCGCTTTGCGCTGGAGCCGGAGTATCGCGCGTTGCCTGATCGCAACGTGATGATGGGCTGGATCGTGGCGCTGGGAACGGTGACGGTGTGGGTCGCGTGTGCATGGAGATTGGAGATAGGAGATTGGAGATTGAATCGCAATCTCCAGTCTCTAATCCCCAACCTCTTCTTTCTCATCCTCGCGCTCGAACTCCTGGCTGCTTCGCAATTCCAACCCTACGCCCGCGCGTCGGACCGCCAAGCGCTCATCTCGCTGCGGCCGGCGACGGCGCACTTGCTGGCCGAGGCCGAAGCAGGGACGATGCGCACCGGCCGCATCCTGGCGCTGTCCTCGCTCTTCTTCGATCCCGGCGACAAGGTCGAACAAGAGCTGCTCTTCGGCGCGTCGCTCAGCGCGGACGAAATCTATGACCGGCTGATTGCTGCCAAGCACAAGGAGATCATGTCGCCCAACCTATCGTTGTATTACCGGCTGCCCGGCGTGGACGGCTATGACGGCGGGCTATTGCCGACGCGACGCTACGCCGAGTTCGTGCGTCAGTTTGCGGCCATGCCTGCCGGTACGGTGGACGGCCGCCTGCGCGAGTTTCTGGACGGCCCGCCGGCCAATCGGTGGTTCGAGCAGATGGCCGTGCGCTACCTCATCGCCGACAAGACGCAGGATGTCTTTCTCGATGGCGTGTACTACGACCTGTTGTTCAGCGTGCCGATCACGCCGATCACAACCGGCATCCCGCTGCGCCCCTTTCCGTCCACGGCGCTGGGGCTGGTGCTGAGCGCCGAAGGTGCGCATGCCGGCGAAGCCATCGCAACGGCGGAAGTGCGTTTCAGCAGCGGCGAGACGCAGACCTTCGCGATTCGCGCTGCGGAGCCGATCACGCCTTACTTCGGCACGCGGTTAAGTTGGGAAGGGCGCAAAACACCGCTCACCATCTTCTTGCGCAGCATTGAAAACGCCGAGGCGACGCCTGTCACGCTGCGCGGCATGACCGGCATTGACGAGGTGGACGGGACGTTCCTCTCGCAGATGGTGACGGGCGATCACGATATGCGTCTGGTTCACTCCGGCGACGTGAAGATCTACGAGAACCTCCGGCGCGCGCCGCGCGTCGCTGTGCAGGATGCGGCCGGCGCGCCGATTGACATCAGACAGGTGGGCGGGGAGATTGTCGAGGAGCAACCGGAGTTCGTGCGCGTTCGATTCTCCGATGCGACGCCGCAGGATTTGCTATCCCACTCGAACAAGCGACTGATCCTGCGCGATGCGTGTTTCCCCGGCTGGGTTGCCCGCGTGGATGGCGTCGAGACACCAATCGTGTGCGTTGATACGCTCTTCCGCGCCGTCGCGCTGCCCGCCGGCGCGCAAGAAGTGACGTTCAGCTACGAGCCGCAGAGCGTCCGCTGGGGGTTCATGGTGAGCGCAGCCGGCGTCGTGCTATGGCTGGCGTTGGTAAGCGCGAGATTCAAGGCCATCGGCGCGTTTGCTTCGCATCGGCTTGGTCCGCCCATTACTCTGCGGCGAACTTGATCTCCGGCATGGGCAGATGCTCGGTGCCCAGTTTGCGGCGCAGCATGGGGATCAGCCCGCCGGCCTCGATGATCGCCATCACCGAGGCGCTCAGCGGAGGGAAGGAGAAGCTGCGATGCGCATCCGGTTCGTTCGCGCCATCGTCACGCGCGGATTGCTCCTCGATGTAGATCATGTTCTGCGCCAGGTCAACGCGGATGCGATCCCCCTTGTGGAGTACGTCCACGGCTTCGGGACAGACAATCGGCAGCACGCCGTTGTTGATGCAATTGCGGAAGAAAATGCGGGCGAACGACTTGGCGATGATGACGCGCACGCCGCACATTTTGAGGCACACTGCGGCTTGCTCGCGCGATGAGCCGCAGCCGAAATTCTTGCCGCCGACGATGATGTCGCCTGGCTGCACCTGTTTGGCAAAATCAGGGTCGAGATCTTCCAGCGCATGCGCAGCGAACTGGTTGATGTCGGTGAGGGTGTAGGTGTATTTGCCGGGGAAGATGACGTCGGTGTTCACGTCGTCGCCGTAGACCCAGCAGCGGCCGGTGAAGTGCATGGCTAAATTATAGGGCGCGCTCGCTATAATCTCGCCATGGACTTGACCTTGGCGGTTGTCACGCTGACCATTACGATCGCGTTTGTATTCATCCTGGTATGGTTCATCGTCGTCGTGCCCCAAAATCGCGCCCGCAAGAATCAGGAAAGGGTCATCGAAGAGCTGAAAATCGGCGAGCAAATCGTTACAGTCGGTGGCGTGATCGGCAAGCTCACCTATCTGAACCGCGAGGAGGATTTGGCGCGCATCGAGGTTGCGCCTGGCGTGGAGATCCGCATTATCCCGGCTGCGATCAGCCATCCGCTGGACTATATGCAGCGCCTGGCACGCATGGAGCAGGAAGCTAGCAAGCCAAAGGCGCAGCCCAAGGAGAAGTCGAACGCATCGGCGAAGAAGTGAACACCAGGCCGCAGTGGGCCGCCAGCGGCCGCCTGCCCGGCCTGCCGCGCTTCTGGCGATTTAAGGCGGCGGCGCGCATCGTCCGCGCCGCGCTTTACAAAACGCGCTGGCCGTTGCTGATACTGGCTACCGTGCTCGCCGGCGGCACGCTGCTCTTCTGGTTGGCCGAGACCCACGCGAACCCATTGCGGGCGCTGCTATATGTGCTCAACCTCGTCACGTTGCAGGCCGGGCCGGATGATCTACCTGAGCCGTTGCCGTTGCAGCTTGCATCCGTCGCGATCATGCTCGGCGGCTTGCTCGCCTTGGCCGGCGGCGCTGCACGTGTCATCCAACTCATCGGTGATCCAAAGGAGCGACAAGTGGCGGTCGTATCTATGTTCAGCGGACACGTCATCGTGTGCGGCATCGGCCGCGTCGGCTACCGCGTCGTCAACGAACTGTTGGAGTTCGGGGAAACCGTCGTGGGCATCAACCAGCGCACAGACGAAGAGTGGCTCGATCATCTGCAGCGTGTTGGGGTGCCGGTCATTATCGGCGACGCGCGCCGCAAGCAAACGTTGATCGAGGCCGGCGTCGAACGCGCCTCGGCCATTGTTGCGTGCACCAGCGATGAGCTGACCAACCTCGATATCGGCCTCGACGCGCGCGAATTGAATCCCAACATCAAGGTCGTGCTGCGCATGTTCGACGCCAAACTGGCCGAGAAAGTGTCTCGGGGGTTCAACATCAAGACCGTGTTCAGCGTCTCGGCGCTGGCCGCTCCGGCCTTCGCCGCAGCCGCCACACGCGCCCGCGTGGATTACGCGTTCAAGTTGGAAGGTCAATTGCTCAACGTCAGCACGGTCACCTTCGAGCCCACCTCGCCTTTCATCGGCAAGACGCTTGAGCAGATCGAAGACGAGCTGAAATGTGCCGTCATTGGCGCATGGTCAAGCGATGGCGTACAGTTGCGCCCCGAGCGTAGCCGTGTGATACGGCCCGGCGAGCGCTATTACGTCGTGGGCGACTTGAAGGCGGTGCGCGCGCTGAATGAGGGGCGCTGAGGAAACGCGGATCGGAGCATGTGGATCACAAATTGCAAATGACGAGTGGGCGATTGGAGGTCGGACGATGCGCTTCGACGTGTTTACCCTCTTCCCTAGCATGTTCACTGGGCCGTTCGGCGAAAGCATCATCAAGCGCGCGATAGACGCCGGCTTGATTGAGATTCACATCCACAACATCCGCGACTATGCCGTCGGCAAGCACAAGATCACCGACGACATGGCCTACGGCGGAGGTGGCGGCATGGTGATGAAACCCGAGCCGATCTTCGCCGCAGTCGAAAGCGTCCTGGCGGATGAGTTCAACCAACCGTCTGCCCCTTCCCCCTCGCGTTCGAGAACCCCCATCATCCTGATGAGCGCCAGTGGGCGCACGTTCACGCAAGCGATCGCCAAGGAGCTGGCCCAGCACCCGCGCCTTGCCCTGATCTGCGGTCATTACGAGGGTGTGGACGAGCGCGTGCGCGAGCATCTGTGCACCGACGCGATCAGCATTGGCGACTATGTGCTCACCGGCGGTGAGCTGCCGGCGATGGTGGTGATTGATGCCGTGGCGCGGCTGGCCTCCGGCGTGTTGCCGCCCGGCGTGCCGGATGAAGAATCGCATGCGGCGGGCCTGCTGGAGTATCCGCACTACACCCGGCCGGCCGAATTTCGCGGCTGGCGTGTGCCGGACGTGCTGCTGAGCGGCAATCACGCCGAAATTGCGAAGTGGCGGCGCGAACAAGCCGAACGCCGCACGCGCGAACGCGCCAAGCGGTCATCCGAGTGAAGCTGCGTTTGTCCTCGCTTCTACTACAATCCGCCCCGCATGGTCGAATCCACCGCCACAGATGCTGTCCTCTTTCGGCTCGCCCTCGGTCTGTTCATCAGTGCAAGCATCGGCCTGCTCGCATATTGGCGCCGGTCGCTCGCCCGCAGCGGCGTGCTAGGCGCGATCGTCACCGGCACGCTGATCTTCGGGTTTGGTGGCTGGATCGCCGGCTTGCTGCTGATCGCCTTTTTTGTCTCGTCGTCTTTGTTGAGTCACTTTAAAGAGAACAACGTGCGCAAGCAGCGCGCCGCCGAGATGTTCGACAAGGGCAGCCAGCGCGACCTAGCCCAAGCCCTGGCGAACGGCGGGGCGGCGGCCGGCTGGGCCGTGCTGAGCTGGCTGGCACGCGAGCAGCCGGCAACGGCGGACGCCCTGTATGCGGCCATGGTCGGTGCATTGGCGGCGGTGAACGCCGACACGTGGGCGACCGAACTCGGCGTGTTGAGCCGGTCATCGCCGCGGCTGATCACGCAGCTCCATCAGCGCGTCGCTCCTGGAACGAGCGGCGGCATCACGGCGCTGGGAACCGGCGCGGCGACATCGGGCGCGGCGTTCATCGGCCTATGCTACGTCGTCTTCACCGTGCTCTATCGCGCGATTACCGGCCCCGCCGACGCGCCCGATGCCTCTTCTCACTTTCTTGCTGTCATCATTGCAGCGACCATCGCTGGGCTGGCTGGCTCGCTGTTCGATAGCCTGCTCGGCGCAACCGTGCAGGCGATGTACTACAGCAAGAGGCGCGACAAAGAGACTGAGAAGCGCTTCGAACGCGACGGCACACCGAATCGGCTGATTCGCGGTTGGCCTTGGTTGAACAACGATTGGGTGAACTTCCTTGCTTCGCTGTTCGGCGCGGCAGTCGCGGCGGGGATTTGGATCATCGCAACGGGCAATCGGTAATCGTTCGGATTAGGGGTTCCTGATAGACGCGAGTCATCCGGCGCCGATGACCGATCGCTGATCATCAACCATCATTCATCTTTTATCAACATGGTCGAAACACCACATTGGGTCCGGCACGCCATCTTCTACCAGATCTTCCCCGATCGCTTCGCCAAGAGCGAACGCGTCGCCAAGCCGAGCAACCTGGAGCCGTGGGAGGAGAAACCCACGCACTATGGCTTCAAGGGCGGCGACTTGATCGGCGTGGTTGAGCACCTCGACTACCTGCAAGACCTGGGCATCAACGCGATCTATCTCTGCCCGATCTTTCAGTCCACGGCCAATCATCGTTACCACACGCACGATTACTACCGCGTGGATCCCATCCTCGGCGGCGACGCGGCCTTTCGGGCGCTACTGGACGAGGCGCATCGGCGCGACATCCGTGTGATTATTGACGGCGTGTTCAATCACGCGAGCCGTGGTTTTTATCAGTTCAATCACGCCCTGGAGAACGGCGCCGCCTCTCCTTACCTCGATTGGTTCTACATCCGTGGCTTCCCGCTGCACGCCTACGAGGGCAAGCCGATCAACTACGACGCCTGGTGGGGCATCCCGGCGCTGCCCAAGTTGAACACACGCACGCCGGCGGTGCGCGAGTTCATCTTTGACGTGGCCCAGCACTGGATCCGCTTCGGCGCAGACGGTTGGCGGCTGGATGTGCCGGCCGAGATAGACGATGACGAATTCTGGCGCGAGTTCCGCCGGCGCGTCAAAACCGTCAATCCCGACGCCTACCTCGTCGGCGAAATCTGGCATCCGGCGCAGCGATGGTTGCAGGGCGACCAGTTCGACGCGGTGATGAATTACCAGTTTGCGAAGGCCTGCATCGGCTTTTTCGTCGGCGAGGCGATGGACGTCAATCTGACTGCGGGCGTGGGTTATGCGCCGGTGCCGGTGATGGACGCACCGGCGTTCGGGCGCGCGCTTGAAGAGATGCTGGCGCTGTATGATGAGAATGTCTGCGCCGTGCAGATGAACCTGCTCGACAGTCACGATACGGCGCGATTCTTGTCCATCGCCGGCGGCGACGTCGCTGCGCTCAAGCTGGCCACGCTGTGCCAGATGACCTTCCCCGGCGCGCCTTCGATCTACTACGGCGACGAGATCGGCATGCGGGGCGGCAAAGACCCGGATTGCCGGCGCGCCTTCATTTGGGACGAGGCGACCTGGGATATCGGGCTGCGCGACTATTTCAAGCAATGCATCGCACTGCGCAGGCGCTATCGCGCGCTGCGCGACGGCGGGTTCAACGTGTTGTTTGCAGAAGGCAGGGTCATCGCCTACTTGCGCGCACGAGGTGACGAAAAGCTGATCGTTGCGTTAAACTCGGGGCCGGCTGCTGCGACGATGAACATCGTCGTGCGCGATGTCTTGCCGGAGGGCTCGGAACTGCGCGGGGAACTGGGCGAGCGCGTCAGTTACACTGTGACCGACGGTGTGCTGCGCAACGTGTCCATCCCCAAGCGCAAGGGCGTCGTCCTCAGGCTCGTGACAACGTCATGAATATCGAGGGCTTAAAACCCAAACATCGGGTCGCGCCTGACCGACCCCCGCCGATGTACGCCATCTGAGGCGCATGAGCTCGGCCAGGCGCCGCCCTGCTTTGTATCTATGCAGGAGATGAGCTATGGCCGAGTTGACACGCGATACGGTTGATCGCGCGCTTGCACAAGTCCGCGCTGCGCTCGATCGGAACAACGTCCGAGATGCGATCGCGGTGCTTGAACGACTGAGACAAGACGAACAAGTCGAGGTCTTCGACGAACTGGACGTCGAGGATCAGGCCGAACTCCTTCCCCGCCTCGACCCGGAAACGGCTGCCGACATCGTGGTCGAGTTAGATGCCCAGGATCAGGCTGACATTGCCGAGCGCGTGGACGACCGGACGCTCTCGCGCATCCTCGACGAGATGGAGCCGGACGACGCAGCGGACGTCATCGGCGAGTTGCCGCAGGAGCGCCAAGCGCGGGTGCTGGCCAACATGGAGGAGGCTGACGACGTGCGCCCGTTGTTGATCCATCCGGACGAAAGCGCCGGCGGCCTGATGACCACCAGTTTCCTCACCCTACGTCCCGGCATGACGGCCCAGGAGGCGATTGATGCGCTGCGCGAGTGGAACCCCGACGACGAAATGCCCTATTACCTGTTCGTAGTAGATCGCGAGCGCCGGCTGGTGGGTGTGGTGTCGCTCCGGCAGTTGCTCGTCGCCTCACCCAACCGGCTGATCGGCAGCATCATGAACCCCGACGTGATCAGCGTGCCCGTCGGCGCCGACCAAGAGGAAGTCGCCAACCTGATGAAGAAACATGACTTCCTGGCGCTGCCGGTGGTGGACGCGAACAACCGCCTGCTCGGCATCATCACTGTGGATGACGTGGTGGACGTGATCGAGGAGGAAGCCACTGAAGACGTCTATCGCTTCGGCGCGGTCGAACCGGGCGTGCTAAACAAGCCCTACTTCAAAACGTCGCTCACGCGGGTGTTGCGGTCGCGCGTGGGTTGGTTGGTGTTGCTGTTCGTCGCCGAGACGTTTACCGGAAGCGTGCTGCGCGTCTTCGAGCACGAATTAGCGACGGTCGTCGCGCTGTCGTTCTTCATCCCGTTGTTGATCGGCACCGGCGGGAATACGGGCGCCCAGACCGTCTCGACGATCATCCGTGGGTTGGCGCTGCGCGAGATCCAACCCGGCGACCTGTTCCGGGTGCTCTCCCGCGAACTGATGGTCGGACTGCTGCTGGGTGCCAGCCTCGGTGCCATTGCGTTCCTGCGCGCCGAGCTATGGGGAAGCGGCTTCTCGCTGTCCCTGGTAGTCGGATTGTCCGTCCTCGTCATCTGTACTTGGGCGAACACCATCGGGTCGTTGATCCCCCTGTTGGCCCAGCGTTTCAAAATTGATCCGGCGATCGTCTCGGCCCCACTCATCACCACGCTGGTGGACGCCACCGGCCTGGCCATCTACTTGATGATTGCCCGATTGCTGCTGCCTGAACTACGAGGCGGCGGTTAAAGCGCGATCGCCTTAGATGTCGGGCGTCGGAGGGTAGCACCAGGAGTCCAAAGCCTGGCAACCAGCGGCCATACGGCTGAGCATGCCGAGCGGCAACCCGCAAGTAGAACCTCTGTTCTACAATTTGCGGCATGACGGTCAAAGAGCGAAGCCAAGACTTGAACATGGTCGTGGAGATCGTGCGCGAGCATCTGTTCGCGCATCTCGACGACAGCGACCTGTGCAAGGACATGTGCGCCGTGATCGCGATCAACCTACGGCGCATCCACGAGGACACCGAGAAGAGCGCCAACGCCTGGGACAAGCGCGCCTATCACAGCAAGGCCGATGCGCTGCGGCGCGAGATGAGCTGGGCGCTGCCCATGGCGCAGCTTGCGGAAAGCCTGGCTTACAACGCGCGGCGGTTTACGGCCGAAGACCTGGATCGCTTGATGGACATGCTGCCGGACGCGTATGAGATGCCCAAGCGCCCGCGCTTCCGAAATGTCGAAGTGATGCGGGGGGCAGCCGCTGCGGCACGGCAGACGCTCCTGAGGAAGCGCTGAAAAACAGGCCGGCCCCCTTTCGGGGGCCGCCTGCGCGCCGTGGCTTTCTAGCGGATAGCTAGAGGTGATGCCACGGCGCTTTGTTGCGTACTACTCATTGTGACATCACCTCCATCCTAAAAGATAGCGGCGTAAGGCGTCGCCAGCGCGGCGACACGGCACGCCACGCATTGTAAACCGAGATTCACAAGGGGGGAGCCGCTGGGCGTTTTGCCCGGCTGACCAACGTGCCGACACGTTCGTTCAGGATATGCCGGGCAGGCGCCCGCCGGGCATCTAGCGTCGCACTGCGAGAAGCCAACGTCCCCTAATCCCTAGGCGCAACCGTTCGTAACACACTTTGCGGCGCTCGGCGCACGAACCGGGAGACGCTGGGTTTGGCCGGCTGCGTTGCAAGTGACCCGCGCCATGGAACCGGTCAGCGCCTCAGCCCCACTTAACACACGCTTGAGGCGGCGTTGACGTCACCTTAAATTCGGCGTTGTAATACACGCTCAGGCGCTTTTTCCCTTTCTCCTCCTCTTCTTTGGACGGTCAACGCGGTGGAACCCCCTTCCACCGCGTTGATTATGCACTCAACGCTTTGCGCAGTCGCATGCGGTGTGCTTATCGGGCGCTTGTAGTATGTATCTTCTGAAAATCAAGCTGATAGATTGATTTTGTCCTAAACCTCTTTTACACAAATACTTAAAGAACGCTTAACCATCCGTGGCTATAGTGGCGTTGAATAACTGCGAAACTAAGGAGTCAGAAGCGATGCATAAACCAAACACGAGCCTCACGACAAACCGTAGGCATCCAAAGATCATAGCGAGTCTTGTCGCTGCATCTCTTGCGCTTGCCGCGTGCGCCACAGCGACGCCGGCTGCCCCAGCGCCTACCGCAGCCGCCCCCGCTGAACCGACTGCGGCCGCGCCTGAACCCACTGCGCCGGCAGCCGAGAAAATAGGCCTCTTCGAGGGCACGCTGCCCGAGCCTCCGAATAAAGAGGAACTCGCCAAGCTCTCCGGCGAAATTTCGATAGACGGCTCCAGCACGGTTTACCCGGTGACTGCGGCTGCCGTCGAAGAATTCAACAAGTATGCGCCGAACATGCGCATCGCCGTCGGCATCTCCGGCACAGGCGGCGGCTTCAAGAAGTTCTGCAACAACGAGACCGACATCTCAAACGCCTCCCGCCCCATCCTGCCAGCCGAGCGCGAAGCCTGCGCCAAGAACAACATTGAGTTCATCGAGATTCCCGTCGCGTTTGACGGCCTTGCGGTGGTGGTCAGCAAAGATAACACCTTCGCAAGCTGCATCAAGGCCAGCAAGCTCAAGGAGATCTGGCAACCCGATTCGCAGGGCAAGACCTTTAAGTGGAGCGACATTGACCCGAGCTGGCCGAATAAGAACATCGTCTTGTTCGGCGCCGGCTCTGACTCGGGCACGTTCGACTACTTTACTGAAGCCATCGTCGGTAAGGGCAAGTCGAGCCGCGGCGATTACCAGGCCAGCGAAGACGACAACGTGCTGGTGCAGGGCGTGGCAGGCGACCAATACGCCCTCGGCTACTTCGGCTACGCCTACGTGGTGGAGAACACCGATAAGATTCGCGCCGTCGCGATTGACTACGACCTCAACCCCAAGACGGGCGAGCCCACGCCATTCGCCGGCAAGTGCGTTGAGCCAAACTTCGAGACCATTAAGAATGGCACCTATCAGCCGCTGTCGCGCCCGATCTTCATCTACGTGAAGGCGGCTTCGGTGGATAAGCCGGGCATGAAGGAGTTCATCAACTTCTACCTCAGCCCCAGCTTCACCCCGCTGATTCAGAGCCGCGAGGTGGGTTACGTCGAACTGGAACGCGCGATCTACGAAGCTGCTGCGAAGCGCTTCAACAACCGCGTGCTGGGCACGCTCTTCCCCAAAGGTGAAGAAGTAGGCGCAACGTTGGACCGCTATCTGCAGAATTAGCCGGAACGCGGATCGCGGCCCAACCGCCTGTCTGTAAAGCGCAAGGGTAGGCGCAGGGATTATCCTCGCCTACCCTACCGCATCTCACAGGACCAGTCTTCTCGCGATGCTCTTAGAATATGCAGCCTGTAATGATCGAGAGAAATGCGAAATGCGCGCAGAGTGGCCTTAGGCCGTCCCTGGAGTAGAACATGAGCATGGCAGCGCCCTCTGAATCAAGCAATGCGGGGCTGGGGCTGCAACAAAGGCGCCCCCACGCGCTTGGCGAGCGGTTCATCAGCATATTGCTCATGACTGCAGCGGCGCTCTCCGTCGTCACCACATTTGCGATTGTCCTATCGCTCGCCGGCGACACCGTTGCCTTCTTCCGGGAAGTATCGGTGATCGAATACCTGACCGGCACACTGTGGACGCCGCTGTTTTCCAACCCCAGATTCGGCATCTGGCCGTTGATCACGGCGACCTTCATGACCTCGGCGATCGCCATGCTGGTCGCTGTGCCCTTCGGCCTGGCCATTGCTGTCTATCTGAGCGAGTTCGCTTCGCTGCGCGCGCGAAGCTTGATCAAGCCGCTGCTAGAGGTGTTGGCGGGGATCCCTACCGTGGTGTATGGTTACTTTGCGCTCACAGCGGTCACGCCCTTCCTGCGAGGATTCATCCCGGAGATTAAATCATTCAACTCGCTGAGCGCCGGCCTGGTCATGGGTGTGATGATCATTCCCATCGTGGCATCGCTGACGGAGGATGCGTTCAACGCGGTGCCGCGCGGGTTGCGTGAGGGGGCCTACGGGCTGGGCGCCATGCGCCACGAAGTCGCGCTGCGCGTGGTATTTCCGGCGGCGCTTTCCGGCGTTGCAGCCGCGCTGCTGCTGGCGCTCTCGCGCGCGGTGGGCGAGACGATGATCGTCGCACTGGCCGCCGGACAAAACCCCACCTTCACGCTAGACCCGCTTGTGCCCGTGTCCACTATGACCGCTTACATCGTGCAAGTCAGTTTAGGCGACACGCCCTACGGCTCAATCGGTTATAAGACGATCTTCGCCGTCGGCGCGACGCTCTTTATTATCACGTTCGCCATCAACTTCGGCAGCACGCTCATCGTGCGCCGGTTTCGCGAGCGTTACGATTAATCCTTACTGAACTGCTATGGCTACGAGCGAAATACGTCGCAATTTCGCCCCCGCCGAGGACATGTCGTTCGACGCCATTCAAGGCTCGCGCCGCCTGAAAGGCATGCTCCTCGTCGCGTTCAGCATCCTTGCGCTGGCCGTTGGCGTCGGCATGGTGCTCACGCTCCTGATTGATGTGCTCGTGCGCGGCTTGCCCTGGTTGGACTGGCAATTCCTGACGAGTTTCGACTCGCGGTTCCCCGAACGCGCCGGGATCCTGGCGGCGATGGTGGGCACTGCGCTGACGATCGTCATCACGGTGATCGTCAGCCTGCCCGTCGGCATCATGTCGGCGATTTACCTTGAGGAGTATGCGCGAGACAACTGGTTCACCCGGCTGATCGAGATCAACATCGCTAACTTGGCTGCGGTGCCGTCCATTATTTACGGATTGCTCGGTCTAGCGGTGTTCGTGCGCTTCTTTGGGTTGAATCGCAGCATCCTCGCCGGCGGCCTCACTTTGGCGTTGCTGGTGTTGCCCATCATCATCGTCGTCTCGCGCGAGGCCATCCGCAGCGTGCCCAACGGCATTCGACAGGCAGCCTACGGGATCGGCGCGACCCAATGGCAGACGGTCTGGCATCAGGTTCTGCCGGTGGCGCTGCCGGGCATACTAACGGGCAACATCTTGGCCGCCTCGCGCGCGATTGGCGAAACAGCGCCGCTTGTCACGCTTGGCGCGCTCACGTTCATCCCCTTCCTGCCCAAAGACTTGCTCGACCGATTCACCGTGCTGCCCATCGTCATCTTCAACTGGTCTTCCAAGCCGCAGAGGGAGTTTCACGACGTCGCCGCCGCAGCCATTATTGTGCTGCTCGGCATCCTGCTGCTCATCAACCTCCTTGCCATTGTCCTGCGCCAACGGCTGCGCAAACAGTTCTAAAAACGGCGTTTCGCCTAATTACACGCTCACCCTTAGCTCAAGCAGATCAGAAACTATGCCGGTACTCATCAACGTTACGCAGAAAGAACGAGAGACCGAGCCGATCTCAGAGGAGATGGGCGTCGTCGATCGCGCAAATGTCGTGCTCGAGACGCAACGGCTCAGCGTGTTCTACGGCAATTTCAAGGCCATCCACGATGTCAACCTCAGCTTTCAGAAAAACAAGATCACCGCGCTGATCGGCCCATCGGGTTGCGGCAAGAGCACGCTGCTGCGCGCCTTGAACCGCATGAATGAACTCGTCCCCAGCGCGCGCGCAGAGGGCGCGGTGCTCTATCGCGGACACAATCTGTATGCGCCCAACGTTGACCCGGTCGAAGTGCGTCGGCGCATTGGGATGGTCTTCCAAAAGCCCAACCCCTTCCCCAAGAGCATCTATGAGAACATCGCGTTCGGCCTGCGCATCAACGGCTGGAAAGGGTCGAAGGCAGAGATGGATGATATCGTCGAACGTTCGCTGCGCCGGGCTGCGCTGTGGGATGAGGTCAAGGATAAGCTCAAGCAACTCGGGACATCGCTCTCCGGCGGCCAACAGCAGCGCTTGTGCATCGCGCGCGCCATCGCCGTTGAACCGGAAGTGATCTTGATGGACGAACCCTGCTCGGCGCTCGACCCGATCGCGACGCTGAAGATCGAGGAGCTGATGATCGAGCTGGTGAAGCAGTACACGATCATCATCGTCACCCACAACATGCAACAAGCTGCGCGCGTGAGCGACTACACCGCGATGATGATGATGCGCCCTGACCGCTCCGGCGAGGTGATCGAATTCGACACCACGGAGACGATCTTCACCAAGCCAAAGGACAAGCGCACCGAGGACTACGTCTCCGGGCGATTCGGTTAAGCATCACGCGGCGTCAAGTCGGATGCCGTTCTGCGCCAGCAGGGCCTCGATGTCCACCACCTGGCCGCTGCGCACCGACGTTTCGGCGGCCACGCCGACCACGACCGACCAGAAGCCCTCCTCCGCCGTCGCTGCGTTCGTCGGCCGGCCCTCGATGCGGTCTATGAAGTTGACGTGCTCGAAGTAGGTGCCGCCGTTGTGGCCGGTCATCTCGATGAGCGCCGGATAGCTGGGTGTGGCTACGCGCGACGGCCCGCCCTCACCGCGCATCACCTCCAGACCGGTATGCGGGCCATGCGCAGGCAGGAAGTCTTCGTTCTCATAGGCTTTCAGCCGACCCGCCGAGCCGCACAGCACGATCTCCTCATACACCATCGGCGCGAACATGCACAGGTTGAAGTTTGCCCGCACGCCATTCGCATAGGTCACAATCACAAAAGCGTTGTCCAAGACGTCCGACCTCTCGCCGGCATACTCGAAGTCGAGAAAATTCACCGCCTGGCTGCCGGCGGCGTACACGCTCACCGGCCTGGACTGCGCGAATAGGTTGAACAAGTCAAAGTAGTGGCAGCATTTCTCCACCAGCGTGCCGCCGGAATACTTGGAAAACTTGTTCCACTGGTTGACCTTGTCTAAGAACGGCTCGCGGTGTTCCAGGATCGTGATCGTCTTGATCTCGCCGATGCTGCGGCGCGTCAGCGCCTCGTGGATCGCCTCGACGTAGATCGGCTTGTAGCGATATTGCAACCCGACCTGAAGCACGGCGCCGTAGCCCTCGGCCAAGCGCATGATCTCGTGCGCGTCCTGCAGCGTCGTCGCCATCGGCTTCTCCAGCAAGATGTGCTTGCCGGATTTGACCGCCTCGCGCAAGACGGCAATATGGGTGTGGTTTGGCGTGGCGATGATCAAGCCATCCACGGCCGGGTCGTGGCACGCTGCCTCCAACGAATCGTAGACCACCAATCGCTCCGGCGGCGCAAATTGCGCGTATTCACGCCGCGCGCCCTCGATGCTGCGGGGGTTCGGATCGTAGACGCCATGGATGACGGCGCGGCCTTCCAGCATCGTCACGCGGATGTGCTCTTGGCCGTTGACGCCGCAGCCGATCACGTTGAAGCGATGGCGCGGCTGACCGAGCGCGAGCACGTAGCGGTCGGCATCAGGCAAGTAGCCAAAGCGCGGGTTGATCGCGCGCGCCTTGTTACGGAACTCTCGGTAGCGCGTCATAGCTCATCACTCCGACGGCGGGGTGAACTCCCCCGCGCGCCCTACACGAGCCGAGTGTAGTGAGCATGACCGGCGTGTCAAACGTTACACACGATTCACATTCATGCCTGCTCAGAAACCTACACCCCTAACCATTCTTCACATTCTCTTCACTCAGCCTTAAAATGATGGCGGCAGTATTTGCCGCTGTGCTCCATTACTAATCTGGATGAACGAATTGATCGAAGGAGGCAATGAAATGCAAAGTCGTTTACCGGCCCTGTTGATGATTGCGACGTTTGCCGTCGCCGCCTGCGCTGCGCCACCGCCGGCGCAAGCGCCCGCCCAACCTCAGCAGCCGGCGGCTCCGGCCGCGACCGAAGCGCCCGCCCCGGCCAAACCCGACAAGCTCACCGTGCTCTGCACGCCGCAAGAGGATTGGTGCCAGGCCATGACCAAGGCCTTCCAGGAGAAGACCGGCATCCAAACCAGCTATGTCCGCCTGTCTTCGGGCGAGGCGCTGGCCAAACTGCGCGCTACAAAAGACAACCCCGAATTCAGCGTATGGTGGGGCGGTCCGGCCGATGGCTACGTCGCTGCCAACACTGAAGGGCTGCTGGAACCCTATGTCTCGCCCAACGCTGCGGAGATCCCCGCTGCACAAAAGGATCCCAACGGCGTGTGGACGGGTGTCTACGTCGGCGCGCTCGGCTTTTGCTCCAACAAAGACGTGCTCAACAAGTTGGGTGTTGAAAAGCCCACTTCATGGGAAGCCTTGCTCGACCCCAAATTGAAGGGACAAGTCGCCATGGCGCACCCGGCCAGCAGCGGCACCGCTTACACAGCGGTGTGGACCCAGGTGGCGCGGCTGGGCAGCGTGGACGCAGCTTTCGATTACCTGAAAAAGCTGCATCAGAACATCCTGCAATACACCAAGAGCGGCTCGGCACCCGGCCAGATGGCCGGCCGCGGCGAAGTGGCTGTCAGCGTGATCTTTTCGCATGACTGCGTCAAGTTCGCCGATGAGGGCATGAATATGCTCGAAGTCTCCTTCCCCCGGGAGGGCACCGGCTACGAGATCGGCGGTGTAGCGTTGATCAAAGGCGCGCCGGAGCCAGAAGCAGCCAAGATGTGGATTGACTGGGTGCTCACCGCCGAAGCGCAGGAGATCGGCCCCAAGGTCAAGTCGTATCAGTTGCCCACCAATCCGAACGCCAAGGTCTCCGAGCGATCGGTGAAGCTCTCGGAAGTGAAGTTGGTGGACTACAACTTCGACGAAGCCGGCAAGAACCGTAAGAGCATCACCAAGCGCTTCGAGGACGAGATCACGGTCGCGCCGCAGTAAAATTGATGCGCTTCATCTTTTTTGCACAGCAAACGCGCCATGGCCCTGAGCGGCTATGGCGCGTTTTTGAACACGATGCGATCCAACCATGCCGTCGCCCCGACGCCCGATGCGCTTCGGCCTTCAACCTGGCGACGCGCGCTGCGCGAATATCGCGCGCTGGCGCGCGACCGAGCCTTGCTGTTGGCGCTGATCGTCGCAACGCTCTTCGTTCTGATCGCTGTGACCTACCCGCTGGGGGCGACGCTCGCTGAAGCGGCGTCACCCGAAGGCATCCGAGTGTTGTCCGATGTGTTGCGCCGGCCGGTCTACCACCGCATCATCCTCAACACGTTAGTGATGGGGTTGACCACTGCGGCCATCGGCACGGCCGTCGGCTTCCTGTTCGCCTACGTGCGGGTGAAAGTCGCTGCGCCCAACTGGATCAAGCAACTCATCCACCTCACCGCGCTGGTGCCGGTGGTCAGCCCGCCGTTCGCCGTCGCCATCGCCATCATCGTGCTCTTCGGCCGCAGCGGCTTCATTACGCATAGCCTGCTCGGCCTGCGCACCGACATTTACGGCCTGCCCGGCCTGACGATGGCGATGGTGCTGTCGTTCTTCACCGTGGCCTACTTGAACCTGGCTGCGCTGATGGAAGGGCTGGACCCGGCGCTGGACGAAGCTGCGGCCAACATTGGCGCGAACCAGTGGCACATATTTCGCACGGTGACTCTGCCGTTGCTCCTGCCGGGCATTGTTGGCTCGTTCCTGCTGCTGTTCGTCGAGGCGCTGGCCGATTTGGGCAACCCGCTGGTGCTGGGCGGCAACTACACGGTGCTGGCGACGCGGCTGTATCTGGCCATCGTGGGCGAATACGACATCACCACCGGCGCAGTGCTTTCGATCATCCTGCTTGTGCCATCGGTGCTGCTCTACTTCGTGCAACTGCGGTTGGTCGCCCGCGCATCGGTGGTCACCATCACCGGCAAGCCCAGCGGCCGCGCGCAACGGGTGCGCGATCGGCGCGTGGTGATCCCGCTCGTCGGCGCGGCGCTGGCGATTACCCTGCTCATCGTGTTGATCTACCTCACGATCCTCGCCGGCGCGTTCACCATCTCGCTGGGCGCGAACAACGCGTTCACGTTGCGCAACTTCGAGTATGTGCTGCTGGGCTACGGCGCCGAGGCGATGCTCGACACCACGGGCATGTCGGTGATCGCTACCCTGATCGCCGGCCTGTTGAGCATGGTGATTGCATTTCTGGTGGTGCGCGGCAAGTTCACCGGTCGCAACGCGCTGGACCTGGGCACCATGCTGGGGATCGCCGTGCCGGGCACCATCTTCGGCATTGGCTATTTGCTCGCGTTCAACAGCCCGACCGCGCTCTTCGGCATCCCGCTCATCCCCAAGCTCACCGGCGGGGCGGCCGTCCTCGGCGGGGCGCTGGCCATCGTGATGGTGTATGTCATTCGCTCCACGCCGGCCGGGCTGCGCTCGGGCGTTGCGGCATTGCAGCAAATTGACCCGGCCATCGAGGAGGCTTCCGTCTCCATTGGCGCCGATCAAGCCACCACCTTTCGCCGGATTACGCTGCCGCTTGTCCGGCCGGCGCTGCTCACGGCGATGATCTATGCCTTTGCCCGCTCGATGACGACGGTGAGCGCCATTCTCTTCCTCACCACACCGCAAACGCGCATCATGACTCAGCAAATCCTGAACGAGACCGAAGCCGGCCGGTTCGGCAACGCGTTCGCCTACGTCGTCGTGCTGATCGCAATCGTGCTGATCGCAATCGGCATCTTGTTCGCGCTGATCGGCGGCCGCAGCGGGGCCGCGCGCGAAGTCATTCCCGCCACATCCACACGCGCCACGTTACCATGACGCAAGCACACGCATTAGCCCTCGAAGGAGTCACCAAGGTCTTTGAGACGCCCGAAGGGCGCCTGGTCACCGCCGCCGATAACGTCTCGCTGACCATCGGCCAGGGCGAGTTCGTCACCCTGCTCGGCCCGTCGGGCTGCGGCAAAACTACAACGCTGCGGCTGATCGCCGGCTTTGAATTCCCTACGTCGGGGCGCATTTTGCTGGACGGCAAAGACATCGCGCACACGCCGCCCAACAAGCGCGAGATGGCGATGGTTTTCCAATCGTATGCGCTCTTTCCGCACCTGACGGTGTTCGAGAACATCGCCTACGGGCTGCGCTTGCGCCGCAAGCCGCCGGCCGAGATCGAGCGCGCAGTGCGCGAGATGTTGGCGCTGGTGAACCTGGTCGGCCTGGAGCAGCGCCGGCCGGCAGCGCTCTCCGGCGGGCAACAGCAGCGGGTCGCGCTGGCGCGCGCGATGGTCATACAGCCGAAGGTGTTGCTCTTCGATGAGCCGCTCTCCAACCTGGATGCCAAACTGCGCGTGTCGCTGCGCGCCGAAATTCGCCAGCTCCAGAAGCGCCTGGGCATCACCAGCGTATACGTCACCCACGACCAAGCCGAAGCGATGAGCCTATCGGACCGCGTGGTGGTGATGAACGCCGGCCGCGTGGAGCAGGTGAGCGCGCCGGAGGAACTCTACGTCCGGCCGGCGACGCGCTTCGTGGCCGACTTCATCGGCCGGGCCAATTTCCTGCCGGTTCACGTGGCGCACATCGAGGACGGATGCGCCGCCGTTCAATTTCGCGGACATGCGCTTCGCGCCCCAGCCCATCCCAGTGTTGCAACGGGCCCGGCCACGCTGATGCTTCGGCCGGAGGTCATCCGCTTATACCCTTACGAGGGAGGGAAGACGCGGTTCGTCGGGCGGGTGCGCGCCACCACCTACCTAGGGCACACCGTCGAATACGAAGTCGAGAGCGACGGCGATGTGCTGAGCGTGACTGATCCTGAAGCCGTCTGGGGACACATCTTTGCCGAGGGCGAATCAGTCGGCTGGGACTTTGCCGCCGAGCGCG
Source organism: Candidatus Roseilinea sp. NK_OTU-006 (assembly GCF_012931985.1). Classification (GTDB taxonomy): domain Bacteria; phylum Chloroflexota; class Anaerolineae; order J036; family Brachytrichaceae; genus JAAFGM01. The sequence goes on from NZ_JAAFGM010000023.1 coordinate 56,178, forward strand.
CCTACATACTGAGCCACTGACGCGCCGGCGCGCTGCACAATCGAATCGGCGTCCAACGCGACAAAGTACGAGTCGCCCGCGCAGTGCGCGCACAGGCGCGCGCCGTTCACCCAACGCTCGCGCTCGTTGATGATCTCCTCGCCGCACCGGTCGCACGTCACGCGCACGCCGGGTCGGCTGATCAGTGCGTTCACCGAGACCTGCAGCCTCACCCACGCCCAGGCCAGCAGCGCGTCATCCGGCATGCGCTGATAGGCTTCGAACTGGGCGCTCCGGCGACTATTCAGATCAGATTGCTCAGTTGAAAACCTCGCATAATGCGAAGCGATGAAAGCCAAAAACCAAAGGTAGACGGCTGCGTGAGCGTCGGCATGTGCAAGTGGCGCGGATCATCTACGCCCAGGCGCAGGCGGCGTTCCCGCGCTCCAGTCATCGGTTCAGCCCGAAGCAGTTCACCCTGCCGCAGTTGGCGACGTGCGTGCTGCTGAGCTAAGATGAGCTACCGCGACGTTGAAGCGTTCTGTTGATGAGCCAGAAACGCCGCGACGTGTTGGAGACGACCGCCGCGCCGGACTACAGCGCGCTCAACCGGATGTATCACCGCTTGCGAGCCGGTCGCTTGGACAAGATGAACGAGGCGCTGCCGAGCACCCTGGATAACGGCGGTTGGGTTCAGGAAGACGCGATCACACTCGACTCGACCCTCTTTTCGCCCGACCCATGCCGGCGCCTACGTTCAGACCCGCCGCGGCAAGCCGTTCAAACGCCGGCTGAAAGGCGCGTATGCCGTCGGTGTCAGCAGCCATATGAT
>NZ_JAAFGM010000024.1 GCF_012931985.1 Candidatus Roseilinea sp. NK_OTU-006
ACGGCTCGCTGCGCTGGGCGTACAACTTCTACTATCCGGTGGACCGGGTGATCGCCGCCAACGTGGACACCGATCCGCAACTCGAGGTGCTGGTGAGCGTGGCGGACGGCTTTTTGTATGCGCTGGAGCAGCAGAGCTTTGCCAAGCCGCAGAGCGCGTGGGACGGCCCCAGCCCGGTGGTCAACGACGACGCCGACGTGCAGGTGTCGCAGGCGTGCTACACCGGCCACTGGCGGGCGACGAACGATCCGTTCTTGGGCCAGCCGGCGGGGTATCGGGTTGCGCTGCGCGACGAGGGCGGCGCGCTGATGACCGACGGCTACCTGGACGTGGCGCACACGCCGGGGGCGACGGTGATGGGGGTGACGCTGTGCGCAAACGACCCCAACCCGCAGCGGCGGCTGGTGACGAACTTGATTCCGGGGCGGCGGTATTTCCTGGAGGTGATCAGCTACAAAGGGGCAAACGCCTCTGGGCCGACGTTCACGGATAGCATTCTGGTGGCGAACTTTGGCAGCCTGGAGGGGAGCGTGAAGGCGGTGACGCCGGAGACGACGACGCCGGGCGGGACGCTGACGTGGCAGGTGGTGGTGCGGAACAGCACGGCGGCGGCGTCGGAGGCGCAGGTGTTCGACCCGATTCCGATGAACACGACGTATGTGCCCGGTTCGGCGAGCGCGACGTATGGCAGCGTGAGCTACAACGCGGGGCAGAACCGGGTTGAGTGGAGCGGGAACCTGGCGGCGGGGCAAGTGGCGACGATCACGTTCCAGACGCAGGTGGCGAATGGGTTCAGCGGGGGGCTGATCCAGAACACAGCGCAGCTTGTGAACCTGAGCAGTGGGTTGATCATCCAGCGCAGCGCGGCGGCGTCGGTTGGGGCGTCGAACCTGAGCAGCGCGGTGAAGGAAGTGAGCAAAGGGCAGGCGCTGCTGGGAGATGTGCTGACCTACACGCTGCGGGTGACGAACACCGGGACGCTGACGGCGAGCGGGGTGCTGGTGAACGACCCGTTGCCGGCGGGGGTGAGCTATGTGGCGGGCAGCCTGAGCGCCACCGGCGGCAGCGGCAGCGCCATCTATGACAATATCTTGAAGCGAGTGATCTGGAACGGCAGCTTGGGGCCTGGGCAGGCGCTGGAGGTGCGCTTCCGGGTCCAGGTGAATGTGGCGAACGGGATAGTGGACAACTGCGCGCGCTTCACGGATGTGGTGAACGGGACGTTCGAGCGGTGCGCGCGGACGGTGGTAGGCAGCGGCGGGCCGTCGCTGTTGGGGTCGGTGAAGACGTCGGATCGGGCGGTGTACAGCACGACGGACACGATCGTGTATACCGTGACGCTGGCGAACAGCGGGACGCAGGCGGCGACGGTGCAGATGCGGGACGACATGCCGGCAGGGGTGACGGTGCAGACGGCCGGTGCGCTGCCGAACGTGGGGACGCTGAGCTACACGAGCAACCGGGTGACATGGAGCGGCAGCCTTGCACCCGGAAGCGTGCTGCAGGTGCGGATAGTGGGGAACCTGAACCGCAGCGATGGGGTGATGGTGAACCGTGCGGTGGTGACGGACGTGACGAGCGCGCGGGTGTATACGCTGACGCGCGAGGTGGTGGTGGGCACGGCGCCCTCGCTGAACCTGGAGAAGTATGCGGAGCCGGCGAGCGTGGACGTTGGGGATGAGATCACGTATGTGCTGCGGCTGGAGAACACGGGGAACAGCGTGGCGACGAGCGCGGTGCTGACGGATGCGCTGCCGAGCGGGACGAGCTACGTGGCGGGGTCGGCTGCGGCGAATGTGGGGGCGGTGAGCTACAACGGCCTGGTGCAGCGGTTGGAGTGGAGCGGGCCGGTGTACATCACAGGGCCGACGTACATCACGTGGCGGGTGAAGGTGGAAGCGGGGGCGGAGGTCGGCGCGCCGGTGGTGAACGTGGCGTCGTCGTATGACGGGGTGAGCGACTACGACACGGACGTGGCGTTGACGGCGGTGAATGTGCCGGCTGGGAAGGCGCTGATCCGGGCATATGTGTATCTGGGGCCGAGCGGGGCGACGCAGATGAGCGGGGTGCAGGTGAGCGCGGCGGGCCTGACGACGGTCACGGCGAACACGAACGCGAGCGGGTATGCCAACCTGCTGGTGGACGCGCTGGCGACTCCGACAAACTACGCGGTGTTCCAGGTCGTGCCGTCCGGCTACGTCAACCTGACGCCGAACCCGGTTGGGGTGGTGGGTGTGACGAGCGGGGGCGTGTATGAGGTGGTGTTCCGGAACGCGGCGCAGGCGCCGGCGGGGTATGGTTGGGTGCGCGGCGTGGTGTTCAATGATGCCAACGGGGATGGATTGCGCAATCTGCTCAGCGAAGTCGGTGTGGGTGGCTTCCCGGTGTCGGCGAGCGATGGGCAGAGCATGGCGACGAACGGGGATGGGAGCTACTACTTCCTGCTGCCGGCCGGCGGGCGGACGCTGACGCAGACCAACCTGGCGGGCTGGGTGTCTACCACGCCGGATGTGGTGGCGCTGACGGTGGCGTCGCAAGGGGCGCACGAGGTGAACTTTGGCGACTGGCAGTGTCTGCCCGGCTCGCCGCTGTGCGACCCGGTGCCGGATGGGTATGCGCGCATCTACGGGTATGTGTATCGGGATGCGGATGCGACCCTGAACGCGCCGGACGGCCTGAAGGGCGTGGATGACCAGGGGCTGGCGATGGTTGAGGTGTGGGGGCTGAGCGGAATAATCACGGCCACCACGGATGCCGAAGGACGCTATATCTTCGATGCGCCCGCGGGGGCAGTGAGTGTAATCCTCCCCGCGACGCCTCCCGGAACGGTGTCGCTGACGCCCAACGCAGTCGGCGTGAATGTCCCTGCCGGTGCGCGAGTGCGAGTGGACTTTGGGGTGATTAGCGACACGCTTAGCCTCTGCGGTTCTGGGACGTTCGGCATAGTGAACGGGTATGTGTACTCGGACACCCTGCAGAATGGTCAGTTCTTGATCGGGGTGGATGGGCCGACGCTGACGCAGGCGGCGGTGACGCTGGGCAGCCAGACGCAGCACACGAACTGGATGTATGCGTTCGCGTGCGTGCCGACAGGCAGCCAGACGGTGGCCTCGACCAACCCGGCCGGCTACACCAACACCACGCCGAACAGCGTGGTTGCGACGGTGAGCGACGGGCAGGCGACGACGGTGAACTTCGGCAAGGCGTTCCAGAACGTGCCGATTGCGCTGAAGTATGCCTATGTGCCGATCGTGATGAAACCGTAGCGGCGCGCCTTGTGCGCGCTCACAAAACGGGGCGGATGTCTTTCATCCGCCCTGTTTTGTGTGTGCTGCAAAACCGATCTTCGCGATGTCCCACTTCTCATGTGCAGGGCGAGGTGGAGGCTGCGCGCCGGCTGGCGGAGGCGGCGCTGGCCCAGGTGCAACGCTCTGGGCACTATCGGGCGGGGGAGATTGTAGCCTGGGCAGCGGCGACGTTCGGGTGAGGTGGTGAGGCGTGCCGGCTGGGGACCTGGCGAACTGTGCGCGGGCAGCGCGTTTGGCGACTATCATTACGATTGGCGGCGCAGCCACGTGGGCTTATGGCCGAGCGGTTAGCGTCGCTGTGAGTGTGATCGGCTGACCGTCGCGGATAAGTGAGAGCGTTACCGCCTCGCCCACGCGCTTGTTGTTCTCCAGATAGATGGTCAATTGATCGCGTGTGGTGATTGGGCGGCCGTCCACGGCAGTGAGGATATCGCCGCCGATCAGCAAGTAGCCGCCGCGCACGCGCAGTTGCTGCGTTGCGCCGCGCACGCCGGCGCGGTCGGCAGCGGCGCCGGGCTGCACCTGGGCAATGAGCAAGCCACGATTCACCGGTAACCGCAACGCGCGCGCCAGATCAGGGGTGATCTCATAAGCAGTAAGACCCAGCCAGGGATGGTCATAGCGACCTTTAGCGATCAGCTCGGGGACGATGCGCGTGACGGTGTCGGCGGGTACGGCGAAGCCAATGCCGACTGATCCGCCGCTGGGGCTGCGGATCGCCGTGTTCACGCCGATCACTTCGCCGCGCAGGTTGAGCAGCGGGCCGCCGGAGTTGCCCGGGTTGATCGCCGCGTCGGTTTGGATCACTTCACCCAGCGCCGCCTGATCTTCACGCTCGATGGTGCGGCCCAGCGCACTGATCACGCCGGTCGTCATCGTGCGATCCAGGCCGAACGGGTTGCCGATGGCGATGACATGCATGCCCACCTTCAGATTTTTGGTTGTGCCCATCGGCAGCGGCTTAATCTGCTCGGGCGAAAGGCCATCTGCGCGCAGCACGGCGAGATCCGAATATGCGTCGGCGCCGATCACGCGGGCGCCGATGCGCGTGCCGTCGGCCAGCACCACCTCGATCTCGTCGGCGCCCTCCACTACATGGTAGTTGGTGACGATGTGGCCGAGGTCGTCGAAGAAGAAGCCGGAGCCGGTGCCCTCGTTCGGCACCACGCCGCGGAAGAAGTCGAACACTTGCGTGCGGCTAGTGATGTGCACGACCGATGGGCTGGCGCGCTCGTAGAGCGCGACGAAGAGCTGCTCGGCCAGCAACTCGCTTGCGCCCAGCTCAGAGCGCGGCGGAAGGACAACCGGTGTGGCTGTAGGCGATGGCTCAGGTGTCGCTGTCACCACAATCACCCGCGGCGGGGCGACACAACCCACCAACAACATCGCCGCCGTTATGCAACCGAAGAGGCGTCGCATGACCGGATTGTTCATCACTCACCTCACCGGCGCATCAGCTTAGCCGGTGAACGTTGGCGAGGAATTAGCGCTGTGCTAATCGCGCACTTGTGGCCTTCCAACTCTCCGCTCCTCACGAATCTGCGGGCTCACGCCCCGTAGGGCGCCCAGATGTTCTTCACCTGTGTTGCCTGGCGCAGCATCTCGACCTGCTGCGCGGCGGTGAGTGTGAACCAGTCGCGCGGTTGGCCGTAGTTCACCCACGTGCGCTTCAGGTTGTTCGCCGAGGCGCGCTCGATCATCGCGCTGCCCTCCGCACTCCCGAAGTACCACATCGCGTCCACATCGGCGTGTTTGGCCAGCACCTGAGCCAACTCATCGCGCGCGCCGGTGACGATATTGACCACCCCGCCTGGCACGTCGCTGGTGTCGAGCACCTGATACAAATCGGTCGCCGACAGCGGATGTCGTTCTGAGGGGATCAGCACGATCGTGTTGCCCACGCCGATCGCTGCCGCCATCAGCGTGACCGGAGCCAGCAGCGGTGCGTCGTCTGGACAGGCGATGCCGATCACGCCAATCGGCTCGTTGAAGGCTAATGTGAGCGCGCGGAAGGGGGTGTGATGTAGTGTGCCGTCGTGCTTATCCGCCCATGCCGCGAAGGTGAATAGCCGGTTCATCGCAGCGTCCACTTCACCTTCGGCGGCGCTTATGCTGCACCCCGTTTGGTGGGTCAGCCGCGCGGCAAATTCTGCTCGGCGCGCGCTCAGGTTCTCGGCGATGTAATACAAGACCTGCGCGCGGGCATGTGCTGTGTGCTCGCCCCAGCTCGAAGCAGCTCGCGCTGCCTCCACAGCGTTGCGAATGTCCTTGCGGTTGCCCTCGCCGACTTCGCCGATCGCGCTCCCATCTGCGCCGTAGATCGTGCGGCTGTAGCCGGAATCGGGCCGCGCTTGCTTGCCGCCGATGTAGAGTTTTGGCGTGCGGTCAATCCCATTCTGATTGAGCACTGAGGCAGGCATCGAGGATATGGAACGGACCTTGGCCTTAGCAGGTCGTCCCCGCTTTCTCGGTTGTGCGTTCTCCACCCTCGGCGGTTCTTTGACTTTGACGTATTCATAGAGCCCCTCTTTACCGCCTTCGCGTCCGAACCCACTCTCGCGGTAGCCGCCGAAGCCGGACGCTGCGTCGAACAGGTTAGTGCAGTTGATCCACACCACGCCGGCTTTGATCTTGCCGGCCACGTCGAGCGCCAGGCTGATGTCTTCGCTCCACACGCTGGCGGCCAGGCCGTAGCGCGTGTTGTTGGCCAAGGCCACAGCCTCTGCGGGCGTACGGAAGGTCATCGCCACCAACACCGGCCCGAAGATCTCCACCTGAGCGATGGTCGCCGCCGGCGATACGTCGGTGAACAGGGTGGGGGGATAAAAGTAACCCTCGGTCGGGCAGGCCCAGCTTGGCTGCCACATCGTCGCGCCTTCGGCTACGCCCTGTTCGACCAGTCGGGTGATCTTTTGTAACTGCGGCGGGGCGATGATCGCCCCGAGGTCTACCGCCTTGTCTAGCGGGTCGCCGACGCGCAGCCTTTCCATCCGCGCGCGCAACTTGTCGTACATCCGCGGCGCAATCCCTTCTTGCACCAGCAAGCGCGAGCCGGCGCAGCACACCTGGCCCTGGTTAAACCAGATCGCGTCCACCACGCCTTCGACGGCGCTGTCCAGGTCGGCGTCGTCGAAGACGATGAAGGGCGATTTGCCGCCCAGCTCGAGCGAGAGCCGCTTGCCGCTGCCGGCGGTTGCGATGCGGATTTGCCTGCCCACCTCGGTGGAACCGGTGAAGGCGACCTTATCCACGTCGGCGTGGTTGACGATCATCTGGCCCACCTGGCCGTCGCCGGTGACGATGTTGACTACGCCGGGCGGCAGGTGAATGGCCTCGCAGACTTCTGCGAAGCGCAGCGCGGTGAGTGGCGTCCACTCGGCCGGTTTGAGCACCACGGTGTTGCCCATCGCCAACGCCGGAGCGATCTTCCACGCCAGCATGAGCAGCGGGAAGTTCCACGGGATGATCTGCCCGATCACGCCTAGGGGGGCGTAATCGGCCAGCTCGGTGTCCATCAACTGCGCCCAGCCGGCGTGATGGTAGAAGTGGCGCGCAACCAGGGGGATGTCAATATCGCGCGTCTCGCGGATGGGCTTGCCGTTGTCCAGCGATTCGAGGACGGCGAACAGTCGGGCATGCTTCTGGATTTGGCGCGCCATTGCGTAGAGGTAGCGCGCCCGCACATGGCCAGGGGTGCGCGACCACGACGCGAACGCTTTGCGCGCTGCGGCAACCGCTGCGTCCACTTCTGCCTGGGTCGCCTGGGTGACGCGCGCGAGCGGCTGACCGGTCGCCGGGTTCACGCTGTCGAACAGGCGCTGCGGGTCGGGCTGCGTCCATCGGCTGGCGATAAATTGGCCGAAGGTGCGCCCGTGCTTGTCCAGCCAGGCGAGCGCCGGCTGAGCGCTCTCCGGCGCCGGGCCATAGGTCATGGTCTGGAAGATCTCTGCAACTGTAGTCACTGTAGTCATTGAATGGCGCGCCTCAGGCCAGCTTCTTGATCAACTTCTTGAGATGTTCGCGGTAGCCAAAATGCTCCACCTCGACGTAGTGCCGCGTGGAGTCCTTGTATTTGATGCCGCGATTGCGCGGTTGCTCGGCGGTGGCCTTCAGTCGGCGCATGATCTCCGCCTTGGCCGGGTTGTTCTTCTGTGCGCAGATGAACTTCGCCACGGCTTGCGCTTGGTAGTCCACGAGTCCCCATTGGCCGCTGTCCGGCTGGATCAGGCCGATGACGAACAAGTTGTCGTAGTGTGGATGGAAGACGTGCCAATACAGCACCGGCTTGCCGTCCTTCCAATTCAAGTAGCGTTTCTCGATGAAGGGGAAGGTGATCTTGAAGCCGGTGGCGTAGATGATCACGTCAATCTGCTCTTCGCTGCCGTCTTGGAACATCACGCGGTCGCCGCGCAGCTCGGCCACGTCCGGCTTGACCTTGATGTCTCCCTGGCCGACGTAGTAGAGGATCAACTGGTTGACGATGGGGTGCGTCTCGAAGAACTTGTGATCGGGCTTGGGCAAGCCGTAGTCCTGTGGTAGGCCGACGAGCAGCTTGAGGATGATCGAGTATAGCCAGCGTTGCAGCGTGAGGGGCACGCGCAGCCGGAGCAGGAATTCGTTCACCTGATCCGAGGGCTTACCGAAGGTGTATTTGGGGTTGTAGTAATAGCCACGCCGTGTGGAGTGGAAGGTGACCTTGGCGTTCTGCGCGCTCTCGACGGCGATGTCGCAGCCGCTGTTGCCGGCGCCGACGACCAGCACGCGCTTATCTATGAGCACGTCGGGCGTTTTGTATTGGCACGAGTGCAGTACCAGGCCGTCGAAGCGGCCGGGATAGTCCGGCCACTTCGGATCCCAATTGTGTCCGTTGCAGATGATCACCCCACCGTAGCGCCGCGTCTCGCCGGTGCTGAGCGTCACATCCCACAGCGGGCTGGCGGCGTGCTCGTCGGTCGGGACGATGCGCTCGACGCTGGTGTTGAAGGTGATCAGGTCATAGAGGCCGAAGTGGCGGGCGTAGCTCTTGATGTACTCGTGTGCTTGCCAGTGGCTGGGGTAGTCGGGATACTCCTTCGGCATCGGGAAGTCGGTGTATTCCGTGCCGGGCTTGGAAGAGATCAGGTGGGTGGATTTGTAAACGCTGCTGCCGGGCTTGCCGTAGTACCAGTTGCCGCCCACGTCATCGAGCTTCTCGAACACGTCGCAGGGGATGCCATGTTGCTTGAGGTTCTTTGCGGCGGCCAGGCCCGATGTGCCGGCGCCGACGATGCAATACCGATGTGCGTAGTCCATCTTGTCAACGCCTCTCTGACAAATTTTCGATCAAGATGATATACAGCGCTAATGGCCCGTGCACACCGAAGACTGGGTGCATCTCGATGTCGCTGGTGCGGCTGCTGCCGGTGATCAGTGTGATGTTGCTGCTGCGGCGGAATGCGCCGAGCTGCCGAGCGCGTTGCGCAGCGATGTAGTCCTCCAGGCGCGGCACGATGCGATCTTCGGTGAGCACGGCGATGTGCATCGGCGGCAACAGCGAGGCCATGCGCGGTTTGCCGGGGCCAGACGACAACACCAATGTGCCGGTCGCGGCGATCGCCCAATCGGCGCCGGTAATGCCGACGTCGGCAGTGGCGACCTCGGCATTGTCCCCTTGGATGCGCGCGATGCCCAGAGCTTGCAACAGCGTCGCAATGCCGGACAACGGGATGTGCGCCTCATCCCACAGGATGACGCGCCGGACGTTGCGGCCGGCCAATAGATCGCGCAGCGCATCCCGCGCGGCTGCCTCATCCGGCGCGCGGTGCACGATGCCCTTGACACGCTCGCACTCGGCGATGAAGCGCGCCTTCAGGTCTTCGTCGGGCGATAGCCGGGTGACCGGTAGATAGGATGCGCGCGGCTGATTGGGAAAGGGTGGCTGTTGGGCGAGCGCTCGGCGCAGCCGGCCAAGGATGTCTTCGCGGGCGGATGACATGTGAGCATTCTATCCGCTGACGCCTGGCCTTGCTTGGCTGCGTCTGCGCTGCTTCAGCCGCTCGCGGAAAGGTTGCTTGGCAAACGCCGGGAAGTCCCGGCTGTCCGTCCAAGCCTTCAGCGGAGGCGGCAGCGACTCGATCTTGCCCTCGGCGTTGGCCAGCATCTGCGTCGCAAGGCTGGCTAGCCAGCCTCCGCTGCGATACAGCGCCGGCGATAGCATCGCCTGCCGCCACAGGCGCATGCCTGCGCGCCAGGCAAGCGTCGCATCGCCGGCCTGCACCAAGTCGCGCCGCAGCTTGAGCAGCATGTCGGGGATGTTGATCTCCACCGGGCAGGCGGCCTGACACGCGCCGCACAGGCTGCTGGCATAGGGCAGCTCGGGCGCGTGGGTGGGGCCGAGCAGTAACGGCGAGATGATCGAGCCGATCGGCCCCGGATACACCCAACCGTAGGCATGTCCGCCGATGTTCTGATACACCGGGCAGGCGTTCAGACAGGCGCCGCAGCGAATGCACGCCAGGCTCTCGGTGTATTCGCTGCCCAGGATGTGCGAGCGGCCGTTGTCCATGATGATCAGGTAGAACACCTCCGGCCCGTCCGGCTCATCCGGTCGGCGCGGGCCGCTCATCAGGTTGTTGTAGACCGACAAGCGCTGACCGGTGGCGCTGCGGGCGAGCAGTTGCACCAGGATAGCGTAGTCCTCCCAGGTGGCGATCACCTTTTCGACGCCCATCACGGCGACGTGCACCCGTGGCGCGCTGGTGGAGAGGCGGTTGTTGCCTTCGTTCTCGACCGTGGCGATTGTGCCGGTCTCGGCAATGGCGAAGTTGACGCCGCTGATGCCCATGTCGGCCTCGAGATACTTCCGGCGCATCACGCCGCGCACGAAGCGCGTCATCTCCTCCGGCCGGTCGGTCATCGGCATACCCAGCTTATCGTGCAGGAGCTGCGCGGTTGCCTCCTTGGTCTTGTGCAGCATGGGGAAGACGATGTGGCTAGGCGTCTCGCCGGCCAGTTGAATGATGTACTCGCCCAAGTCGCTCTCCGTCACTTCGATGCCGTGCGCTTCGAGTGCGTGGTTCAGTTCACTTTCTTCGGTGACCATGCTCTTGCCCTTGGTTACGCACCGGACGCCGTGCTTTTGACAGAGGTCGAGGATGACCTGGTTCAGTTCGGCGGCGTCGCGCGCCCACAGCACGTGACCGCCGTTGGCGATCACATTCCGCTCAAGCTGCTCGAGCAGGTCGGGCAGATGGTTCAGGGCGTGTTCGCGGGCCAGTCGCGCTTGGCGGCGGAGCGCGTCGGCGTCGGTGGTTTCGACCATGGCCGCGATGCGGGCGTTCACCCCGCGCGTGGTGCCGCGGTCCAGCGCCGTTTGCAGTTGAATATCGCTCAGGGCAACGGTGACGGACTGAGAGAATTGCGTTGTCCTCGACATAGCCGGTCAACGATCCGTTTTCAGTTCACACCCTGCCTGCCAGCACCTCTGCCACGTGAACCACGCGCTTGGTGGAACGGTGGCGCGACAGGCCGCCGTTCATGTGCATTGCGCAACTGGCATCGCCGGTGATGATGATGTCGCAGTCGGCGGCGCGGATGTGTGCCAGCTTATCGTTCAGCATCGCCGCGCTGATCTCGCCCATCTTTATCGCGAACAATCCGCCGAAGCCACAGCATTGGTCGTGGCCGGCCATCTCGACGAGCGAGAGGTTGCCTACGTTGGCCAGCAGCGCGCGCGGCTGCCGGGCAATCCCCAGGCCGCGATAGCCGTGGCAGGCGTCATGAATGGCTGCGCGGGTGGGCTTGGCGAGCGATGTGCCTGGGTCGGTCACACCGAGCGCGTCCACCAAGTATTGCGTCAGCTCCCACGTTTTGGCCGCAATCGCTTCGGCTTCGGCGAAGCGGGCGCACCCTTTGAAAAGCTCCGGGTAGTAATGTCGAACCATGCTGGCGCAGCTCCCGCTCGGCGTCACGATGGCGTCGTAAGCGCCGAAGACGTCCAAAAAGTGCTCGGCCACCGGCCGCGCATCGGCGTGAAAGCCCGCGTTGAACGCCGGTTGACCGCAGCAGGTTTGCGCTTCGGGAAATTCGACTGTCAGCCCTTGCCGCTCCAGGATATCCAACGTGGCTTCCCCGATCTCAGGGAACAGCATATCCACGATGCACGTCACGAACAAGGCCACCTTTGGCATGTCGGCGATGCTAGCACGATTTGGCCGCATCGTCTTGTTAGGGAGGCGGTATCATCCGCCCTGGGTTGCCTTCGCCATGTCCGACCTCCTACGGCTCACCGATGATGGCCTGTATTGCGAAGCGGGCGACTTTTGGATTGACCCGTGGCGACCCGTGCGCCGGGCGGTGATTACCCATGCCCATGCCGACCATGCCCGCCCGGGCAGCGAGGCATATCTGACCAGCAGCGAAGGCCGCCACGTGTTGCGCTTACGCCTCGGCCCCGATGCCCTCATCGAAGCGGTGCCCTACGGTCAACCTGTCTTCATGAACGGCGTTCGCGTGAGCCTGCACCCGGCCGGGCACATTTTGGGGTCGGCGCAGATTCGCGTTGAGCACAAGGGGGAGGTATGGGTGGTTACCGGCGACTACAAGACGACCCCAGATCCAACTTGCGCCCTGTTCGAGTTGGTGCGATGTCACGTCTTCGTCAGCGAATGCACCTTCGGCTTGCCGATCTACCACTGGCCTGATCCGCGAACCGTCTTTGCGCAGATTCACGCGTGGTGGCAAGCGAACGCGGCCGCCGGTCGCGCCAGCGTGATCTACGGTTACGCGCTGGGCAAGGCGCAGCGCATCTTGGCCGGCGTGGATGCATCGGTCGGCCCTTTGCTCACGCATGGCGCGGTGGAACGCGTGAACGCGGCCTACCGTGAATCGGGCGTTGCCCTGCCGGCTACCGAATACGTGGGTGGGGTGGCTGATCGGGCGCGCTATCGCGGGGCGCTCATCATCGCGCCGCCGTCGGCCCACGGCGCGCCCTGGGTGCGCAGGTTCGGCGATTGCGCTACGGCGATCGCCAGCGGCTGGATGCAAGTGCGGGGCATGCGCCGGCGAAGGGCGGTGGATCGCGGCTTTGTATTGTCCGATCATGTGGATTGGGACGAGCTGATGCGCACGATCGAGGCTACCGGCGCCGAGCGCGTGCTGTTGACGCACGGCTACACGGCCGTCGTCGCCCGATACCTTCAGGAACGCGGTCTGCAAGCTGATGTGTTGTCCACGCGATTTGTCGGCGATGCAGATGACATTGACGCGATAGCCGAAAAGGCGTGATCCCAGCGCCGCGCTGGGTCGGGGCAACGGCAGCGCGTCAGCGCGCCCGGATGACCATGCGCATGCCGTGCTTCGGGCGCAGCGTTACCAGTGGGTCTATCGTCACGCGATGCCCCGGCGACAGCGTCAACCGGAAGCGCTGCGCGATCGTGGCCAGGATGAGCCGCGCTTCCATGAGCGCAAATGCGTTGCCGATGCAAATGCGTGGCCCGCCGCCGAATGGGAAGTAGGCGAACTTCGGCAGGCGTTTCTCCAAGTCGCCTAGCCAGCGCTCCGGTTTGAACTGCTCCGGCGCGTCGAACCAGCGCGGGTCACGCTGCGTGACGTAGGGTGAGATCAACACCGTGCTGCCCTTCGGCACCCGGTGGTCGCCGATGCGCACGTCTGCCTGCGGCTCGCGCGCAGTGACATAGGCCGCCGGATACAGGCGTAAGGTCTCTTTCACCACTGCCTCGGTGAACGGCAAGCGTGACAAGTCATCAAAGGAAGGCGCACGTCCGCCCAGGGCCGCATCCAGCTCGGCGTGCAGCGCCGCTTCGATCCGCGGATGTTGCGACAGCAGATACCATGCCCATGTGAGCGTGTTCGCCGTGGTCTCGTGGCCGGCCACGATCAGCGTGAACGCCTCGTCGCGCGCCAGTGCGTCGCTCATGCCGCCCGATTCGTCCACCGAGGCCAGCATCATCGAAAGCAGGTCGCCGCGGTCCTGGCCGGTTTGCCGGTAGCGGGCGATGAAACGCGCAATGACGGCGTGGATCGTCTGCGTCGCCCATTCGCTCCTGCGTCGGGCCGGCGTGGGCAGCCAGTCCGGCGCGCGGAAGATCGTCTTGAACGCCTGGCCGACCTGCTGCTGTCCGATGTCCACGGCGCGCCCGATGTCCTCGCGTTCCTGCGGCGTGAGCTGCTCGCCGAACAACGTCTTGATCACGATGTCGAGCGTGAGCGCCATCATGTCGTGGCCGATGTCGCGCGTCTGGCCGGGCTGCCATGCGGCGATCGCCTGTTGCGTGTAGGCGGTCATGGTATCGGCGTAGGCGGCGATGCGCGCGGCGTGAAAGGCCGGCTGGATCAGCTTGCGCTGGCGCTTCCACAAAGCGCCGTCGCTGATCAACAACCCGTCCCCCAGCGAGGGGCGCAGCAACTCTTTCGTCAGCTTTGTCTTGTAGTACTTGGCTGCGTCTTCGACCAGCACCTGATGGATGAGGTCAGGGTGATTGGCGAAGTAGATGCGCAACGGGCCGAAGCTGAACTGCGTGAAGTCGCCGTACTCGCGCGCGAGGCGCGTCAGAAAGCCGAGGATGTCCGTTTGAAAGGCGCGCAAGTTGCGTAAGCCGTTGATCAAGCCGACCGGCCCAGGCGCGGATTTCGATTGCGCTAAGGAAGATGGAAGCGTGGTCATTGCAACCCCAATTATGCCGTTGGGTTTTGAGGCATGAGTTTGGGATTACCTGCGACACCCGCGACACTACCGCTACCCTCTCTCGCGTATGATGCGTGCTGGAGCAGACCATGCGCGACTTTGCTGTGCTGTACGCCGATCTGGACGCGACCAACAAGACCAACGAGAAGGTCGCGGCGATGGTGCGCTATCTGCGCAGCGCGCCTCCGGCCGATGCTGCCTGGGCGATTTACTTCCTGATTGGTCGCCGGCCTCGTCAGGCCGTCTCCGCGACCCATCTGCGCGCCTGGGCGGCCGAAGCCGCCGGCATCGCCGATTGGCTGTTCGAGGAATGCTATGCTGCTGTGGGGGACCTCGCCGAGACCATGGCGCTGCTCGACGTGCGCGCGTCGTCTCGCGCCTCACATTCGCTGAGCGAATGGGTCGAGGGCGTGCTGTTGCCCTTGCGCGAGATGGATGAGCCGGATAAAAAGTGCGTCGTGCTTCGCGCCTGGGCCTCGCTCGATTCCCGCGAGCGCTTTGTTTGGAACAAGCTGATTACCGGCGCTTTTCGCGTGGGCGTCTCGCAAAAGCTCGTTGTGCGCGCGCTGGCCGAGGTGAGCGGGGTGGATGAGGCCACTTTGTCACACCGCCTGATGGGCGAGTGGCAACCCAGCGCCGACTTCTTCGCGCAGCTCATCGCGCCCGAGACGGCTGATGCAGACATCAGCCGCCCGTATCCATTCTGCCTGGCCTATGCGCTGGAGAGCAAACTCCCCACCGACGCGCGCGGACGCTTGTTCGACGCCGATCCGGTCGCCTTCGCCGGGACGTTGCAGGCCGCGCTGGGCGACCTGTCGGATTGGCAAGCAGAGTGGAAATGGGACGGCATCCGCGCTCAGCTCATCCGCCGGCGCGGACAGACCTTCCTCTGGTCGCGCGGCGAAGAGCTGATCACCGCGCGCTTCCCGGAGATCGCCGCAATCGGCGCGGCGCTGCCAGATGGCGTCGTGCTCGATGGGGAGATTCTGCCGTTCAAGGATGGGCGTGTCTTGCCGTTTGGCCGGCTGCAAACCCGAATCGGGCGCAAGACGCTCACCAAGAAGATCCTGGCCGAGGCGCCGGTCGTCCTATTCGCCTACGATTTGCTGGAGCTGGACGGTCAGGATGTGCGCAGCCGGCCGTTGCGCTGGCGTCGCGCACAGTTGGCGCAGTTGGTGGAAGCATGTCGCTTGCCCACGCTGAAACTCTCGCCGATTGTGGCCGCCGAATCCTGGGAAGCGCTAGAGCGGCGTCAGCAGTGCAGCCGCGCGCACGACGCTGAGGGGCTGATGCTCAAGCGGCTGGACAGCAGCTATGGGGTGGGGCGCATCGTCGGCGACTGGTGGAAGTGGAAGGTTGCCCCATACACGGCGGACGCTGTGTTGGTTTACGCACAGGCCGGGCACGGCCGTCGCGCCGGCCTGTTCACCGATTACACCTTCGCCGTCTGGGACGGCGACCCGCGCAACGGCGGCCGGCTGGTCCCGTTCGCCAAGGCCTATTCCGGCCTGACCGATGCCGAGATGCGCCGCGTGGATGCGTTCATCCGCGCCAACACGTTGGAGAAGTTCGGGCCGGTGCGCACCGTGAAACCTCAGCTTGTGTTCGAGTTGGGATTCGAAGGCATCCAGCGCTCCGCGCGCCACAAAAGCGGTATTGCTGTGCGCTTCCCACGCATCCTGCGCTTGCGCGATGACAAGCGCATCGAGGATGCCGACACGCTCGAAACGATCCGCGCCCTGTTGCCCATCGAACCCGAAGCGTGACCATGGCCGGTGATCAGGAAGGTGCGCTGAGCGCAGCGCGGGAAGCCGCCCTATCCCACGTCGAAAGCTGGTTTGCTGCGCAGGGCTGGCAGCCGTTCGACTTTCAACGCCAGGCCTGGCGCGCTTATCTACAGGGTCGCAGCGGCCTGATTCACGCTTCCACCGGCGCCGGCAAGACCTGTGCCGCATGGCTCGGCGTGTTGGCCGAGGCGCTGGCCGAACAAGCGGATGGGCGCCGTGAAGCCCACGCTGCATCATCGCGCCGGACGCGACGTGAGGATGCGCCGCCGCTGCGCGTGTTGTGGGTCACGCCGCTGCGGGCGCTGGCGGCCGATACCGAGCAATCGCTGCGCGAGCCGGTCGAGTGGCTGGGGCTGAACTGGACGGTCGAGCGCCGAACCGGCGACACCACGACATCGCTGCGCGCCAAACAAAAAGCGCGCTTGCCCACCGCGCTGATCACCACGCCGGAGAGCCTTTCGCTCATGCTGAGTTGGCCCGACGCGCGCGAACGCTTTCTCGGCTTGCGCTGCGTGATCGTGGATGAGTGGCACGAATTGCTTGGCACTAAACGCGGCGCGCAGGCCGAATTGGCGCTGGCGCGGCTGCGCCGCTGGCAGCCGAACCTGCGCGTGTGGGGGCTGAGCGCGACCTTGGGCAACCTCGACGTGGCGTTGCAGGCGCTGGTGGGGATGAATGCTGCCGACGCCACGCTCGTCCGCGCCGACTCGTCCAAAGCGATCGTCATCGAGTCGCTCTTGCCGGAGCGGATGGAACGCTTCCCCTGGGCCGGCCACCTGGGTTTGGTGATGTTGCCGCGCGTCCTTGAGACGATCGCGGCCAATGCGACGACGCTTATCTTCACCAACACCCGTTCGCAGACCGAGATATGGTATCAGGCCATCCTCGAGGCGCGGCCGGAGTGGGCCGGCCAGGTCGCGTTGCATCACGGCTCGTTGGACAGGGCCGAACGCGAGTTCGTGGAATGGGGGTTGAAGACGGGTCGGCTGCGCGCGGTAGTGTGTACGTCCTCGCTCGATCTCGGCGTGGACTTCTCGCCCGTGGATTGTGTGTTGCAAGTGGGCAGCCCCAAAGGCGTTGCGCGATTGTTGCAGCGCGCCGGCCGCAGCGGCCATGCCCCCGGCCGACCCAGCCGGGTGGTCTGCGTGCCGACCCACGCGCTGGAGCTGGTCGAATTTGCGGCCGCGCGCGATGCTATCCGCCGAGGGCATATCGAGGCGCGCTTACCGCTGAACAAGCCGTTGGATGTTTTGGCGCAGCACGTGGTCACGGTTGCAGCCGGCGGCGGCTTTCGCAGCGATGAGCTGCTCGCCGAGGTGCGGGCAGCATACGCCTATCGCAACCTCAGCGATGACGAATGGGGATGGCTGCTCGACTTCGTGACGCGCGGCGGGCGCGCATTGAACGCCTATCCAGAGTTCCGGCGCGTGGTGTGTGAGGATGGGGTGTACCGCGTGGCCGGCGACGACATCGCGCAGCGCCATCGTCTGTCCATCGGCACGATCGTCGGCGAGGCGGCCATCCACGTGCAATACCTGAAGGGCAAGCGGCTGGGCGCGGTGGAGGAAACGTTCGTGAGCTGGTTGAAGCCCGGCGAATGCTTCCTGTTTGCCGGCAGGCTGTTGGAGTTTGTGCGTTTGCAAGACAACACGGCATGGGTGCGCCGCGCGATCGGCAAGCGACCTATCGTGCCGCGCTGGATGGGCGGCCGCATGCCTCTCTCTACCGAACTGTCGCACATATTGCGCGAAAAGCTCGAACAGGCGCGCCTGGGGCAATACGACGATGAGGAGATGGCCGCTGTGCGCCCCCTGCTGGAGCTACAGGCGCGGCGTTCCAAGTTGCCCGAGCCAGACGAGCTGTTAATCGAGCGCGCTCAAACGCGCGAGGGCCATCACCTGTTCTTCTTCCCCTTCGACGGGCGAGCGGTGAATGAGGGGCTGGCGGCCCTGGTGGCTTATCGCCTATCGCGCCTGCGTCCAATTTCATTTTCGTTCGCGATTAACGACTATGGCTTCGAGCTGCTCTCGCCCGACCGCGTGGACTTGGATGCGGCGGATCTTTCGCGCCTCCGCGCGCTGTTCAGCCCAGACGATCTGGCGGCTGACCTGGCTGCCAGCTTGAATGCAGCGGAGCTGGCGCGGCGGCAGTTTCGCGAGATCGCGCGCATCGCCGGCCTGGTCTTCGAGGGGCTGCCTGGCCGGCGCAAGTCGGGCCGGCAGCTCCAGGCGTCCAGCTCGCTGTTCTACGATGTCTTCAGCAAGTATGATCCCGACAACCTTCTTCTGGCGCAGGCGCAGCGCGAGGTGCTGGAGCGTCAGCTCGAGGAGAGCCGGCTGTGGCGTGCTTTGCAGCGTATCTCGCGCGGGCGGATTACGCTGATTGATGTGGCCCATCCGACACCGCTGGCTTTCCCGCTGATGGTGGATCGGTTACGCGAGCAGCTCAGCAGCGAGGCGCTGCTCGATCGCGTGCGCAAGATGCAGGCACAGTTCGAGGAAGGATGAAGCGATGGTGACGATCATCGCGGCCGGCGAGGTGCTACAGCTTTGGCCGGAGCGGGCCGTTTTCTGGCCGCGGCGAGGCACGCTGTTTGTGGCTGATGTTCACTTTGGCAAGGCAGCGGCTTTTCGCAGCGCCGGTATTCCCGTGCCGGAGGGCGGACTGGCAGACGATCTGCAGCGTTTGTCGCAATTGATCGCGGCCACCGATGCCGCGCGCGTGGTTTTCCTGGGTGACGTGCTACATGCGCGTCGGGGTCGAACGTCTGCCGTGGTTGCAGGCGTGGCAGCTTGGCGCGCGCAATATTCGCATAGGCAGTTTTTGATTGTTAAGGGCAATCACGACAAACAAGCCGGAAATCCACCCACAGAATGGGAGATGAACTGTGCAGACGAACCCTTCATTGATCCACCCTTCGCGTTCCGACACACCCCCGCTAAATCCACGGCGCACTATGTGCTGGCCGGCCACGTACACCCAGCAATCAGACTGCGCGGCAGGGCAGGGCTACGCGAAAAGCTTGCTTGTTTTGTCGTGGGGTCGAAAAGCATGATCCTGCCGGCTTTCGGCAGCTTCACAGGCACAACAGCGATCCGGCCGGGCCCAGACGATGGCATCTATGCTATCGCCGGCAATACACTGATCCGATTGACTGGCCCTCACGCAAAGGGAGAGTGAAGCTGCTGTTAAGACGACGTCTTTAGATAAAAGTTGCCGCGAGGCAATAGTAAGCGCTAAATATCCTGCATGCATTCAGCCGTGTTTGTTACTGTGATTAAACGTGTTGTCCCTTGGCTATTCGCCCTGCTTGGCCTGGTGGGGGTACTGGCCTATTTCCTCTCTATGCCCACCACGAGGGGTGAAGAGGTGCGCGTCGTGCACGTTGTGGACGGCGACACCATCCATGTCGAGATCGGGGGCCAGACCTATCGCGTACGTTACATCGGCGTGGATGCACCCGAGAACACGCGCACGGTCGAGTGCTTTGGGCCTGAGGCAACCGAATTCAATCGTGCATTGGTGGCCGGCCAACACTTGCGGCTCGAGCGTGATGTCAACGAGACGGATCGGTATGGCCGATTGCTGCGCTATGCCTATCTGGCCGACGGGCGCATGGTGAACGAGGTGCTGGTGCGCGAGGGCTATGCCCTGGCGCGCTCATTTCCGCCGGATGTGAAGTATCAGGATCGTCTACGCGACGCCGAGCGCGATGCGCGCCGGGCTCGTAGAGGCTTGTGGGGGAAGTGTTGAGGCGTTTGGCGGCAGATATCCGGCGTCGATGTGCTCCACCGCTACTCCCGCCCGATGGCCTCCTTCGCGCTGAGGCCGTAAGTATCAAGCTGGTCGCGCAGTACGGCTGTTCGCGTGTGGGCATAAACGATGCGCGTAGTCTCCGGCGAGGCATGGCCGAGATACGCTTGCACGCTCTCAAGGGGCATGCCTTCGTTGAGCAGTTGAGTGGCCCGATAGTGTCGAAAGGCATGCGGTGACGCGGTCTTGCTTAGGCCAAGCGCCTTCGCTGCGCGCTTCACAATGCGCCAGATGCTCATGCGGGTTAACGGCTGGCCTTTGTTGCGGCGATGACTGATGAACAGGGCAGGGTAGGGATCGTCGCGTTCGTTGCAGTAAGCCTGAATCGCTGCCTGCGCCTCTGGGGTAAGGAAGAGCATACGTTGCTTGTTGCCCTTGCCGGTGATCAGCGCTTCGCTTGACCGGCCGTCGGCCAGTTGCGCGCGGGTCAGCGAGGCCACTTCGCTCACGCGGCCGGCCGAAGCGTAGAGCGTGTGCATGATCGCCCGATCGCGCAGTAGCTCAAGGCGTTTCGTCTTAGAACGTTTGTTCGACTGATTGTCTGCCTCAGGCAGCAGCTGTGCGTCGTAGTAGGCGATGATGCGCGGCAGGTCGGGATCAACAGCGCGGTGGCGGTAGCCGGCCCGCACGTCGCCGCGCGAGACGCGCAGCTTTGCCTCGGCCTTGGCGCGGTTGAAGCCGGCCGGCAGCATGTCGTTCGCGTCCATCCACTGCAACAGTCGGCGCAGCGACGAGAGATACAAGCGGCGCGTGGCCCGGGCAAACTTGCGCTTGGCCAGGAACGCGCTGAAGCGCTGCAATATTGCTTCGTTCAGTTCGAGCTTCGCCTCAACGGCCAGCGATAGGCCGGCTTTATATGCCGCGCGCGTGTTGTCACTGGCGTCGTGCAACGCAGCGAGGAAGGCTTCCGCCAGTGCGTCGCTCACGGTGGTGGGTGACGGGCTATCGGGCGTCATGCCCACATTCTATCACAAAGTGTTACTTAATCAACATTGTGTAACATCAAAGCAGGCACCCCTTCACCCGGCCCCCACCAGCACTCAAAGCACCGTTCATGCCGCTGTGTTGATCTGCAATCGCCAACTCAACCAGATCACAACGGCAACATAGGCCGCCAGCAGCGACCAGAGGCTTGGTCCGGCCAGGCCGGTGGCCAGCGTGACTTCGGACGACCGCGTGGACGTGAGAAAGACTGCTGCCATAGCAGCCAACGCACCCGCAATTCCGGCGATGGCTAGGCGGCTGATGAAACGGCGTAAGGCCAACACCAGCAGCGCGACGCCAACGCCGCTGGCCGCGCCAAACAGCGTCGTTACAATCAACCCACCCTCAAGCAGGCCGGTGAAGAATGCGCCGAACGGGATGACGATCAAGCTGGCGAGGATTTGCAGGATGTCGCTACCGTCGGTGAACTGCTGCAAGAACCGGCGTAGGCCAAAGAACAGCGAGACCCACACGGTCGGCAAGATCAGCCCACCCAATCCGCCGATCAGCGCACCCTTGATGAGAAAAGCAACCGCATCAATCATGCGTATAGTGTAAATCGGCATGGAAGATCAAATGCGTCTCCGCGCAATCGTGCGCGGCAGGGTGCAAGGCGTGAACTTTCGCTATGCTACCCGGCGTGAAGCGCAGCGGCTGCTCTTGACCGGCTGGGTGCGCAACCGGCTAGACGGCGCCGTCGAAGTCGTCGCCGAGGGGACACGTGCACAGCTCGAACGTTTGCTCGACTTCCTGCATTCCGGCCCGCCCATGGCACACGTCACTGGTGTCGAGGCAACCTGGCAGCCGGCTACCGGCGAGTTCACTGCGTTCGAGATCAGGGGTTGAGGCGAGCAGCTCGCGCCCTAGAAATGCCACGCCGTGCATCTGGCCGGTCACGCCGATCGTGTGCACTCGGCCGGCGTGCGACCTGAGATCCGCCACGACCTGTTTCAGCGAATGCACGATTCAGGTCCAGCGCTACTCTACAAAGACCACCGTCGTGCGTCCTGGAATGGTGAACGTGCCGGAGGCGGCGTCGTAACGCGCGCGTTTGACGAGCGGATCGCTACCGGCGGCTTGGATCGGGTGCAGCGCCAGCCTCAGCCCGCGCAGCGCCGGCTCGGTGAAGGTCACCTCGCCTGGCGCAGCATTGAACAGGACGATGACGCGGCTGAATTGTGCATCCAGTTCGTCGCTTGCCGGGTCGAAGATCTCCATCACGATCAAGCCGGGGATTTGGTCGAGTCCGGCATTGTAGAAGCCCACGCGGGCTTTGACCTGATCGGCAGTTCTCAGCCGGAAGAGCGGCGAGCTGCGGCGAATGCGCAGCATGTCGCGGAAGTAATCGCGGGCAAAGGCAATGTCGGCCGGAGAAGCGCGCAGGGCTGGATTAGCCAACAGCGGTCGCATGAGTGACCAGCGCTCTCGATTCGGCCCGGCCGGCGGCAGGCCGGCGCCCCAGTTGTTTGCTTGATAGGTGAAGTCGAGCCGGTTGAACCAGTCGCCGGAGTTGTAGCTATCACGGTCGAGCGATTTGGAGCGCAGCAGGTCATCGCCGGCATGGAAGAAAGGCATGCCCTGCCCTAGCATGACCAAGGCAATCCCGAGGTTGTTCATGCGCACGCGCTCGGCCATCGTGGCGCTGATGGGTGCGGCCCACTGAATCTTGTCGAACAGCGTCTCGTTGTCGTGCGCCGAGACGTAGAGCACGTTCTCCTGTGGGTCGGCGGTGTAGCCGGCCGGCTGGCCGTTGTAGATGACCGCATCGCCGCGGGTCTTGCGATTGCCTTCGACCAGTTCGTAGTCGCGCAGGTTGCCGGCCAACCCTAGACGGATCCAACGCGCTTGGCCGATCAACTTGCTGCGTTGGGTAGCCAGGTCGCCCTGTGCCAGGCCCGGCGCGTTGTTCGGCGCAGTGCCTAGGCCGGTGATGAAGCCTTGCAACCGGCGATCGTCGAACGGGTTGCCACCGCGCGCGGCGTCGCGCAGCCGGTCGTTGAACGAGCCGATGCCCGTGCCGGCCAGGTTGAGCTGGCTGGCGTTGATGCCGCGCCGGTTGTTGGCCACCTCGCCGAAGTCCCACCCCTCGCCATACACGATGATGGCTTTGCCATCCACGCCGTCGCGCTTGGGCGTCAGCGCATCTAGCATGGCGCGCACGGCCTGCATGTTGCGCAGCATGTGATGGCCCATTAGGTCGAAGCGGAAGCCATCCACCTTATAGGCTGTGGCCCACAGGCGTACCGAGTCGAGCATCAGCTTCTCCATCATGGCATGTTCGGTGGCCGTATTCTCGCAGCACGTGCTCCGCTCCACAGCGCCGTCGCGGTTGAGGCGGTGGTAATAGCCGGGCACCACTTTGTCCAGCACCGACTTTTCGCTTTGGCCGGATTGGCTGGTGTGGTTGAACACCACGTCCATGACCACGCGCAGACCGATGGTGTTTAGCGCCTGCACCATCTGCCGGAATTCGAGGATGCGCTGCGGACCGTTGGGGTCGGTTGCGTAGCTCCCCTCCGGGACGTTGTAGTGGAACGGGTCATAGCACCAGTTGAACGGGTCGGCGTCGGCGATAGAGGTGATGACAGCTTGCTGCCCTTCGGAGTCGGGGGGTAGCTTGGCCAGCGCGGTGAAGTCGGCTTGCTTCCACTGTGATTTGTCTTCGTTGATGGTAGCGCAATCGAAGGCCGGCAGCAGATGGATGTGGGTAAGCCCGGCCTGAGCGAGCGTGCGCAGGTGGCGTATGCCGTTCGAGTCGGCCAGCGTGAAGGCGGCGAATGTGCCGCGCAGTTGCTCCGGCGTGCTCGGATCGCGCGCGCTGAAGTCGCGCACGTGCAGCTCGTAGATCACGGCGTCTTCGGGCGCGTCTAATGAGGGCTTCTTCAGGCTGCCCCACCCTGCTGGCTGCAGCGCCGGGTCGTTCAGGTCCACGATCTGACTGCGCTTGCTGTTGGTCGAGAGGCTGACCGAGTATGGATCCGTGGCGAGGTTTTTCTCGATGCGACCGGTGGACGGCGCGAACACCTCAACTTCGTAGAGGTAGAAGCGATTCTTCCATGCAGGCGCGCCGGTGACCGTCCAGACGCCGCTGGCCGGATCGAGTGTCATGGGGATGATTTGCCTGGCGTCGCCGGTGGCGTCGGCGAAGAGGTGTAGTTTGACGCTGCGGGCAGTGGGCGCCCAGACGGACAGCGTGGGCCGTCCATTCTCGAAAGTTGGGCCGAGCGAGGCGGCACGGGCGCGCTCGGCGTAGAGATCGTCGAGCACGCCGGGGATTTGCAGGCCGGTGCTGTCAATCATGCGGCCGCTCCCGTCGCGCGCTTCGACCGCAACCTGGCCGCGCAGCATCTCGGCAATCTTCGGCAGATCGCTTGGCGCAATGCGCAGCGAGGTCAGGCCGATCAGGTGGGGGAAGCGCTCAAAGATGCGATCATCAGTCGCGGTGCTGCGGGTCAGCGTGATCGTTTGCGTTGCACCGGTGATGCCGCGCGGCGTTAGGCGCAAGCCGGCCCTGGCGCTGCTGTGCAACAAATACACGTTGTTTGGGGTGAAGGGCACGTCCCACAGGATGACGTCACGGCTCACCCAGTGCGCGCGCTGGCGGCTGATGTTACCCTTGGGCGCGCCTTCGGTGCTCACCGTGAGCTGCTTGGCCGCCGGATCGAAGCCGAAGAACACTTCTTCGCCTGCTGCGCGCACGACGAAGCGCACCGGCTTGCCCTGGGCGTCGCCGTAGAACTTGCCGGGGCGGCCATCAATGGCCACGCGCGCTTCGTAGCGCCCGGGCGGGAGCTTGCGCGTGATGAGGCTGTAGGCGCCGTCGAACTCTGGGTCGAGCATGAAGCCGGCCAGGCAGGTCGCATCGTCATCTTGGGCGCAGCCGAGCGCGCGCTGAAAGTTGCCTACAACGACGGGCAGCATACCGTTTACGCTATCCACGACCAAGTGCGTTGTGTGGTCATAGTAGAAGCGCACCTTGACCGGCTGAGATAGCCGCAGCAGCACGTTGGGGCCGTTGCGATCGGCCTTCCCGCCGTAGTTCTCGTCCCATGAACCGTCAATGGCGACCTTGTACTCGTAGTCGCCGGCGGGCAGCGCGAATTCGCCCACCCACAAGCCTGAGACGGGGTCTAGGGTGAGGAAGGTCTTCGAGCAGCTCGGTTGCCAGTCGCCCGGGCAGCCCAATTCGCTTTGGATAGTGCCGGGGATGGTGACGGTGCGGGGCTGTTTGGTCTGGGCAGCTATAGGCATTGTCGGCTGGTGTGCGATGCCCAGGGCTAGACAGAGGAGGAGGGGTAGGAGTTTCTTCATATGCTCATCGTCTGTGCGCTTCCAGTGCCGGACGAATGCGATCTCGACCGAACTGGTCGGACTGCTCCCAGCAGTGGCCAGGATTCTAACGGCTGGTGCAGCGATCACAGCCTACACAGCCTGGGTCAGACCGCTTCAAGCGGTCTGACCCAGGCTGTTCGACCCATTTTGCGCTCTCCCCTACCCTCCGCTTAAACTCAGTACATGCCGGAACAATTTGACTTCATCACGCTCGGCGAGACGATGGTGCGCCTATCGCCGCCGGGCTTTCAGCGCATTGCCCAGGCTCAATCGTTCGACTTTCAGATCGGCGGCGCGGAATCTAACGTGGCTATTAACTTGGCCTGGCTGGGCTTCAAGACCGCTTGGCTCTCGCGCATGCCGGATAACCCTCTAGGCCGCCGGGTTGTTTCACAGATCGCCTCGCATGGAGTGGACACATCGGGCGTGCGCTTTGTCCCCGGCGGACGCGTTGGGGTGTACTTCATCGAGCTGGCGACGCCGCCGCGGCCTAATCGGGTGATCTACGACCGCGCCGGCTCTGCTGCCAGCCAGATGACGAGCGCCGATGTGGACTTTGATCGCATCACGCAGGCGCGCTGGCTTCACATGACCGGCATCACGCCGGCGCTGAGCGCATCATGCCGAGCTATGACGGCCGATGTGATGCGCTTCGCGCGCGACCATGGCCTGATTGTCTCCTTCGATGTGAACTATCGAGCGTTGTTGTGGTCTGCGCAAGAGGCCGGGCGTGTACTGGAGCCGCTGATGCCTCTGTGTCACTACGTCTTTGTGGCGCACCGCGATGCTATGACCTTGTTCGCTGCGCCGGAAGCGCCGCGCCGGGCTGCTGAGGTGCTGCGCCTTCGCTTTGGATGTGATGTCTTGGTGATGACTCTCGCTGAGGCGGGCGCGATTGCTCAGACGGAGTCGCATCAGGTTGAGGTTCCTCAGCCTTTTAAGGTGCCGCAGATTGTGGATCGTATCGGTGCTGGCGATGCTTTTGATGCTGGCTTTATGGCTGCGCGTGTCTGGGGTCTCTCTCTAGAGGCATCTCTTCACTATGCCCATGCTATGAGTGCGCTTAAGCTTACTTTGCTCGGTGATCTTGCTCCATTTAGCAAAGATGAGCTGGATCAATTAGTTGCTGGCTGTTCTGCTGCTAGTATCCGATAAGTATACTGACAGAATAACTGCCTATGCGAAATATCTTGGTGGAACCCGCGTCGCTGCCGATCACCGCCATATTCTTCGATTTAGGCGGCGTGTTGATGCGCACGAGCGACCTCGCGCCACGCCGCAAGTGGGAACGGCGCTTCGGTATGCCCGACTGGGCGCTGCAGGACCTCTTCTTCAACAGCCCGGTCGGGCAAGCCGCCCAAATCGGCCGGGCAACAACGGACGACGCTTGGGCGCACGTCGCCGCAACGCTTGGCCTCGACGCCGACACACTGCGCCAACTTCAGGCAGACTTCTGGCGCGGCGACACGTTCGACGAGTCGCTATTGGCACTGATCCGATCGCTGCATCGGCGCTACAAGACCGGCTTGATCAGCAACGCCATGCCCGACGCCCGACAGATGTTCGCCGATAAGCTCAACCGCGACCTATTCGACGTGCTCGTGTTCAGCGGCGAAGAGGGCGTGAAGAAGCCCGACCCGGAGATATTCCGGCGCGCACTGGCACGGCTAGGCGCGCGTCCCGAGGAGAGTATCTTCGTGGACGATACGGCGGAAAATGTGGCCGCCGCGCAGGCGTTGGGCCTACGCAGCATACGCTTCACAACGAGTGAGGACTTGCGCCGCACGCTGGCACAGTTGACCGGATTCACAGAATGAACCGGGCCGTTGAGGTGGTATGCTGTAGCTCGAAATCATTTTGTCAACCGCAAAGCTCGCGCCATGCAAAAACCAAACACTCCGACGCGGCCATTTTCGGCGTTCCGGCTCTTCCTCACCGGCATTGTGATGGGCATCGCTGACCTGATCCCCGGCGTATCCGGCGGCACGATGGCCTTCATCATGGGCATCTATGAGCACCTGCTATCCGCCATCAAGGCATTCGACCTCAATATGCTACGCCTGGTCGGCCAGAGGCGCTGGGGCGCAGCGCTGAGTTCCATCCCGTGGGGCTTCCTCATCCCGCTGGGCGCCGGCATCGGCGCAGCCGTGATCAGCATGGCACAGGTGATGCGCTACCTGCTCGAGTATCAAACGGTCTATCTCTTTGCGTTCTTCTTCGGACTCATCGTCGCCTCGATCCTCACGGTAGGCGCGACCGTCAAATGGTCGCGCGGCACAACAGCGGCGCTGGTCGTCGGCGCAATCGCGGCCTACTTCATCGTGGGGCTAGTGCCGCTGAAAATGCCGCACGACCCGATCACGCTCTTCTTCAGCGGGGCGGTCGCGATAATGGCGATGATCCTTCCTGGCATCTCCGGGTCGTTCATCCTGCTTATCCTGGGGCAATACGCTTACGTGCTGGACGCTGTGGCCGAGTTGAACCCCCTGCCCATCTTTCCGGTCGCGCTGGGCGCAGCGGTAGGCCTGGCCGGCTTTGTGCGCCTGTTGAGCTGGGTGATGCGAAACTATCACGACATCGCTGTAGCTGCGCTGATGGGATTCATGGTCGGCTCGCTGCGCAAAATTTGGCCGTGGAAGGAAGTAGTCGAGACAGCGCTGGATCGCCACGGCAAAGCCATCCCCATCGTTGAGCAGAACGTCCTTCCCAACATCGCAGCGCCGGAGTTTTGGCTGGCGTTGATTATTGCAACGATTGGCTTCTTCTTGCTCAACGCAATTGACCAACTGCAAACCGGGGCGAACCCAGTGATGCGGCGGTTGAGATGGAGACGAGGCCGCCCCCAGCAACCTCAGCGGCAAGACTGGCAAGCGACGAGCTGATCTGGACTGCCCTGCTCTGACCGACCGGCTATCCGGCGAGCTGCTGAGCCTTTTGCACTCCATTGGTTGTAATCCATGCCGCCGGTTGCTTCAGCACGCTGCCCGGCTGCACAGCAGCGCCACCGGAGCGCAAAGATCCATCGGTCTAATTCATCGGAAGCGGAAGCGCGTATCCCTTGACAGCCGCGGCGCCTTTTAGTATGTTTCGCGCTCGGTTGAGAGCAAGCGGTCAATACGAGTCCATCAGCCCCTGATGGTTGTCAGCGCCTTCGACGCGGGAAATCACCACCGATGAACGACACCAGGGCGGTCTCGTTGTGTTTTGGTTGCGTTTGACAGGAGTGACACCTTGAACTTTTTCACTTTGATCCTGTTCGTCGCCGGTTTGGCCCTGCTGATCGCCGGCGCCGAGTTGCTGGTGCGCGGCGCATCCCGCCTGGCAGCGGCGATCGGCATCTCGCCGCTCGTTATCGGCTTGACGGTCGTGGCGTTCGGCACCAGCGCACCGGAGATGGCGGTCAGCACTATCTCGGCGTTGAACGGCAGCGCCGACATCTCCGTAGGCAACGTGGTGGGCAGCAACATCTTCAACGTGCTGTTCATCCTCGGCGCGTCGGCGTTGATCGCGCCGCTCGTCGTCTCGCAGCAACTGGTGCGCCTGGACGTGCCGATCATGATCGGCACGTCGGTGCTGACGCTGGTTTTCATCGCCGATGGGGTGCTCAACCGGCTGGAAGGCGCTGTGTTGTTTGCCGGCATCGTCGCATACACCACCTTTCTCGTCATTCAAAGTCGCAAAGAGAGAAACGAGCAAGTGCAGGCGGAGTACGAGCAAGAGTTCGGTGAAAAGCCCAAGGGCGTTGGCGGCGTGTTGCTCAACCTGGGCTTCGTCGTGGTTGGCCTGGCTGCGTTGGTGGTTGGCTCACGCTGGCTGGTAGATGGCGCGGTGACCATCGCTCGCGCCGTCGGCGTTGGCGAAGTAGTCATCGGCCTGACGATTGTAGCGGCCGGCACGTCGCTTCCCGAAGTAGCGACCTCAATCATCGCTGCCATCAAGGGGGAGCGTGACATTGCCGTGGGCAACGTGGTGGGCAGCAACATCTTCAACCTCCTGGCGGTGTTGGGGATGGCCGGCCTCGTCGCGCCGCAGGGTCTGTCGGTATCCCCTTCGGTGCTCCGCTTCGACATCTGGGTGATGATCGCAGTCGCCATCGCTTGCCTGCCGATCTTTTTCACCGGCCTGAAGATCGCCCGTTGGGAAGGCGCGCTCTTTCTGTTGTATTACGCGGCCTACACGGCATACCTGATACTTGATGCGACCGGAAACGCAGCGCTGTCTATCTTGAGCGACGCGATGTTGCTGTTCGTAGCGCCGCTCACCGTGCTGACGCTGATCGTCACCGTGTTTCAGGAGATTCGCGCACGCCGGCGGCTGCCTGCCACGCCGGTTTGAATCCAGTTGGACTGAGGAGTGAAGTAAGTGGACTTATTGACTTTGATCCTGTTCGTCGCCG
Organism: Candidatus Roseilinea sp. NK_OTU-006; assembly: GCF_012931985.1. Lineage (GTDB taxonomy): Bacteria > Chloroflexota > Anaerolineae > J036 > Brachytrichaceae > JAAFGM01. The sequence continues at coordinate 29,305 of NZ_JAAFGM010000024.1, forward strand.
GATTGGGATTGCTAATCGTCGGCGCCGAGTTGCTGGTGCGCGGTGCGGCGCGGCTGGCGGCCGCGGCCGGCGTCTCACCGTTGGTGATCGGCCTCACGGTGGTCGCGTTCGGCACCAGCTCGCCGGAGCTGGCCGTGAGCGTTCAGTCGGCGCTGGCCGGACAAGCCGACATCGCCTTCGGCAACGTCGTCGGCAGCAACATCTTCAACATCCTGGTCATCATTGGGCTTTCGGCGCTGATCACGCCGTTGGTCGTGTCGCAGCAACTGGTGCGGCTCGACGTGCCGGTCATGATCGGCGTGACGGTGCTGGCCACGCTGCTTGCACAAGACCTGAAAATCGGTCGCCTGGAGGGAGTCTTGCTGTTCGCCGGACTGGTGATCTACACGGCGTTCCTGTTTGTGCAGAGCCGGCGCGAGACCAACGTTGCGGTTCAACAAGAGTATGAGCAAGAGTTCGGCGAACGTCCCCGCGGGCCGGCGCAGGTCGTGCTCAACCTCACATTCGTCGGGATTGGCTTGGTCATGCTCGTGATCGGCTCGCGCTGGCTGGTGAACGGCGCGGTGGCCATCGCGCGCGCGGTCGGCGTGAGCGAGTTGGTGATCGGGTTGACGATCGTCTCGGCCGGCACATCGCTGCCGGAGGTCGCCACGTCGCTCGTCGCTGCGATCAAGGGCGAGCGCGACATCGCCGTCGGCAACGCCGTCGGCAGCAACATTTTCAACCTGTTGTCCGTGCTGGCGCTGACCGGCATCGTGTCGCCATCCGGCATCTCCGTTGCGCCGGCGGCGCTCAACTTCGACGTATGGGTGATGCTGGCCGTCGCCCTCGCGTGCCTGCCGGTGTTCTTCACGGGCTACGAAATCTCGCGTTGGGAGGGGGCGATGTTCGTCGCCTACTACGCGGCCTACCTCGCCTATCTCATCCTCGCCGCCACACAGCATGACGCCCTGCCGGCGTTCAGCAACGTGATGCTGCTGTTCGTCATTCCGCTCACGGTGATCACGCTGGCGGTCACAGTCTATCGGGAATTCCGGGCGCGCCGGCGAAGGGTGGCGACACAGCCTTGAAGGTCGCCCGTTCTCTTGCCCAGTTCCCGCCGATGAACGATGCGCTTGTGATCTCACTCATCGCCTGTGCCGTTGGTGCGTCGGTCGCCGGAGTGTTCACGGCATCGGCGCTCGGGCATCGCATTCCCACCCGCGTGATGGGCTGGCTGTTGGCGATTGCGCCGGCGATTGTGTTCGTTGCGCTGCTTGCACAGTCGCCGGCGGTGTTGGCCGGCCAAACGCTGAGTTGGTCTGTGGTGTGGATTCCATCGTTGGGCCTGCACTTTTCGCTGTTGTTGGACGGCCTCAGCCTGTTGTTCGCGCTATTGGTGTCGGGCATCGGTGCGCTAGTGGTGGTGTATGCGGGCTACTACTTCGCGCCGAAGCACGGAGACGAAAAGCCGGGAGGGGAGAATGGGGGGCCGCAATCGCGCACAACGCCCCACTCCCGGTTCTCGAATACCGACGCGCGCTTCTTCCTCTACGTCCTCTTGTTCATGACCAGCATGTTGGGGCTGGTGCTGGCCGGCGATGTGATCACGCTGTTCGTGTTCTGGGAGGGCACCAGCATCACGTCGTTTTTGCTGATCGCCTACAAGACCAAGGATGAAGAAGCGCGCAGCGGCGCGTTTAAGGCGCTGTTTGTCACCGGCGGCGGCGGCATCGCCCTGCTGGCCGGGCTGCTGTTTGCCTCGGCTATCAGCGGCAGCACCGACCTGGCGACGATTCTGCGCAGCGGCGACGCCTTGCGCAACGATGCGTGGTATCCCGTCATGCTGGGGCTGATCGCCTTCGGCGCGTTCACCAAGAGCGTGCAGGCACCCTTCCACTTCTGGCTGCCCAAGGCGATGACGGCGCCGACGCCGGCCAGCGCCTACTTGCACTCGGCCACGATGGTCAAGGCTGGCATCTACCTGATGGCGCGCCTGTACCCGGCGCTGGGGAACACGCCGATGTGGTTCTGGCTGCTGATCGTGACCGGCGGTGCCACCATGCTGCTGGGCGCGATCAGCGGCCTGCGCCAGAGCGATCTGAAGAGCATGCTGGCCTACTCCACCGTCAGCCAGCTCGGCGTGCTGATGATGTTGATCGGCAAAGAATCGCCATCGGCCTTCAAGGCATTGGCAATCGGCGTCTTGGCGCACGCGCTCTACAAGGGCGCGCTGTTCATGATCGCCGGCATCGTGGATCACGGGACCGGCGTGCGCGACCTGCGCCGGCTGGGGCATCTCTGGCGCGTCATGCCCTGGACGTTCGTCGTTTGCAGCATCGCCGCGCTCTCCATGGCCGGGCTGCCGCCGCTGTTCGGTTTCCTGGCCAAAGAGACGCTCCTGGCTGCGGAGCTGGAAGACGTGCTGCCGCGCCTGATACGCATCGTGCTGCCCGGAATCACCGTGCTCACCGGCGCGCTGATGCTGGCGCAGGCCGCCAGTTTGACGCTGGATGCATTCGTGACCAAGCCGGGGACAGGGTGGCCGGCTTCGCGCCTCGGCTCTGATGACACGCGCGACATGCCCAACTTGCACGCGCACGAAGCGCCGGCCGGCATGTTGCTCGGCCCGGCGATCCTGGCCGGGCTATCGCTGGTCATCGGCGTGCTGCAGCCGGAAACAATCGCCAGTCTGCTGGCCAGCACAGCGACAGCGGCCTATGGCGCGAAGGTCAAGGTATCGCTGGAGTTGTTCCACGGCGTCAACCTGCCGCTGATCCTGAGCGGCATCGCGATTGCGCTGGGCGTCGTCCTGTTCACCCTGCGCAGCCCGATCCGCGGCATCCCAAGCGTGCCGGCGCTGAATATGAATCTGATCTATGACGGGGTGCTACGTGGTCTGGATCGTGCAGCCGAGGTCGTCACGCGCACGCAGGGCGGGCGCATCCGCATCTATTTGGCAGTGATCCTCACGACGTTGTTCGCGCTGGTGATCGTCTTCGGCGAGCTATGGCGCGTGTTCGATGGCGTGGCGCTGCCCGATCTGAGCCGACGCCTGTTCGACGAGCCGCTCAGCGTCCAGACCGCGCTGCGCGCCTTCAGCTTGTTGCTGGCCGTGGCCGCGTCGTTCGTATCCATCATCATCCGGCGCGACTTGTTGGCCATCATCGCGCTCGGTTCGTCGGGGTTGGCCGTCGCCGTGGTCATTGCGCTGGAACCGTCGCCGGATGTGGCGCTGGTGCAGGCTGTGGTGGATGTGCTGACGCTGGTGGTGCTGGTGCTAGCGCTCTCGCGGCTGCCGCGTGCGCAGCGCAAGCGGGCCGAGGGGCTGAACGGCGCTGGTGCCCAGACGCGCAACGTGCTGCTTGCCGTCGCCGGCGGCGCGATGGTGACGGTGCTGTGCCTCTACGCCTTCGCTTCGCGCCCGCGCACGTCGCTGGTCACGCCCTACTACGAGCAAAACGCCAAGCCACTCACCGGCGCCGCCGACATCGTCGGCGCAATTGTGGTGGACTTCCGCGGCTTCGACACGATGATCGAGATCACCGTATTCAGCATGGCCGGCATCGGCGTGTTCTCGCTGCTGCGCTACGCGATGAAGAAGCGCGAAACGGCGGGCCTACCGACGGAAGGCGAAATCGAGCCGGATCTCGCCGCTTTGTTGCAACGGCCGCTGCCGCCCACGATCACCGGCATTGATGGTGTGCGCACGTCGCCCTTCATCCATGCGCTCGCCTACATCGCGCTGCCGCTGTCATTCGTGCTAGCAATCGTGCAGACAATCTACGGCCACGATCAGCCAGGCGATGGCTTCACCGCCGGTGTCACGCTCAGTCTGGGCGTGGGCTTCTGGTACGTCGTCTTCGGCTATGACGAGACCAGGAGTCGCCTGCGCTTCCTTCGGCCCGGGCTGCTGATCGGCGCCGGCATCCTCACGGTGATGGCCGGCTCGATCGCGCCGGTGTTCCTAGGCGGCGGATTCTTCTCACCCTTCGACTTCGGCGCGGCGCTGGGGTTGCCTTTACCCAAGGGCTTCTACGTTAGCACGTCGTTCCTGTTCGAAGTCGCCATCTGTCTGGTTGTTCTCGGCGCGGCCATCTTCATCATTGACACGCTAGGCCATCCGGAGCGTGATCTGGAGTGAGCCTGTGACCAGATTACCAATCACCTGTTGAGCTATGGAAATCATCAAAGCGCTTTCGATCGGCGCGCTGTTCGGCATCGGGCTGTATCAGTTGTTGCGCCGCAACGTCATTCGTTCGGCCATCGGCTTGGTCATCATCTCGAATGCGGTGAACTTGTTTTTGCTTTCTATCGGCGCCTACGACGGTGTGGTCGAGGCATATGCGAAGGCGGTCGGCCAGCGCAGCGACGCACTGCCACAGGCGCTTATCCTCACGGCCATTGTCATCAGCCTCGGTGGCTTCGCCTTCGTGCTCGCCCTGCTATATGTCATCGCGGCGCGCTACCGCACAGGAGACAGCGATGAGGTGAAGGGGCTAAGCCATTGATCGGTCTCTTCCGGGAGAGCAGCGCGATCGAGATGAGAGCATGTGAGATGAATGATCCACTATGATGCCGTCCTTACTGGCCATCTTGCCCATCATCATCCCGCTCACCGCTGCGGCAATTGCGTTGCTGTTGCGGCGCAACTTTCGGCTACAAGCAGCCTGGGCCTTCGGCGCGATGCTCACCGCGTTTGGGGCGAGCGCTTATCTGTTGTGGACGGTGTGGTCCACCGGCCGGCCGGTCGTGTATCAAATGGGGCGCTGGCCGGCGCCGTTCGGCATCAGCATCACGGCCGACTTGCTCTCGGCCACTATGGCTGTGATGGTTCAGCTCGTGTTCGTGTTCGGCTTCATCTACGCGCTCGGGGCTAAGGACAAGGCGGTGCACCATTCCACGTTCTACCCGCTCTTCCTGTGCCTGGTCACCGGTCTCACCGGCGGCATGCTCACCGGCGACGTCTTCAACCTGTTCGTCATGGTCGAGCTGATCGTGATCAGCGGCACGGTGCTCACCGCCATGAGCGACGACCGCTACGGCCCCGAGGCGGCCTATAAGTACTTCCTGATCAGCACCGTGGCCTCGTTCTGTCTGCTGTTCGGCGTCGGCTGCCTATATATGAGCTACGGCACGCTGAACATGGCCGACTTGGCAGCGCGCATCGCCGCCGACCAGACGCCGGCGCTGTTGCCGGCCGCCATCGTCTTCCTGGCCGTCACGTTCATGATCAAAAGCGCGGTGGTGCCCTTTCACTTTTGGCAACCCGATTTCCATACGGCCTCACCCACGCCGGTCTCGGCCATGCTATCGTCGGTCGTAGTGAAGATCGGCGTGTATGGCTTCCTGCGCCTGACCACGTTGCTGATGCCGCATGCCGATTGGCTTCGCACGTTGCTCATCGCGCTGGGCATTGTGGGCATTGTGTTCGGCGGGTTAGGCGCAGCCGGCACACACAATGCTAAGCGCATGTTCGCCTATTCGACGCTGGCGCAGATCGGCTTCATCCACGTCGGCGTGGGCTGGGGCACGCCGCTTTCGCTGACCGCAGCGATCGTGTTCACCTTCAACCATGCGCTGATCAAGAGCACCCTGCTGATGCTGAGCGGCTATCTGGCCAGCCGCGCACCGGTGAAGACGGCGTCGTTCGGCGTCCTGCGTGGCACGGGCAAATATGCACCGCTGGCCGGCGTGCTGTTCTTCGTCGGCGGCATGGCGTTGGCCGGCATCCCGCCGACCAACGGCTTCATCAGCAAACTGACGCTTTTTCAGAGCGGCATACAAGCCGCGCAAAGCGGCAGCGTGAATGGGACACTCACTTACTGGGTCCCCCTCCTGCTGCTTGGTCTCTCCAGCATCATCACGCTGGTCTATGTCTTCCGCGCGTTGATGAAGATTTGGTGGGAACCTTTCAAGCCCGATGTGCCGGTGGGTAAAGTGAAGTCCTCGGGCGATAGCCTGCTGGCACCGAGCTTAATGATTGCTACGTGCATCGCGTTAGGCGTTTGGGCGCAGCCGCTATTGCAGCTATCCCAGGACACCAGCGAGTGGATTCGCCAACCCCAGGCCTACGTGCAGGCCGTGCTGGGTGAGCGGACAGGCTGGCTGAAGTGAAAGGAGAACACATGCTTGCGTATTGGAGACTGACCCTCATTTGCTGGTTGATCTACCTGGCCGTCACGGCGAACTTCGAGCTGGCGAACCTTGTCGTAGGGTTGCTCATCGGCTGGGTCATCGCGGCAATCCTGAAGCCGGCGAGCCAGTCGCTGTCGTTGCGTCGGTTGCCGGCGGCGCTATTCAACCTGGCCAAATACACGGCCTGGCTGGCCGTAGACATTATTCGCAACGGCATTCGCGTGGCGCGCATTGTGCTCGATCCCAAGCTGCCCATCCGCCCCGGCATCATCGCCATTCCAGCGGGCATGAAGAGCGAACTCGGCGTTGCGCTCAGCGCACATGCCATCACGGTCACGCCCGGAGAACAGGTCGTTGAGATCGGCGACGATGGGGTGATGTATGTGCATTGTCTCGATGTCGTGACGAGCGCCGCAGGCGCCGAGGAGGCGCAGCGCAAGCGCCGAGCGATGTTGCAGCGCATCTTCGAGTAACCCCGAGCTGGAGGATGGAATATGCGAGAGACCTTCATGCTCGTCGCCGTTGTGTCGCTGGTGATTCATGTGGCGATGATCTTCATCGCCGTGCAGCGCGTTTGGCGCGGCGAGACGGTGATGGATCGCATCGTGGCCGCCGACGTCATTGCAACGTTAGTGCTGGCCATCTTCGTGCTGCTGGCCCTGCTCAACGATAATCCGCGTTACATGGATCTAGCGCTCGGCGCATCGGCCATCAGCTACGTCGGCACAATTGCCTTGGCGCGCTACATCGCCAACCGGCAAATGTTCTAGCGCGGATAGCTAATCAGCACTCCCATATGAAAGACCTCGGCTATCTCATTGCGATCGTCGCCATTCTGATCGGCACGTTCTTTTCGATCATCGGCATCATTGGTTTGGTTCGGCTGCCAGACGTATATTCGCGCATGCACGCCACCGGCAAAGTCTCGACATTTGGCGTGGTGTTGCTCACCGTGGCTGCTGTGTTCGCCACGCCACTGGCCGGGAGCAAGGCGCTGGTGTTGATCGCGTTACTGATCCTGGCCGGGCCGGTGGTCTCGCACGCCATCAGCTCAGCGTCCTATCGGCTAGGTATCCCGATGAAAAGCGCGGCGCGCGATGACCTGGCCGGCAAACGCATTCAGCCGCCGGCCAACCAAGCCCAGCCTGCGCGCGCCGAGCCGGCAGAATGACCCTCGGCAACCTCTTCACACCACCATTGCCGAGTTGACCGCATGACGCAACCCTACGCGCCCGGCGCGCACATGCGCGCCGAGATCTTCGAGCAGCCCGAGGCGCTCGCGCGCTTGCTCGAACGCGCCAGCGCTGTGCTGTCGCCTGTGGCGCGCGCAGCGCGCAACTGTGCGTTTGCCGTGTTGGCGGCCCGCGGCAGCAGCGATAATGCCTCGATCTACGGCAAGTATCTGCTGGAAGGGCAGGCCCGCATCCCGACAGCGCTGGCGGCCCCTTCGCTCTTCACCCTTTACGACACGCCGCCCCGCCTGGCCGGCGCGCTCGTCGTCGGCGTGTCGCAAAGTGGCGCTGCCGCGGATGTGATCGCCGTGCTGGAGGCCGGCCAGCGGCAAGGCGCCCTCACTCTCGCCATCACCAACACGCCTGGCTCCCCCATCACCGCGGCTGCCGAGCATGTGCTCCTCCTCGACGTCGGCCCCGAGCGCGCGTTGGCCGCCACCAAGACCGTCACGGCACAGTGCGCTGCCTACGCCGGATTGGTTGCTGCGATGCAAGACAACGCAGCGCTAAAACAACACCTGCACCACCTGCCCCACTACGTGCGCAACGCGCTATCGCGGGAACCGCTGCTCACCGCCTGGGTCCCCTCCCTCTTCAAAGAGAAGCGCTTGGCGGTCATCGGGCGCGGCTACGCATACGGCGCTGCGCACGAGATCGCCCTTAAACTGAAAGAAACTTGCTTCATCAGCGCGCACGCATACTCCGCTGCCGACTTCCTGCACGGCCCGCTGGCGTTGATCGAGCCAGGGTATCCGGTCATCATCCTGCTCAATCACGACGAGACACAAGCGACGACGATCCAGGTCATCGCGCGCATCCTCGAACGGGGCGGACGGATCTTCTGCTTGGCCACTTCGCCCGCCGCAGCGGCGCTTCCCGCTCATCCCAGGCTCAACGCGCTGGTGGTGGATGCGCCATCCAGCTTGCTCAGCCCAATCGCCTTTATCGCCGTTGGGCAGTTGCTGGCCTTAAACCTCTCCTTGCAACTGGGCCACAACCCGGATCAGTCGCGCGGAGTCAGCAAGGTGACCGTGACGAAGTAGAGCAGCAAGTTGTAGAATCGCCGCTGCGGTATGCGCGACGAGTTCATCCCGACCTCGGCGATGGCCATCGCGGCTCATCCCGACGACATCGAATTCGGCTGCGCCGGCACCTGTGCTAAGTGGGCAAAGCGCGGCGCGCGAATCATCTACGTCCTGGTCACCAGCGGCAACGGCGGCTCGCACGATGCCACGCACACCCGCGAGACGATCGCCGAGATACGCGAGCGCGAGCAGCGCGCCGCCGCTGAGATCTGTGGCGTGCACGAAGTCGAGTTCCTGCGCTACAACGACGGCGAGGTGATGCCCACGCTTGAGCTGCGCAAAGACCTCGTGCGCATGATTCGCAAGCACAAGCCTGAGGTGGTGATTGCCATGGACCCCACGCGCATGTACAGCGGCAAGGAGTACATCAACCATCCCGATCATCGCGCGGTCGGCATCGCCACGTTAGATGCTATCGCGCCGATAGCGGCCATGCCGCTGATGTATCCCGAACTCGGCCCGGCGCACAGCGTGCGCGAAGTGTGGATTCAATGGGTTGACGACCCGGACACATGGGTGGACATCAGCGATACGCTCGAGCTAAAGGTACGCGCACTGCTGCAACACAAGAGCCAGGTCGGCGACGAGATGGCGCAGCGCATCCGCGACTGGGCGCTTCAGGAAGGCAAGGGCTTAGCGCCGGCAGAAGCGTTCAAAGTCATCTTCCTGAAGCAACGCGATCAGCCGGAGGACAAAGCACCCGATGGCCAGGCAGCAACCATGACCCAGGGCGCCTGAGCGGGGAAACCAACGATGGCGGTCAATTGGACAAATAGCCTCAGTTTGCCTGTATTAACGTCCATCTCGCCGGTTGTGGCGCTGACCCTGATTCTTGCGATTGCGTTCGCGCTCATGCTAACCGATCGCCTGCGACCGGACCTGGTCGCCATCGGCGTCGCGTTGTCGCTCGGCCTGACCGGCATCATCGAACCGAACGAAGTCTTCATCGGCTTCAGCAGTTCAGCGGTCGTTACCATCATCGGCATCTTCATCCTGGCGCAAGGGTTGCAGCGCACCGGCGTCACGCGCGCATTTGGGCGCGTGTTAGCCCAGGCCAATCGGGGCGGCGAACGCGGCATGATTGCGCTGGTGATGAGCAGCGGCGCATGTCTCTCGCTGTTCATGAACAACATCGCCGCCGCCGCCGTGCTATTGCCGGGCGCAGTGGACGCCGTCAAACGTCGCAAGTTGATCCCTTCAAAGATCATGATGCCGATGGCGTTCGCGACAGCGCTCGGCGGCATGGCGACCCTGCTCACCACAGCCAACATCGTCGTTTCCGAGGCGCTCACGGTCAGTGGACAGCGCGGCTACGGTCTGCTCGACTTCGTACTGGTCGGTGTGCCGGTGACGTTAGCCGGCATACTCTTCATGCTCACGCTAGGCCGGCGGCTGCTGCCGACGCGCGACCCGACGGCGCTCGATCCGGCGCGCGCCAACAGCCATGTGCTGACCGAGTCGTATGAACTCTTTCAGCGCCTGAACCGGATACGCATTCCGCCCACCTCAAGTTTGGTCAACCAGCGCATCGTGGACAGCGGCATCGGCAAGCAATACGGCATGAGCGTCATGGCCGTGTTGCGCAACGGCCAGACTGTGCTCGCCCCTTCGCCGGATGAAATCATCCGCGCCCACGACACGTTGCTGGTCATCGGCCGCCGCGAACGCGCCGAACAACTCAGGCAATACGGCGCAATCGTCGAGCCGGATAGCCAGTTCGAGGGTGAGATCACCTCCGACGACGTTTCGCTGGTCGAAGTGATACCGGCGCCGCGTTCACGCGCCATCGGCCAGACGCTGCGTCAGTTACGCTTCCGAGAGAAGTTCGGCGCCAGCGTGCTGGCGCTCTGGCATGGTGGCCGCTCGGTGCGCACCGACCTGGCGACCCTCCCCTTGGAATTCGGCGATGCCATGCTGGTGCACGGCTCGCGCGAAGCCATCTCGTTGCTGCAAAGCGACTCCGACTTCCTCGTGCTGCGGCCGCCGGCGGCCGAAGAGTCCCCGGTGCGCGCCGACCGCGCCGTAGTTGCGGTCGTCATCCTGATCGCCGCGCTGACCACAGCCGCGCTGGACATCGTGCCCATCGCGCTGGCGACGATGCTGGGCGCACTGGCCATGGTCTTGGTCGGCTGCCTTTCAATGGATGAAGCCTATCGCGCAATCGATTGGCGCGCCGTGTTCCTGATCGCCGGCATGCTGCCCGTCAGCATTGCCATGCAGCGTACCGGCGCCGCAGATGAGCTGGGACGCGTCATCACTGCGTTGCTCTCCGGCTTTGGGCCGGTCGCAGTCGGCGCGGGGCTGCTGACGCTGACGATGTTGCTCACACAGGTGATGTCCGGCCAGGTCACCGCAGTCGTGCTCGCGCCGATCGCAATCAGCACAGCGCAAGCGATCGGCAGCGACCCGCGCGCGATGGCGATGTTCGTCGCATTGGGCTGCTCGCTCACATTCATCACACCGAGCGCCCACCCCGTGAACACGTTCGTGATGGGCGCAGGCGGCTACCAAGCCAGCGACTACCCGCGCGTGGGCGTGCCGCTCACCCTGATCTGCGTCATACTCATCATCGCGCTGGTCACATTCGTCTGGCGGCCTTGAGGACGCCGGGCGTGCCCCCAAGGGGACTGCGCTAGGATTGCATTCATTCCGAGTCAGCCATGTCTCAGCGTGTGAACCGTATTGCGTTCATCAACCCGAACGGCGAGTTGGAGACCATTTCGCCGGATGGCAGCGATCGCCGCTTGCTCACCGTCGGCAATCGCTACTTTCAATTCCCGGCATGGTCACCCGACGGCCGACGCATCGCCGCGGTCGGCGGCGCACCTGATCGCGCCGGCGTGTTCGTGTTCGAGGATCAAGCCGGCGATGCCCCCCACCCTTCCCCGCCCCATGCGATCTACGAAAGCGATCATGAAGCGCCAGTTTACGTGTTCTGGTCGCCTGATGGCCATCACCTGAGCTTTATCACCAACCGCCCGGATGAACAATCACTCGGGCTACACATCGCACCGGTGACGGATGCGCCGTTCTCTCCTTTCGCCCCAACGTCCAGCCGCCTGGTCGCAACCGGCCGACCGTGCTTCTGGGACTGGAGCGCCGACGGCAAACGCATCTTGCTGCACACCGGCACGGCCAGCGAAGAAGGCGCACAGCTCAAGTTCATCGATCCGTTCAACCCCGCCAGCGGCAATGCCAGCCTCGCCCGTCCCGGGTTGTTTCAGGCGCCGGGCATCGCCCGCAGCGGACGCTTCTGGGCTTTTGGTCAAGTCAGCCAAGCTGGGGAACGACATCTCGTCGTGGATGGTCGCAACGCGGACAATCGCCTGCTCGTGCCGCACCACGGCATCGCCGCGATGAGCTGGAGCCCAACGCGCGACCAGCTCGCCTACATCAGCCCTGCCGCACCGGCGCGCACATATTACGGCCCACTGCGTGTGTTGGATGCAACAACCGGCAAGGCGACCCTGATCGCCGACGACATCGTGCTGGCTTTCTTCTGGTCGCCAAACGGCCGCCACATCGCTTACTTCACCCTGGCGCACATCGCCGAACACGTCCGACACCATATCCTGCCGAATGCAGACGCAGCCGCACGCCATGGCGGGTTTCGGGATGGCGCAGCAATCGAGTCCGAGCACGCAGTCCGTGAAGCCGAATCCGAACCCGAAGAGATCGCCGAAGTCCGCGCGTTGTGGTTCAACCTCTGGGTGGTAGACATCGAGCAAGACGAGCATTGGCTCATCACCACATTCGAGCCGGTCGAGGCATTCGTCAACTATTTTCTGCCCTTCTTCGACCAGTATGCCCTCAGCCACCGCATCTGGTCGCCCGACAGCGACGCCGTCGTGCTGCCGATGGCCAAGCGCGACGAGTCGGGCGACGAACGCCCGCTCATCTATGTTGTGCCAACGCCTCGCCGACGCGGCCCGCCCAAGCCAATCGCCGAAGGCGACATGGCTTTCTGGAGTCAATGCTGAAAAGAGCCGCATATGGACGGCGTATTGTTCGCCCTGCGCATCCTGATCGTCGTCGCGTTGTACGCCTTCCTCGGCGCGTTACTATGGACGCTGCTGCAAGAACGCAATTCGGCGCCTGCGCCTCCCGTCCCCACATCCTGGCTGCAACGGCTAACAGGTAACGAAGCGGACTCCGCTTCGGGACACTGCTATGCCATCCGCTGGGCGGCATGGATCGGACGCGATCCGAACTGTTTGGTGCACACTGACGACGAATTTGCCAGCGCGCGACACGCTCAGGTGCTCTGGCGTGCCGAAGATCAGGCTTGGTGGATCGAGGATAACCTCAGTCGCAACGGCACGTTCGTCAACGACCGGCCGGTGATGCGCAGCCGGCTGAAGGATGGCGACGTAATTCGCGTGGGCCACATGCAGTTCAAATTCTTCGAATCAGCCGGCGCAGCCACCTCAGCGCGAACGACTGCACCGTGCGCAGGCTAAACGTTCACCGGCGCACCCGGCCCGACCAGCCGGGCATCATCCGTTGCGATGATTTCTGTGCCGATGGGCTCGCCGCGTAGCGCGCGCGCGACGTTGCCTTCGATCAAGCCGGAGAAGATGCGCACCGTCACCGTCGGATGCGCCGTAACGAGCGCGAGCATATCGTGCACCTTGCTTGCCATGCCGCCGGTCACGTCTGCCCCGTGCGAGCCACCCACGCCACCGCGAATCTCATCCCAGTTCAGCGGTGTGATGCGCGGAATGATGTCAAACCGATTCATATCTCCGCGACTCTGCGGCTCAAAACCTCGATACACGCCTGCGGTTTCACCGGCCAACAGCACCTGCGTCACCGATAGAACATGGGCGAGATAGGCAAATACTTCCTCGGTCGAGACGATCGTCCCGCCGCGCCTATCGTCGAACGCCACGTCCCCCATCACCAGCGGGACGATACCGTGATCGAGCGCCGCCCGGATCGGCGCAACGTCGAGGTAGACCAGCCGTCCGTCCACGCAGCGCGCGCTGGCCGAGGGACAAAAGCTGATCACCGGCACGCCGGCTTCGTGCAACGCGTCGGCCACGATGCGGTTCAAGCGGGCTGCGGCCACCGACACCTCGGCGAAGCCACGCCAGCCCTCTGCATCGCGCACACCGGCGCGCGTGCCATATCGCTTCGCCGCCGCATGACCGAACGACCCGCTGCCATGACCCAGAAGCAGTGAGAGAGCGGAGATCGGAGATTGGCGGTGCATCATCTCCAATCTCCAATCTCCAATCTCTTTAGCCAAGCGGCGAATCACATCCAGGCGAGGAGTGTTGGCCTGAGTCTTGTCGGTGATCAGGGAACCGCCGAGTTTGAGGAAAATCATTTCGATTTGCGATCGTGGATTTCGGATTGCCAACCTTTCGATCCGTTCTGCCCAATCCTAATCCAATTTGGCAACTAGCAATCTCCAATCTCAAGTCTCAAACCTATAATCCCCCCAATGCCCGACACCCTATACGTCCATCGTGACAGGGATTTCCTCTCCCACCTCCTACGACGCTATTGGTTTGCGCCGCCGGTTGCCCTGTGGCGCGCCATCGAGGCCCGGGCGCTGAGCGCGCTCGACTTTCCGGCGCCCATGCTCGACTTCGGCTGCGGCGACGGCCTTTTCACCGAAGCGATCTTCGGCAAGCAAGACGGCATCTACGGCTGCGACATCGCCAAAGGGGAATTGCCGGCCGCGCGCGACAGCGGCGTGTATTGCCATGGCGTGCAGTTCGCCGATGGGCATCACTTACCCTATCGCGATGGCGCCTTCGGCACGGTGTATAGCAACTCGGTGATCGAACACATCCCCGATCCACAACAGGTGTTGCCGGAGCTGGCGCGTGTGCTGCGGCCCGGCGGCCTGCTGGTGTTGACTGTGCCGAGCGACCGCTTTCGTGAGTTGCTGGACGGCGTGCGCACCGCGCCGACAAAGGAAGCCGCCGCGCGCTATGCCCGGGATGTGGATCAACGCTTCGCGCACTACCATTACCATACCGCCGACGAGTGGCGCGTGCTCCTCGCCACGGTGAACGTCAAACTCATCGAGGTGCGCTACTACGTCTCGCCGGAAGCTGAGCAACAGTGGGATCGCATGAACCGCGCCTACGGCATCGGGCGACGCTCGCTCTTCAACCTGCTGGCTTCCCCGCGCCTACGACCACTGGGCTATCAGCCATTGATGGCTCGGCTTGTATACAACCAGCTTATCGCCAAACTCCGCCCATATTACGATGCCCGTGTTGCCGACTGCGGCGGTGGCCTGCTGGTCCTCGGACGCAAGTCGAACTAAACCGCCGAATGGTCAGACCGATGAGACGCGCATTTGCACGATTGGGCTTATCCTTCTACACTACATTCATCCTTCAAGGTCTAAGGAGGTGATCGCTTCATCTTAACTCGCCGAGCATATCCAGACGGAGAAGCTATCGCATTTCAACCTCACCAGGGTCATCAGTGCGCAATAGAACCAGACGTGGATGCACTCGACGAGACCTTCAAAGCGCAAAGCTCATCATCTAGTTTCAGGAGGATATCAAAGTGAAGAAGGAGACCAAACTCACCCGACGCCAATTACTTCGCCTGTCCGCACTCGCCGGAGCCGGCGCAGCCCTTGCTGCCTGCGCTGCGCCAGTCGCTCCAGCCCAGCCAGCAGCGCCGAGTGCGACTGAAGCCCCCGCGCCCACTGAAGCGCCAGCAGCTCCGGCCGGCGGCACGATTCAAGTACTGCATCGCCAGGAATACTTTAAGGCGCTGGAAGAAGCGCTGAAGAAGCAGACTGAGGAATTCATCACCAGCCTGGGCTACACGCCGGATGTCTCCACCGTCAACCCCGAAGTGTTCGGCGACTTCATCGCCAAGATGCAGGCGGCGGTAGCCGCGGGCAACCCGCCTGACCTTGCTTACCACGGCAACAGCGTGTCCGTGATGTACGACTCGGACATCGTCGAGGACGTTACAGACATCGTGGATGAACTGGTCGGCAAGTACGGCGAAATCGTGCCGGCCAGCGTGCCGCGCAACGCGCGCTTCGACGAGAAGTGGTGGTCGGTGCCATTCATCACGACCGCCGGCGCGTGGTTTGTGCGACGCGACGTCGCCGAAGCGGTCGGCGTGGACGTAAAGCAACTGCCGAAGTTGCAGGACCGTCTCGATGCAGCCGTGAAGATGTCCGATCCGGCCAAAGAAATGTATGGCTGGGGATTGACGGTGAATAAGAGCGGTGACGGCCACGGCTTGATCCAGACGGCGTTCCAGGCCTTCGGCGGCCGCGCGGTAGACGAGACCGGCACCAAGATCACCTTCAACTCGCCGGAGACCATCGCCGGCGTGGAGTGGCTGGCTACCATCTACACCGACGAGAAATACAAGCCCATCCTGCCACCTGGCGTGGAGAGCTGGACCGATCCGAGCAACAACGAGGCATATCTGGCCGGCAAGATCGCCATGACTCAGAACGCCTTCAGCGTCTATGCTGCAGCCAAGCGCGACAACAACCCGGTTTATCCGAACACTGCGGTGGTGCGCTTCCCGCTGACCAACGACGGCTCAATCGAGCTCGGCACCGGCGGCGCACAGTGGTACACCATCTTCAAAGGTGTCAAGAACCGCGATGTCGCTAAACAAATCATTTTGCACTTCATTGACCCAGCGCAGTTCACGCCGCTGTCGGGATTGGGCGGTGGGTTGTTCATGCCGGCCTACAAGAACAATTGGACCGACGATCTGCTTAAGCTCGAGCCGGCCTTCCCCACGCTCAAGGAGATCATGTTCAACCCGACCGACTACACCGGCTTCTCGTATCCGGCGCAGCCGAACGCCGCGACCGACGCCTGGTTCGCCACCGGCTTCCTGAGCGAGATGATGGCCAATGTCATCACCGGCAAGATGACCGCCGCCGAAGCCGTCAAAGACGCCACCGAGAAGGGCATCGCCATCTTCGAAGAAAAGGGTCTGCCACAGAGTTAGTGCATCCCATCCCACTCCCGACTTACCACTCCCTCGTTCCGACTCCTGAGGGAAGTGGTGAGTCGGGAGTCGGACCAGGAGCGGAGGAAGACATGGCTCAACAGATGACCGCGCCGACCCGGCTGGCGCAACCCCTAGCGATCAGCCTGAATAAGCGGCTGGAGCGGTGGCTGGGCAAGGATTGGAAGATCGCCGCGTTGTTCGTCGCGCCGATGATCATCCTGATGGCAGGGTTGATCCTCTATCCATTCCTCAACGCGGTCTACATGAGCATGTTCGTCCGCACAATCAACCGCCAAGAAGTATTCGTCGGGCTGGAAAACTATCGGCGCTTGCTGACCGACGCCCAATTCACCGGTTCGATCAGCAACACAATCCGCTTCACGGTGATTTCGGTGGCCGCCAAATTGGTGGTGGGCCTGATCATCGCCTCGCTGCTGAACAGCAAGCTGCCGTTCCGCAACGTGCTCTCCGGCATCATGCTCCTGCCCTGGATCGTGCCGGAGGTCGTGACCGCGCTCACCTGGCGCGGTATCTTCGATCCGCTATTCGGCACATTGAATCCTCTGCTCAGGAGCTTAGGCATCATCAACCGCGACATCGGCTGGCTGTCCGAGCCGGGTTTAGCGCTCGCCAGCGTGATCGCGGTCAACATTTGGAAGGGCATCCCGTTCTTCACCATGTTGCTGCTCGCCGGCCTGAAAGCGATTGACAGAGAGCTCTACGAAGCCTCAGAAGTGGACGGCGCGAACGGCGTGCAGCGCTTCTTCAACATTACGCTGCCCGGCCTGCGCTACGTGATCGCCGTGACGGTACTGCTCTCGACCATCAGCACGTTTAACACCTTCGGGTTGATCTACCTGATGACCGGCGGCGGCCCCGGCGGCGAGACGCGCGTGTATTCCATCCTGGCCTACGAGCGGGCGCTGTTGCAAAACCGCTTCGGCCCGGGCGCAGCCGTGTCGCTCATGACGGCGCCGTTCTTGGCGATCTTCATCTTCTTGCTGGCGCGCTTCATGCGTCAAGGCGTGGATCGCAGCGCGCCGCGCGAGACAAGCAACCCTGGGCTGAAGGCAGTTGGGCGCGCGCTGCCTTGGGCCATCGCCGGCGCAGCGATCGTCGTCGCTGCCGCAGCGACGCTGAGCACCGCCGGGATCGCCGGCCTGCTTATTTGCGGTTTGATCACCGCCGTAATCTGCGCCGTGCTGTTTGCGTTCGGCCGGTTTGCGGCCTTTCTCTCCACGCGCGCGATACCCTGGCTGATCCTTGCCGGTGTGACGCCGCTCATCATCCTCGCCGCGCTCAGCAGCGGCGATCCGGTGGAGGGGATGGTGCGCGTGCTGGCAGCGGTGGCCGCAGCTGTCGTGATCGGCATCGCAGGATATGGGCTGAGTCTGCTGACCAATCGCAACCTATCGTCCGCGACGCGCGCGCAGCTCGGCGTCGCATTTCGGCTGCTCGCGCTCTCGCCGTTCCTGTGCTTCGTCCTGTTCCCGTTCTACTTCGTCATCATCACCGCGTTCAAGAGCGATCTACAGATCCAGCAGCGCGTATCACTCTTCTGGCCCGACCCGTGGGTGCTGACCCAGTTCGATACGCTGTTGAACAGGACGCAGTATGTGCTCTGGTTCCGCAACACGGTCACGATCGCGCTCGTCACCACGGTGCTATCGGTGTTCTTCGCCGCCCTAGGCGGCTACGCGCTGGCGAGGTTGAAGTTCCGCAGCGCCGGCGCACTGACCACCGTGCTGTTGATCACCTATCTGCTGCCCGGCTCGCTGATGTTCATCCCGATGTATCGCATCCTAACCGGCCTGGGCGCGATCAACACGCACATGGCCCTGATCCTCACGTATCCGACCTTCCTGATGCCGTTCGCCACGTGGGTGATGATGGGCTACTACCGCTCGATCCCCGAAGACTTGGAGGAGGCGGCGATGATTGACGGGGCGAACCGCTTCGGCGCATTCTGGCGCATCACGCTGCCGCTGGCGGTGCCGGCGCTGCTCGCCGTCACGCTGATCGCCTTCACCAACGCGTGGAACGAGTTCCTGTACGCCTTCATCTTCCTGACCAGCGAAAAGCTGATCACGCTGCCGGTCGGTTTGCAAAAGCTGGTCTTCGCCGATCTGTATCCATACGGTCAATTGATGGCCGCCTCGCTCATCATGTCCATCCCGGTCGTCGGCTTCTACATCTTCGCCCAACGCTTCCTAGTCGAGGGGTTGACGGCGGGCAGCGTGAAGGGATGAGATGGGGGTGTCATAGGCGGCAGGGTTTGGCAACACCGGCGCCCCCCTTGCCCGCCCATGCAGAAAGACGCCCCGCCGGGAATGAAATGCGGTTATAATCGCGCCGTTTGTCATTCAGAGCTAGATGTAACCGGCAAACCCAGAAACGAGATGAAAGTCTTACTTCTGCAGGATGTGTATAACCTCGGCCTAGCCGGCGAAGTGAAAACCGTCGCCGACGGCTACGGTCGCAACTACTTGCTGCCGCGCAGATTAGCCGTGCTGGCAACGCCGACGGCGGTCAAGCGCGCCGAGCGCATCAAGCAAGCCGCCATCGAGAAGCGCGCGCGCGAAAAGGCGGATGTCGAAGCGCTCGCCCAGGTGCTCTCCAAGATGACGCTCACCTTCAACGTCCGCGTCGGCGAGAAAGGCAAGCTCTATGGCTCGATCACATCGGCGCAGATCGCCGATGCGATCGCAACGAACCTCGGCACCCCCTTCGACAAGCGCAAGGTCATGCTGCGCGAGCCGATCCGCGAAGTCGGCACCTATACCGTGCCGGTGCGCTTGAGCGCGGAAGCCGCGCCAGCCGTCACCGTCGTTGTGCAACAAGAGGGCATCGCCGACGCAGCAACGAACCCATCTGCGCCGACCGAACCAGCAACACCGGAAGTGACGCCGGAGGCCGAAAAGGCAGAGCCGGCCGGCTGAGAACCTAAAAGGAGGGGATAGGTGGACTACAACCGCGACGAGTGGCTCGATCTGGAACTCGAAACGGACAGCGATGCTCAAATCATCGAACTACTCGCGGGAGACCTGACCTGTCCCCTTTGTGGCTCACCCTACGAACCATCCGCCATCCATCTGGTCCGCCAACGCTGCGAGCGGATCACGCTCGCCGTACAGTGCCATCGGTGTGGCACAGGCAGCCTGATCACAGCGCCGCATGTATTCAGGCTGGCGTCCCCCCCTTCCGAACTGACTCCCATCGAGCGTGCGTTCTTCGCTTGCTTGCCGCCCATCAGCGACGCCGACGTGGCGCGCCTCCGACGATTACTGCGAGCGCATACCGGCGGCCTTCGCGATTTACTCTAACCGTTCACCAACGTCGGGGCGGGGCAAGCCTGAGCACATCCTCAACCCGATCAGGCGAGTGCTGAAGCGGATTAAGCTGCACCACGCCGGCCGACCGCGAGAACACGCGCCACCCATCGCACACATACATCAAGGCGGGATCGGTTGTCTTGCGGCGCTGGCGTAGCGCCGCCTTGAGCGAGACGCCGCGCGCCACGTCCATCGCCAACGATTCAACGAACGGTTGCGCATCCGCCGGCAGATCGAGCGCCATCAGCGCCAGCGCCGCCTCGTCCGGTGGGAGCAATTGCGCCTCGACCGCGCGATGCGACGTAGCGATCGCCGCACCAACCACGCGCACCCAGCCCATCGGCCGAGGCGCCTGTAACCACACCTCCACCGGCCGGTCCATGTCGAAGTCGCGCATGAACAACACCGGCTGCTCGCCGAACGGCGTCAGGCCGAACACCTCGGCGCGCGGCTGCTCGATGTAGTTATCCTCGATCCACGCGAAGGCCGACATCTGATCAAGCAGCGTATTGCGTTCGGTCATCACCGCGCCCACGAAGAGCGGAAACGGCGCTGTCAGAATGGGCAGTCCAAACAACATGCGCACCTTCGCCGGGGTGCAAACGATCGCTTGGTGCAACGTCAATTGTTGGGCCAGCGCATCAGCGCAATCGCCAAAGATGAGCAGCGCAGCCCCCTGCGCCGTCGCCAACACGCCGTGCGCATCCAGGCGGAGCAATTGATCGAACGACGTGAAGTTCACGCCCCTATGCTACTCCACGGGAGGAGGCAGCGCAGCGCGTGGTGTCCATCTGCGCGCAGCCCGGCGCATCGTCACTTGAACTCCACCCGGCGGCCGGTGAACAAGCCGATGCTCCGGGCCAGGATCGCGAGGGCCGCAATCACCACCAGGTCAATAAACGCCGTGAGGGTGAATACGGCCGTCAACCAACGAGCCGCATCCTGGGCAAACGGCGCGATCGCCGAGACGACACCGACGCCGCCTATCAGCAACAGCCCCGCGCCGCAGGCGGCCATGAACCCAATCACCGGCGGCCATGACTGCGTGTCTGAAGACGACGGCATCATGCTGTTGGCAATGGCAAAGACCATGTAGGTCCATAGCCACGAATCGGTCGCGTCCGGCAGGGCCAGCAGCGGGTCCAAGATGCTGCGGGCGCTGCCGACCCTCAATGCTGACTGCATCGCGCCGAGGTCGAACACCAGCGCACCAATCAAGAGGAGCGCGCCCAGCCCGGCGAACAACGGCGCAGCGCCGATCAGGCTGGTGCGCAAAGCATCGCTGCGCAACACCTCCACGTAACCCAAGCGCACCACGCCGTTGCGCTGCCGCTCTGGCCGCAGCGAGAGGCGTCGCACGCGCACGCCCAGCAGGACCGCCATCAACGCATGGCTGATCTCGTGCAGCGCCACGCCCGGCAGCAGCACCAGCGAGTAGAGCAACGTCGCCGCCTCGACATGCCCTGTGAGCAGCAAAAAGACTTCCTGCAAGCGCCGATGCACGAACCGCTCCAGCACCAGCACTGCGCCAAAAGCAATCAGGAAGAGGAGCAAGGCGGAGAGCATGACGTGCAGTGCGCCAGGCCGGGCGTCCCCGGCGCTGCGCCTCTTGGGGAGGGATGCGGGGGCGCCCACTTCACATTCACAAGTTTCCCTTAGCGGCCCGGACGATGGCGATGAAGTCATCGGCCTTCAGGCTCGCACCGCCCACCAGGGCGCCGTCCACATCGGGCTGGCGCAAGATTTCAGGCGCGTTCGCCGGCGTAACGCTGCCGCCGTACTGGATGCGCATCTCCTCGGCCAGCGCCCCGAACAAGTCGCGAAGCTGGGCACGCACAAAGGCGCAGCGCTGCTGGGCGTCGTCGGCTGTGGCCGCCCGGCCGGTGCCGATAGCCCACACCGGCTCGTAAGCGATGACGACGTTCGTTGCATCTTCAGCGGCGACGCCGGTCAGGGCAGCGTGCAACTGCTGTGCCAGCACCGCCTCGGTCTCGCCGCGCTCGTTTTGCTCCAGCGTTTCGCCGATGCACAGGATGGGCCGCAGGCCGTGTCGCAGCGCAGCGAGCACTTTGCGGTTGATGAAAGCGTCGCTTTCGCCGAAATGTTGGCGCCGTTCGGAATGGCCGAGGATGACGTAGTCGGCCAGGCCGGCCAGCATCACCGGCGAGATTTCGCCGGTGAACGCGCCTCGGTCTTGATCGTGCATGTTCTGTGCGCCGAGCCGAATCATCGTGTTGGCAATGGCTGACTTGACCGCCGTCAACGCCACGAAAGGCGGACACAACGCCACCTCGGTCTCGCGCACAGCGCGCAGGCCGGTGATCAGCTCGATGGCGAGATCGTAGGCCTCGTGCACCGTTTTATTCATCTTCCAATTGCCAGCAACAAACTGTTTTCGCATCGTTGAACCTGTGACGATCGGCGTCGCCCTATTGTCTCATCGGCCGTGAAGTGATGCGTAGCAGCATCTCCAGGAGACGTCCCGCATGCGACGGCATGTAGTCCCACGCGCCGAGGCCCTCGACGAAGCGCGCCCCGAAGCCTTCCTTGAAGCGATACACGCCCCAGAGTGGATCACGCGCGTCGCGCACGTCCGGCGCACCCCACCAGTCGTAGACGACGCAGCCCTGGTCGCGCGCCCAGCGCATCGCTACCCACTGCAACAAATAGTTTGGCATATGCTCACGCCCCACCGCGCGCGACATGCCGTAGAAATACCACGCGCGGTCGCCGAAGCGGAGCAGCACCAGGCCGGCCAGCGCCTGCCCTGCGCGCTCGGCAACGAACGCCGCGCTGTTCATCGTCCGCCACACATCGGCGTAGTAGGCTGCTTCGCGGATAGCAAATCCATCCCGACGGGCGGTCTCGGCATACATCGCGTAGAGCAGGCGTGCGTCGGCGTCGCCGATCGGCGCAACAAGGCGCACCTGCACGCCGCGCTTCTCCGCCAGACGCACGTTATAGCGCGTCTTCGGCTTCATTGCCGCAAGCAACGCCTCATCGCTGCGGCGCAGGTCGGTGTGCATCGTGTTGCGAAACTGGACCTGCGTAGACGAGTAGCGCCAGCCGCGCGCGGCGAGCAAGGCCCGGCAACGGTCGAGCGCATCGCCCTCGCCGGCCGAGGGCGGATCGCCGTCAGCCTTCACCCAGATCGCGCGCTTCGCTCGCGCCCGCTGCTCGAGCAGCGCCAGCGCTGCGTCGAACGCTTCGTCATCGGCGACGACCGGCCCGCGGGGCGCATAGAGCACGCAGACAGGCAGCCGGCTCATGCGGCGGGTCAACACTTGTACGGCCGCACGAGGAACGCCGGCCGCGCTGCGCAGCAGCCAACGCTCCGCCGTCCATCCCCAGCGCGACTTGAGTTCGCCCCAGGCCCACGATTGGAGCAGATGCGGCGCGGGCAGCGCGCGCAACGCTGCGTCCCATGCGCTTGCGTCTGTCACTTGCGACCACATCGCGGCAAATCGAAGGGGCGAAGCACTCGTCGATCGGTGCTTCGCCCCAGACGCAAACGGCGCGCTGCGCTTGGCAGCACTCACCGGATGATGACCTTGGCGCCGACTTCCTCGAGCTTCTTCTTGGTCTCTTCGGCCACCTCTTTTGAAACGCCGGTCTGAATCACCGACTTGGGAGCTTCGACCAGGTCCTTGGCCTCCTTCAGACCGAGGTTGGTGATGGCACGCACGACCTTGATCACTTCGATCTTCTTGGGGCCGACGTCCTCAAACACCACATCGAACTCGGTCTTCTCCTCAGCCGGGGCGGGCGCGGCGCCGGCGGCTGCCGGCACGGCGCCGGCGACCATGACGGGTGCAGCCGCAGCCGTCACGCCCCACTTTTCTTCCAGCATCTTCTTCAACTGAGCTGCTTCCAGCAGCGTCAGGCTGTTTAATTGTTCGACGATCGCGTTCAAATCTGCCATTTCTGTTTCTCCTCGAATCTCTCTAATCGCTAAAATCTCTAATCTCTACTCACGCCTCTTTGGGCGTTTCCTTGTCAATCCGCGCCTGCAAGGCGTACATCACACCGCCGATCGCTGCGTTCAGCACACCGACGAGGTTCGACGCCGGCGCCGAGAGGGCGCCGATGATCTGCGCGCGCAGCGTGTCCAGCGAAGGGAGCGACGCCAAGGCTTCGACTTCTTCTTTTGTGATGGCCTTGCCGCTCAACACGCCGCCGATGACCTCGAGCTTCTCAAACTCCTTGGTCAGCTCGTTCAGGGCTTTGGCCACGGCCGCCGGATCCTTGAAGCAAAAGCTCATAGCGGTAGCGCCGGTCAACCATTCGGCGGGCACGTCGTATCCGGCGCTTTTCAACGCGCGCTTCAACAGCGTATTCTTCGTGACGTGGAACTCGGCCTGCGCGCTGCGCATCTGGCTGCGCACCTTATCGAGTTCGGGCATCTTCAAGCCGCCGTAATGCGTGATGATCATCGCTTGGCTCTTGCCGATCAGCTCGGCATAGTTGGCGACGATGCGCTCCTTTTTCTCTCTTGAGATCGCCAAGTTTTCACCTCCTTCTTGAGTCCTTCACAGCGAAGGAAAATGAACTGCGCCTCGACCGGTGACAGGCCGAGGCGCACAACGCTCCGTTCGGGCGCTTCAGGCAGACGCCTGCGCGCTCACTCGTTCGTTTATGCCTCTTGCCTATACGGGCGCCGTTTATATCCCTCATCGCGAGGGAGGCCCGTAGTCACCGGCAGTCGCAGGGGTCAGATTATACCACACAACCTCATCCGTGCTCTGCGCGCATTATGCGGATGCGCGCGCGGCAAGGTTGGGATCCACGCGCACGCCCGGCCCCATCGTTGAAGTCAGCGTGATGCGCTTCATGAAAACGCCTTTGGCTGCTGCGGGCTTCGCCTTGTTCACCGCGTCAAGGAAGGCGTTGAGATTTTCGTTGAGCGCCTGAGGCGAGAAGCTCACTTTGCCCACCGGTACGTGGAGGTTCCCCGTCTTGTCCAGGCGGAACTCAACGCGGCCGGCGCGCGCTTCTTTGATCACGCGCGGAAGGTCGTCGGGGGGCACCACAGTGCCGGCTTTGGGGTTGGGCATGAGGCCGCGCGGGCCGAGCACTTTACCTAAGCGGCCAACTTTGCCCATCATGTCAGGCGTGGCGATCGCCACATCAAAATCGGTGAAGCCATCCTGAATCTTCTTAATCCACTCGTCGGTGTCGGCCACGATGTCGGCGCCGGCTTCTTGCGCAATGCGCGCGCCTTCCCCTTGCGCAAAGACGAGTATGCGCACCGTTTTGCCCAGGCCGTGGGGCAGCACAACCACACCGCGCACCTGCTGATCCGCTTGGCGCGGGTCCACGCCCAAACGGATGTGGCACTCCACAGTCGCATCAAACGTAGTGAAGCTGGTGTCCTTGACGAGTTGCACCGCTTCGCTGATTGAATACAACTTATTCCGATCGACTTTCGCTGCTGCCGCGAGATACTTCTTACCTGCTTTTGCCATCGAGATCACTCCTTGTGGTTCCAACGAGCTGGCGCTCTCCCACGCGACCGAGGCGCATGCGCCAAAACATGCCGCCCCCTCAGTCCACAACCTCCACGCCCATGCTGCGCGCCGTGCCGATCACCTGCTTCATCGCGCCTTCCAGGTCAATCGCGTTCAGGTCCTTCATCTTCATTTCAGCGATTTCCTTGACCTGCGCCCGGGTGATCTTGCCGACTTTGTTGCGGTTCGGCATCGCTGAACCTTTTTCGATGCCGGCCGCCTTGCGAATGAGCTGCGCAGTTGGCGGCGTGCCCAGCGTGAAGGTGAACGAGTTGTCCGTATAAACGGTGATTTTGGCCGGGATGATGTAGCCGGCCATCGAGGCCGTGCGCGCGTTGTATTCCTTGCAGAACATCATCAGGTTGATGCCATGCGGCGCGAGCGACGGGCCGATAGGAGGCGCAGGGCTGGCCTTGCCCGCCTCGATCTGAATGCTGACAACTGACTTGACTTTCTTTGCCATGATTCACTCCTTGTGGTCAAACGAGCGCGTGCTCTCCCACCCGTATCGCCCTCACCCAATGCGGAGCGGGTGAAAGCGCTACATCTTTTCCACTTGCAAAAAGTCCAGCTCGACCGGTGTGTCGCGTCCGAAGAAGGAGACCAGCACGGTCACTTTGGCGCGCTCGGTGTCTATCTTATCCACCAAGCCCACAAAATCGGCGAACGGGCCGTCAATGATGCGCACTTTCTGGCCCACGCGAAAGTTGACCTTGATCTTGGGCGCCTCCGCTTCCATACGGTGCAAGATCTGGTCAACCTCTTGTGGGCTGAGCGGTTGAGGCCGGTTGCCCATCCCGATGAAGCGCGTCACGCCAGGGGTGTTGCGCACCACATGCCACGAATCCTCGCTCATCTTCATACGCACCATGACGTAACCGGGGAAGATGCGGCGCTCAACCGTGCGACGCTTGCCATCGCGCACCTCGATTTCGTCTTCGGTGGGCACGACGACTTCAAAGATCTTGTCGGCCATGCCCATCGTTTCAATGCGCTGCTCCAGGTTGTGCTTGACCTTATTTTCGTAACCGGAGTAGCAATGGATGGCGTACCAATGCGGCTCGTCGGGCGACTCAACGCCTTCGGGCATGTAGGGGGCCTCATAACCGGTGCCGTCGCCTGGATCGGGCAGCTTTTCGGCTTTTTTCGCCGATTTACGCGGCGGCTTCGGCTTATCGGACTTGGCAGTTTTGCTACGCCGCTTCGGCGGCCGAATGACGATTTCTTCTTCTTCGGCTTCACTATGGGCCGCGACGTCAACAAGGGTTGCCCGCGATTGAGACGTATCTTCCGCGGGCGATTGTTCGGTGCTTAGCTCGGTCAACGCCGCCTGGGGTTGGCCCAGCGGCGCTGCGAATGTAGGCGATTCAACCAGCGGCCTATCGGACGCTGTATCCGGTTGCTCGGCCTGAGCACCGCCATCCATCCCCGGCGCCGCCGATGATTCCGAATCGGTCGGCGCTTCCGTGGTCACGATGGGCCGCAGCTCTGCCTGAGAGGTGATCGGCGCAGCTTCTGCCTCAGAAACGCTTGGGGCATCCTCGATTGGCTCGATCAGATGCTCGGTGTCCGCCGTATCAGGCTGCGGCGATGCCTGACCGGCCAGAGGCGCATTGGGGGTTGCGCCGCCTTCGCTCTGCGATGCGCCAGCGGGCTGTTCGGCCTGGTTCACATTCTCAAAACTCATCTCGTATTACGCCTCATTCACCGACGATCTCGGCTGGCGAATACGACCAGCACGATGATCGAAAGCACGATGACTATGGCAATCGCAATAGCGATGATGTTGGATAGCAAAATCGCTTCGACCAAGCGGCCAAAAAGGAAGTCAAACAGGCCGAGGAAGACGGCCATGGCGAAGGTCACCGCCAGCACCACGGTGGTCAGGTTGCGTGCTTCTGTGCGCGTCGGCCAGTGCACCTTGCGCAGCTCGCCCAGCGTCTCGCGCATATAGTCACGGATCGGTTCAATCAAGCTGGAGCCGCCGGACGACTTCTTTTCAGCAACGTCTTGATTCGCCATAGGTCATCACACTCTTAGGGGTGTCTGCCCACAGCAGGCCCCCCTAGTCGCTCATCGTTGTTACAGGGCAGGCAGGACTTGAACCCACAACCGCTCGATTTGGAGTCGAGTGCTCTACCTCTTGAGCTACTGCCCTTCAAGCAAGGATTATCCACCCTTTTCCACTCCCGACTCCCCCTTCGATTGCGCCAGACAGTTTCGCGGGGGCGAGGGAGTCGGGAGCGGCCCGGGTGCTAATCAAACACCTTGGTGATCGTGCCGGCTCCCACCGTCAATCCACCCTCGCGGATCGCAAACCGCGACCCTTGCTCCAACGCCACCGGCGCGATCAGCTT
>NZ_JAAFGM010000025.1 GCF_012931985.1 Candidatus Roseilinea sp. NK_OTU-006
CGTTCGCCGTCGTGCCTTTCGACCGGCTGGAAGGACGCTGGAAGCTGCTTCAGGTGGACGGCGTCAACTTGTTCGAGCGCGAGGCCGACATGAGCGCCTATCCGTTCACGCTGCGCGTGCGCGCGCAGGGCAAGCCGGCGCTGATCGCCGAGATTGCGGCTGCCGTGCCGACGGCCGACAACCGCGACTTGAACAAGATGGCCATCGTCGCCATGACCGGAGTCACCGCTCTCGTGCGCGGCACGGCCGTGCGCATGGAAGAGAAGGGCATCACCTATCCGGCTGAGAAAATCCGCGACTGGTTAACCACCGCCGACATCACCCACATCAGCAATGAGGTCTCGTTCTGGGAAAACTGCCCGCCGCCCTCGTTCAAATCCGGCGTGGTGATGTGCTCCGACCCGCGCTACATCGAGCTGTTGCGCTACGTGGGCGCCGATGTGATCGAGCTGACCGGCAACCACCTCTGGGACTACGGCTATCAACACCTGATCCCGACGATCGAGATGTACGAAAAGGAGGGATGGGGGTATTTCGGCGGCGGGCGCGACCTGGCCGATGCGCTGAAGCCGCTGACGATAACGGTGAACGGCAACCGGATCGCTTTCATCGGCTGTAATTACTTCGGCGCAAATTGGGCCACCGAGCGGCTGCCCGGGTCGGCCCCGTGCAGCCCGAACGATCCGAAAGACCTCACCCACCAGATCGAGACCATTCGCCAACTGAAGGCCGAAGGCTACAACGTGATCGCCACGCTGCAATACGAGGAATACTACTTCTACGAGTCCACCCCCCAGCAGCGGCGCGATTTCGCCGCGCTGCGCGATGCCGGCGCGGTCGTCGTCAACGGCAGCCAGGGGCACCACGTGCAGGGCTTCGATGTGAATGCCGACGGCTTCATCCACTGGGGCACGGGCAACATCTTCTTCGGCGACCAGACGTTCTCGCGCGGCGCGCTGACCACGATGGTGGATCGCCACGTGTTCTACGACAACCGCTACCTCGGCGCCGACCTGCGCACGGCGTTCATCGAGGACCTATCGCAACCGCGCCCGATGACGCCGGAGGAGCGCGCCGAGCTGCTGCGCACGCTGTTCGCGGTCAGCCGGTTTCAGTAAGGTCAAGCAGCGCCGAGGCACAACCATTCACGCGAAGCGGGTATAACTTTGGGTCACTACAGTAAACTAACCCGGCTTCTACCATGAAGATCACCGACGTGAAGGTCTATCCCACCTGGGTGGGCAGCCGCAATCAACTGATCGTCAAGATCGAAACCGATGAGGGCATCTACGGCTGGGGCGAGTCAGGACTGAGCGGGCGCGAACTGGCGGTGGAAGGCGCCCTCCGTCACTACCGCGCGCTGTTGATCGGGCAAGACCCGTTGCGCATCGGATTGATCTGGCAGTTGCTCTACCGCTCGCAATACTTCGAGGGTGGCCGCGTGCTGACAGCGGCGCAGAGCGCCATAGACATTGCGCTCTACGACATCAAGGGCAAAGCGTTAGGCGTGCCGGTCTATCAACTGCTGGGCGGCAAGCAGCGCGACTACGTGAACTGCTTCGCCACCACCGATGCGGACAACGTCGAGCAGCTCATCGAGCGCTGCCGGCTGCTGCTCGACCACGGTTGGCGCATCATCCGTATGTCGCCGGCCTATGCCGGTCCGCGTGACGCCCATGTCTGGGAGCCGTGGGCGTCCATCGGCATCACCGCCGAATGGTGCGCCCAGGTGCGCGCCGCCGTCGGCAGCGGGCCGGTGTTGGGCGTGGATTACCACCATCGGCTGAGCGTCGCCGAAGCAGCGTCGTTCTGCCAACGTATGCCGAGGGGCACGCTGGATTTCCTGGAGGAGCCGATCCGCGACGAGTGTCCCGAGGCCTACGCGCAATTGCGGCGCATGACCGACGTGCCGATGGCCATCGGCGAAGAGTTCAGCAGCAAGTGGCAGGCGCTGCCTTACATCGAAGGTGGCCTGACAAACTACATGCGGCTAGATATTTGCAACATCGGTGGCTTCACCGAGGCGATGAAGGTGGCCGGCTGGTGCGAGGCCCACTACATTGACCTCATGCCGCACAACCCGCTCGGCCCGATCTGCACCGCCGCTACGGTGCACCTGGCCGCGGCCGTTCCCAACTTCTTCGCGCTCGAAGTGCGCTACTCCCCAACCGAGGATTTGCACTTCTACGACGAGAACATCTTCCCCGTCCAGCTCAAGCTGGAAGGGACACGCTTTCGTGTGCCGGATGGGCCTGGTCTGGGCGTCGAGTTCAATGAGAAAGACTTTGCCGGCCGACCGTTCAAGTTCTGGGAAGCGCCCAAGCTGTATCGGAGCGACGGGAGCGTGCAGAACTGGTAGCGCAATCCAACAAACCAGGCCAAAAAGCATGCCTTCACCCCATCAAATGTCAGTTGACAGTTAAATTGTGTTCGCGTAGAATTTGACAGGTGTTAAATCTCAAGTTTCTAACACTCGAAGATGTCGAAAACGACCTATACCGACCCGGTCGGCGTTAACGATGCGACGTTGCATTATCTGGATGTCATCTACCGCTTGACCCAACAATCCGACGCCGCAAACACCACCGAGATCGCGGAGAAGCTGGGCGTCACGCCATCGGGCGCGAGCGTGATGCTCAAACGATTGGCTGAACGCAAGCTGGTGCAGCTCACACCCTACAAGGGCGCGACGCTCACTCCTGAGGGTCGGCGTCTGGCGCTGCGCACCATCCGGCGCCATCGCTTGCTTGAGATGTTCCTGCATCAAGTGATGGGGTTCGCGTGGCACGAGGTAGACGACCACGCGCACGCGCTCGAAACAGCTATCACCGAGCCGCTGGAAGACCGGATGGATGAGATGCTCGGATATCCCACGCGCTGTCCTCACGGCCATCTGATCCCCAGAAAGGACGGCACCCTGCCCGAGGTGAACGACATGCCAATCCTTTCACTCGCGCCGGGCGCAACCGGCGTCATCCGCTGCGTGGACACCGACAACAGTGAATGGCTCAAGTATCTGGGCGAGCAGGGGCTGAAGCCAGGCGTGCGGGTGACTTTGCGAGGCATTGCCCCATACAGCGGCCCGGTAAGCATTGAAACGCCGGATGGCGTTGTGGCCATTGGACAAAACCTGGCCGAGATCATTTACATTGAACCCAACTAACCGCATGGCAGCTTCGACGCAACCCAAGCTGACAACGGCGGGCGCCCGCCTCCCTGTGGCCTTGTCATTGTGGGCGCGCGTGCGCGCCTGGTTCACGCCGCTGCGACTGGAGGCCACCTGCGTGGCGATTACCTTCGTGGCCATGATGGCCGGGCTGCTCACGTCGAACATGGACGTGAATCCGACGGTGCCGGCGATCTTCTACCTGGTCGCTTACGTCAGTGGCGGCATCTTCGGCGCGCAGGCCGGCATCGAGTCTCTGCGCCACTTCCAGATAGACGTAGACCTGCTCATGGTCCTGGCTGCGCTGGGCGCGGTGGTCATCGGTTCGCCGTTCGAGGGGGCGATGTTGCTGTTCCTGTTTTCGCTCTCGAACGTCTTACAAGCATACGCCCTGGGGCGCACCCGCAGCGCCATCCAGGCGCTGATGAAACTACGACCCGAGCAAGCGCTGGTCAAGCGCGATGGCGAGACCATGCTCATGCCGATTGAACAACTCGCCATCGGCGACCGTATTCTGGTGCGGCCCGGCGAGCGCGTGCCGTTGGACGGCATCGTTGTGGAGGGCGAAAGCACACTCGATCAGTCCTCACTCACCGGCGAGTCCATGCCGGTCGGCAAGCGCGTCGGCGACATGGTCTTCGCCGGCACGGTCAATCAGTCCGGCAGCCTGGAAGTGCAGGTCACCAAACTGGCTCGCGACTCGACCATCGCCCGGCTGATCCAGATGGTCGAAGAGGCGCAGAGCCAAAAAGCCCCCACCGAGCGCTTCCTGGACAAGTTCGAGCAAGTGTACGCCGTCGGCGTGATCCTCTTCACGCTGTTGCTGATGATCGTCCCGCCGGCATTCTTCAACGCACCGTTCGAGGCGTCGCTCTACCGCGCCATCACGGTGATGGTGGTCGCGTCGCCCTGCGCGTTGATCATCAGCACGCCGGCGGCTATTCTCTCGGCCATTGCCAATGGCGCGCGTCGCGGCATCCTCTTCAAAGGCGGCGCGCACCTGGAGCGCGCCGGCCAGCTCGACATCGTCGCCTTCGACAAGACCGGCACGCTCACGGTAGGCAAGCCGACCGTCACCGACGTGATGATCATTCCGCTCAACGCCCCAGATTGCGACGAGCAAGCGGATAGCGCCGCGGATGATCCATGCCTGCCAGACGTTCCTGAACACATCCGCAGGGAACAAGAGAACATCCTGCTCGCGCTGGCTGCCGCCGTCGAATCCAAATCCGAGCACCCGCTGGCGCTGGCCATTGTGCAAACCGCCAAACATCGCGGCCTGAACATTCCGGAAGCGACGGATTTCGTGAATACTACGGGCAAGGGGGTGCAGGCGCGGGTTGCTTTCATGGGCGGGCTGACCATCGCCATCGGCAACCCACGCTACTTCGCAGACTATCCGGTTGCCGGCATGACGCGCGCTATGCGCCAGGTGGTTCAACTGCAGGACGAGGGCAAGACCTCGGTGTTGGTCGCCAAGATCAACGAGGGGCGCGCCAACATCCTGGGCGTCATCGCCATCGCCGACGTTGTCCGCCCCAGCGCCCTCAGCGTCATCCAGCGACTGCGCGAATTGGGCATCAAGCGCACGGTGATGCTCACGGGCGACAACGAACGCGTAGCGCGCGCCGTCGCCCAGCAGACCGGCGTGGACGAGTTCTATGCCGACCTGTTGCCGGCGGACAAGGTGGCGCAGATCAAACGCCTGCGCGACGGGTCGGGCAAGCCGAGCACGGTGGCGATGGTTGGCGACGGGGTCAACGATGCGCCGGCGCTGGCCAGCGCGAGCTTGGGCATTGCGATGGGCGCCGCCGGCACCGACGTGGCGCTCGAGACCGCCGACGTCGTGCTGATGTCGGACGACCTGCGCAATATCCCTTACGCGATCGCGCTCAGCCGACAAGCGCGCCGCATCATCATCCAGAATCTGGCATTCGCCATCGCCGTGATCATCCTGCTGGTGATCGCCGCGCTGGGGTTCGATCTGCCTCTCCCCACCGGCGTCGTCGGACACGAGGGCAGCACGGTGATCGTGGTGTTGAACGGGTTGCGCCTCTTGAGGTTCCGCGAGCAGTCGTGAGCGCGCCGTGGAGCCGTGAGGGGGAGGTGAACGCTGACGCGCCGGCGTGGCTCCCCCGCCGGCGATGAAGTACAACACCAAGCCCGGACGCAGAACCTCCGGGCCTGGCTGTTTTTACCGCTGCGCGACTGCGCGATCAACGCAGCAGCGCTCAACGCTCACGACTTCTTGGCCGCAGCCGCAGCGACGGCTTTGTTATACAGCTTCATCAAGCGCGACTTGCGCCGGGCGGCATTGTTCTTGTGAATCACGCCCTTGCCGGCGGCGCGATCGAGATAGCTGATCGCCTTAGCCAGTTCGACTTTGGCCTGCTCAAGGTCTCTCAACGCAATCGCCAGGCGCGTCTTCTTGATCGCAGTGCGCGAGCGCGAGCGATGCAAACGGTTGAACTGCGCCTTGCGCGCGCTGTTCCGAATGCGCTGTTTTGCCGATGCGGTATTGGCCACTGGAATCCCTCTCCGATTCGCTTGAATGAAAATTTGAGCTGGGCTTGTGCGCCTTCCCGTCGGCGCGCAAGCGGCTCGTATTTTACCTGGGGTCGGCCAGGCCGTCCAGCGGTGATACACTTCCCGGTGTTGTGTTGCCCGTTGTGCTGCTGATCGCGCTCATGGCATCGCCATGGCTCGGCATTCTGCTTGCCGCCGCCTTTGCCCATCCCCGTTGCCGGACCGCGCGGCTTGCGTTGCCAACTCGGCTGCCGATCATCGCGGGAGCCGGCGCCGCGCTAATTGCGGCGTGGATGCTGCTCGGACAAGCGGATTGGGAAACTGTCGTCGGGAACTGGTCGCCTGTGTCGTTCACCGGCCTGCCTCTGGTCGTAGCCGGGTTCGCCCCCTCTGCCGGCATCGTCATTGCCTGGACTACGCTCTACTTTCTGCATAGCGTACGGCCGCTGCCTGCGACATACTCCGAAAGCCTCCCCGTTGCACCGGCGCTCCTCGTCGCTGCGCTGACGATCGTTGCATTTGCCAACAACTTGGTGACGCTGCTGGTCGGACTGGGCCTCACCGATCTGCTCACAGCATACTGGGCGCTGCGGCGGCAGGACAACGAGCGCGATGCGCTGATCGGGCTGATGCTGAACGGCTTGTCTATCGCCCTCATGACCCTGGTGACCGCGGTGCACATTGCCGCGGGCAACAGCCTGCACCTCCCCCTTGTCCGTTTAGACGCCTCCACAGCGCCGACGCTGGCGCTGGCCATCGCGTTGCGGCTGAACTTTGTGCCATTTCGCGCATCATCCAACGTGTGGGGCAACCCGCAGACGGCTGCTGGGGCGCTGGGCGGTCTGCTGACGCTGACCCGCTTGCCGGCGCTGGGCGTCACACGCCTGCCGGAATGGTTCTCTATGCTGGCGCTCGTGAGCGCGCTGCTCACACTCATCATCGCGCTCTTGCAGGCCGAAGACCGGGCTGATGCGCTTGCGCCGGCCGTTGCGACATCCAGCGCGTATCTCGCCTGCACAAGCGCTGTCCTGGCCACGCCCGGCGCAACGGCAGCCGCGACCATCGCCTGGCTTGTCGGAGCGACGCTGATCGGCCAGCCCCGATTCGCCGATGCGCCGTTATGGGCCGAGCGAGTCCGGCGCGCTGTGCGCGCCGCCGGCGCGCTGTGTCTGATCGGCTCGCTGCCCACTGTGGGGTTCGTCGGACAAGCCGGCATCGTCGCAACCTGGGCGGAGCGCGGCGCAGACGGATGGCCGTTGGCCTTTGTCCGGAGCGTCGTTTTCGCAGTGATGACCTACGTTTTGCTGAAGCTCGTTGTCCGCCCGGCCGACGAGCCTGCGCGACCGGCGCGCTTGATCGCACATCCTCTTCGCCCGACCGTGTGGGCCGCGCGTGAAGCGATTGGGGGACTGGCAGCGTTGGCCCCCATCCTGATCTTTGGCATTGCCCCGGCGTTGCTAATGGCTGGCTCGCTGACCGACGCCCTGGCGCGCAACAGCGTATTCGGCTGGGCCAGTTGGGGCATCGCCATCGTCGCCGGCGCCCTGCTCTGGCGGCTGGAACCGCGTTGGCGGCCTGCCCTCCGCTCAATCAGCGGTCGCCTCGTCGGCGCACTGGAACTCGGTTGGTTCTACAGCCTGTTGGACGGCGCCGTGGCGCGGCTGCGCCATCCGTTCGGCCAGGTGTTCACGCTGTTGGAGGGCGACGGCATGTTGCTGTGGGCAATCATCGCCGTGTTGCTGACCGTGCTGATCGCGCGGCCAGGTGGGCCATAGCTTATGAGTGAGAGGTTGCCGCTGCGCGTCCTTCCGCTCGCTGTCTTCGCCATATTGGCGCTGTTGGCTGCGGTGGTGCCGGCAGATGGGTTGCGCGCTTTGGATTGGGTTGGGAATGCCGTGTGCCATCGCATCCCGGCGCGGTCGTTCTTCGTCGCTGGACGGCAACTGCCGGTGTGCGCCCGCGATACCGGCATGTTCTCCGCCGCGCTGCTCGGGGTCATCGGCTTCGCGTGGACTTTGCGCAGCCGCGCTTCCGCCTTCCCGCCTCGCCCGTACGCCTACGTCTTTGCCGCAAGCTTCGTCGCCTGGGCGTTCGACGGCTTCAACTCCTACTGGCTGCTGGTGACCGGGCGGACGCTGTTCTACCAGCCGCAAAACTGGCTGCGCTTAACCACCGGCGCATTCATGGGCGCCGCGCTCAGCGCCTACGTGACGGCACTGGCCAATCAGGCAATCTGGCGGACGGCAGACCCTACGCCGGTGGTCCACTCATGGCGGGATGTGCTGCGGCTGATCGCCATCGCCGTCGTCGTCGTGCTCGTTGTGCTCTGGCGTCCCGATTTCTTATTTGGGCCGATCGCGCTCACCAGCGGCCTCGGCGCGTTCGCACTGCTCACGCTGGTGAATGGCTTGATCGCGCTGGTGGCCATGCGACAGCACGGGCGCGTGGAACGGTGGCGACAACTCGTCCTGCCGGGGATCATCGGTTTCATCCTCACGCTGGCGCAGATCGGCCTGATCAACCTCATCCGCGCGGCGCTCATCCAGCCGTTCGATGCGCCGTTCTGAGCGCCGCCTCACGCGCCCGATTTGCCGAGCACGCGCTCGGCGAACAAGCGCATACCGCTCTCGTCCGGCGCATCCGTGAACCACAGCATGAAGTGCGTCACGCCCAATTCGGCGAAACGGCGGATCTGCGCTTCGATTTCGTCCGGCGCGCCGATCAACCAGGTTTCGCGCATCCAGGCCGGCGGCTCTGCCGCCTCGCCCCGCGCGAACGCCACGACGTCGGCCGGTCGCTCGCCAGGCGGGATAAGCGCCAGCATCGCGTCGAGCTTGCGGCGCAGCTCATCGCGATCCGACGCGATCAGGATTTGCACCTCGTAGGTCTTTTCGATGGCATCGTAATCGCGGCCAACGCGGGCGCAGGCGGCGCGCAGCTCGGCCAATCGTTGCCGCAGCGCTTCGAGACCCACCGGCACGCTGTTCCAGGCGTCGGCATAGCGCGCAGCGGCATCGAGCAGCATCGGGTGCGCTTCGCCGATCCAAACCGGCGGATGGGGCTGCTGCACGGGCGTTGGCCGGCACACTGCCCCGGCGACCGCATAGTAACGCCCGGCAAAGGTGACCGGCTCGCGCGCAGACCAGAGCTTAAGCGTCAGTTCTAGCCCCTCGACCATCTGCGCGATGCGCTCCTCAACAGCGTCGTCGGGGTGCAAGCCGTAAGCCAGGAACTCGCGCGGTTGATTGCCGTAGTCTATGAAGTGGATATACCGGCCGCCGCTGATCTGATCGAGCGTCGCAGCCATCTTGGCCGTCAACGCTGGATGGCGGAAGGCGTGGTTGTAGTGGATGACGCCGAGCTGGGCGCGTGCGGTCATGCCGGCCAACGCACAGAGCGTCGTCCAACCTTCGAGGATCGCCTCGTCTTGTCCCAACATGAGGTGATCGGCGACCCACAGCGAGTGATAGCCGAGTTGGTCCGCCAGGCGACCGAGGCGCATCGTCGTCGCCGCGTCGAGACTGGGATAGGCCGGCGCGCGAAACAGCCGCGCCCCCGGCCAGGCAAAGATGGGTAGGCAGAAACCGAATTTGAGCAACATGCGCGCGGTGAGCGGTGGAGCGGTCAGCTCGCCGCTATCTCAAGCTACGCGAAAGTCAATCGGTTCGCCATTGAGCACCCGTTTCACGTTGCCCCAGATCGCCTGTGAGTCGCGCACATGCGTCCAGACGCTCTGCCAGGCGTCATGCGGAGTCAACGTCACGTGATAGCTCAGGTCTTCGTGCAGCGCATGTAGCGGATCGTCCACCGGCAGCGGCTCCTCGTAGAACACGTCCAGCCCGGCGCCGCCGAGCCGGCGCTCCTGGAGCGCGCGCACCAGCGCCGGCTGATCCACCAACTTGCCGCGCGCCGTATTGACGAAGAAGGCCGTCGGTTTCATCAGCCCGATCTCGCGCTCGCCGATGATCCGGTGCGTCTGATCGTTGAGGGCCAGGTGCACGCTGAGGATATCCGCTTGTTTGAACACTTCGTCCCACGGCACCCATTCCACTCCGTAAGCCTGCTCAAGGGCGGGGAAGCGCGCCACGTCCCAGAAAATCACGCGCATGTCGAAGGCTTTCGCAATGCGCGCCATCGGCCGAGCTATTTCTCCAAAGCCTAACAGGCCGAGCGTGCAGTCGCGCGCCAATTGCAGGCCGGGCGGGAACAGCCCCCACCGATCCACATATTCACGGCGCTGCATGTAGGGTCGGGTTTGCGGCAGGCGCTTGAGATGGTTCAGGATCAGCGCCCAGCTATGCTCGGCCACGGCCAGGTAGTTCACCATGGGCACGGCAGCCAACGGCACACCCAAATCGGCGATTGCATCGCGTGGGATGCCGCGATCGTCCAGGCCGAGATGCTGCACCAGCCGCAAGCGCCGGCCCTGGCGCAGCACTGCGCTCGGCACGTTTACCTTGTGAGCGATAAAGAACTCTGCGTCGGCAATGACGGCGTCCAATGCTTCGGCGCTGGCCACCTTCTGAACGACGACGGCATGTGGGGCGAGGAATTCTTCAATCGTCTGGATACGCGCGCGCCCCTGCGGATCTTCATGCAGGAACTGCGCCTGGATGAGCGGTGGATATTCGTCCCAGCCGCGCATGCCCCAGGTCACGTTGCCCACGGCATCCCAGACCACGACGAGCGGCTTGTGATCGTTCATGATGGCTCGACAACATCCTCCAGTTCGTCTTGATAGTTGGAAGCTTTACCGGACAGCAAGTCCTCTAAGCTGACCGGCCGGCCCAGGCGATCGGCTTCGAGGAAGCCGTAGACCAACGCAAGTGAGCGCAGGCCGGCTACGCCGTCCACCTCCGGCGGACGATCCTCAAGAATGGCGGAAGCGAAGTCGTCGTACTCAATCGCGATCAGGTTCGCGTCAATATCGGCGAACTCCATGCGATAGCTACTCAAGCGCTCGCCGCCGAACAGCGCCGCCGTCGCCGGATCGAGTACGAAGTCCGGCGCCAGCGCCAACTGCTCCGCCTCGCTCAGCGGGACATCGCTGCCATCGCGCCGCACGGTGAGCTGCAAGGGCTGGCCGGTGCGATCCATGGGGATGACCAGCGAGCCGCCGTCGCCATACACCGCGCGGTGGAAGTAGCCCGCGCCGCGGCCGGCCATGCTCAGCATCCAGTTGCCCAGCGCGCCGGATTTGAAGCGAACCGCGCCCACTGAGAGATCCTCGGCGTCGGCGGGATAGCGCGCGCCGTCGGCGCCTTTGCGC
Organism: Candidatus Roseilinea sp. NK_OTU-006; assembly: GCF_012931985.1. Classification (GTDB taxonomy): domain Bacteria; phylum Chloroflexota; class Anaerolineae; order J036; family Brachytrichaceae; genus JAAFGM01. Next base: position 10,962 of record NZ_JAAFGM010000025.1, read on the forward strand.
TCGGCATCCACGAGCGCATTCATGCCCATCACGGCCTCGATCGGGCCGAGGAAGTACTCCAAGAGGTCGGTGTAGTGCACGCCCATGTCCACGACGATGCCGCACTTGCGGCGCAGGTGTCGCCACGGCGTGATGACCACGAACTCGCCGCTGCCGGAAGACGCTTGGACTGCCAAGAACGGACGGCCAATCGCGCCGGCGTCAATCAGCGCCTTGGCCAGCCGGTTGATCGGGTCGCGGCGGTAGTTCTCGGCGACGGCCAGCTTGCGTCCGGCCTGACGCGCCGCGTCAACCAGTCGTCGCCCTTGTCGCACCGTCAGCGCGATCGGTTTCTCAACCATCACATGCACGCCGGCCTGCAATGCCTCGATGCCGAGGTCCAGGTGCGCGTCGGGCAGGGTCGTAATGCTGATGCCGTCGAGCGGGATGGCAGCGCGCATCTCGGCGAACGACGCAAACACGCGGGGGCGCTTACCTAGCAAGGCCGCGGCCAGGTCGGCCGCGCGCTCGGCGCTGGATGGGATCAGGTCGCACACGCCCTCCAGCGAAAAGCGCATGCAGCCGGCTTGGCGCAGTTTGGCCATGCCTTTGATGTGGCGTTGACCCATCACACCGCAGCCGAAGAGTCCAAATGAGAGCGTCATGGCAGGTGTCAGGTTTCAGGTGTCAGAGTTCGGGTATCAGGGTTCAAATGTCGGGTGTCAGGCAATCGAGGCTACACATTTTGCATCCTGAGTCTCAGTACTCAGTAGTTGAAAACATCGGCTCGCACTTGCCGCTGCCCGGCGACTAAAGTCGCGGGCTACACGATGCCAAGTCCCTGCAGGACTGATTTTGAGCCTGCGAAGCAGGCTTCGCTGTGCGTAGCCCGCAGCTTTAGCTGCAGGGCAGTTTTACGCACCGCTGCGTTTCGCCCGCTAGACCGAATACCCCAGGCGGCGCAGATACAGCGCATTTGCTTTGGCACTGTCGAGCGGCGAGGTCTTGCTCACGCTGTGTTCGACCACGCACCAACCACCGAAGGCTTGGCCCTCGAGTTCCTTCAAGCACGCGGTGAAGTCAATGCCCAGCGTCCCCCGACCCATCTCGACGAACTCGCCGCGCGCCCAGTCCTTCAGGTGCACATAGCCGAGTCGTTCGCGATATTTGCGCAAGTGCGTCAGCGGATCCTCGCCCACCAACGCGATGTGCGAAACGTCGAGACACAACGTCAGCGCGCGCGTCTCGTTCATCAAGGCATCAATTTCGGCTTCGTTCTCGATGGTGCAGCGCGTGTGAGGGTGATAGGCGACACACAGGCCGAGTTCCGCCGCATATTCGGCCAGCGACTCACACGCCCGCGCCAACGCGCGGATGTCGTCCGCAGTCGGCGGATGCGCGCGCGGGCGCGTCGCGCCGACCAGCCCGTAGGCCTGCGCGCCCATCTCGGCAGCGTAATCAATCCGCCGCTTGTGGACGGTTAAGGCGCGTTCCGAAGCAGGCAATTCGACTGCGCCGAAGAATGTGGCCACTTGCAGGTCACCCAACCAGTCTCGCAGCCGGCGAGGTGGGCCAAGCCAATCGAGCGCATGGTTGAACAGTTCGACGGCATGCCAGCCGGCTGCGCGAATGTCGTCGAATGTCGTGCTCAGGTCACACCATTCTCCCCAGTTGATGGTGCTATAGGCGAAGCGAAGGGAAGGCATGGGTAAGGATTAAGTGGTCAGCGAAGGTTCATCGAATGCGACCTGGCGGATTTTACTATGCGTATACAATTCAACGTATGTTGAACTATTCGGTTGCGGCTCAGTTGGAGACGATAAGCCTCGAATGGTTAGCCGAACGACTCAAAGTCTTAGCGGAGCCAAACCGCCTGCGCATCTTCAGCCTGTTGATGGATGGCGTGCGGTGCAACTGCGAACTCAGCGAGGCGCTGGCCATGCCGCCCAACTTGATCTCGCACCACCTGAGCAAGCTGCGCTCGGTTGGTTTGGTGGACGCAGAGCGCGACAAATCGGATCCGCGGTGGATTTACTACTCCATCAATCGCGCTGCGCTTGAGGCGCTCAACGCAGCGTTCGGCTCATTCTTCGCCCCCGACCGCATCCAGCCCCGATGGCTGACTGTGGGCCACAACACGCGATCTGCCGCCCCGAGTCGCAGGGCCTGACATGAAAAAGCTCAAACATTGAAGACGCATGAAACGCAAGGTGCTCTTTCTTTGCACGGGAAATTCCTGCCGTTCACAGATGGCCGAAGCAATCGTCAACGCGCGGCTCGGCGACACGTGGGAGGCAGTCAGCGCAGGGACGAAGCCTGCTGGCTACGTCCACCCCAAGGCGCTGGCGGTGCTGGCGGAAATCGGAATTCAGCATGAGGGTCGGTCGAAGCACACAGACGAGTTTCTGAACGCAGACTTCGACTTGGTCATTACCGTCTGCGATTCGGCAGCGGAGGAATGTCCTGTCTGGCCGGGAAAGGGGAAGCGCGTCCATTACAGCTTTCCCGATCCGGCGCTGACCGATGACATTGCCGAATTTCGCAAAGTGCGCGACGAAATCGAACGCGCGATTCTTCCATTACTGCGCAAGAACAGCGGGTGATTCGCTTCATCATCGTTCGCCTCGATGGGTCTTCAACCGGCGAAGCAAGTTGGAGATTGAATGAAGATTCTCATGTTTGGAGGTATGTATGTCTGAAACTGTTGTGCTCAAAGCGCCGGCGCAAAGCCTGCGCAAGCAACTGTCTTTCCTTGACCGTTACCTGACGCTGTGGATTTTCCTGGCGATGGCCGTGGGAGTCGGTATCGGCTTTCTGTTTCCGACGGAGGTTGAGCGATTCAATGGCGCAGTCTCGATCGGGACGACGAACATCCCGATCGCGATTGGGCTGATCCTGATGATGTATCCGCCGTTCACCAAGGTGAAGTACGAAGAGCTGAGCGATGTCTTCCGCAACAAGAAGGTGCTGTCGCTTTCGCTGATCCAGAACTGGATCATCGGCCCGCTGCTGATGTTCGCGCTTGCGGTGATCTTTCTGCGGGGCTACCCAGAGTACGCGGCCGGCTTGATCATGATCGGCTTGGCGCGCTGCATCGCGATGGTGATCGTGTGGAATGAACTGGCGCGCGGTGACACAGAATACGCAGCCGGCCTGGTGGCCTTCAACAGCGTCTTCCAAGTGCTGTTCTATAGCGCATACGCCTACATCTTCCTGACGGTTCTGCCCACCTGGTTCGGGTTGACGGCGGTCACGGTAGACATCACGATGGGGCAGATCGCCGAGAGCGTGTTCATTTACCTGGGCGTGCCATTCCTAGCCGGCTTTCTCACGCGCTTCATCCTGGTGCGCATGAGGAGCAAGGAGTGGTACTACAAGCACTTCGTCCCCAAGGTCAGCCCGCTAACGTTGGTTGCCCTGCTCTTCACGATCGTGGTCATGTTCTCGCTCAAGGGCAACCTCATCGTGCAAATTCCGCTGGACGTCGTGCGGATCGCCATCCCGCTTCTGCTCTACTTCGTGCTGATGTTCCTGATCTCGTTCTTTATAGGACATCGCCTCGGCGCAGACTACTCCAAGACGACCACGCTTTCTTTCACCGCCGCCAGCAACAACTTTGAACTGGCGATCGCGGTAGCCGTGGCGGTCTTCGGCATCAGCAGCGGCGCGGCGTTTGCCGCGGTCATCGGTCCGCTGGTGGAAGTGCCCGTGATGATCGGGTTGGTCAATGTGGCGTTCTGGCTCCAGAAACGCTGGTATCCACAGGCCGCATCCGCGCCGGCGATAGTCGCTGCAGCGCAAGAGGCCTGCCCGCCGAACGAAGCGCTGCTTCGCAAATAAGCACGCCCGGTGTTCACCTGCGCCCTTTTCCCAACCGACTTTTCTTCTTACGCAGATTCCATCCCGGCATGTCTGCCGGACCTGACATCCGCCGGCTTGCGCGAGGTGATCTTGCTGTAGGCGCTCAATCGTGAGCGCCTGGACGATTGGCGCGGGAGCCTGGGCGAGAATCTGGAGATCACCCTGGGACAGCGTGCACGCAAAGACCTGTTCGAGGAGTCGGGCGCGTCCTGCGCCTTTCCCGGTTTAGCGCACAATAGCGCCCATGCACCTCGTCGAGTCGCTGGAGGCCTTTCGCGTCGTCGTCCCGCTGCCGGAGCCGCTGTTCGTGTGGGGCAGGGTCATCACCGAGCGCGAGTTCGTCTTCGCCCGCGCGCAGGCCGGCGGGCAGACCGGCATCGGCTACGGTCTGGGCCGCGTCGCTGGCATCGTCGAGATCATCGAACGCCACCTCAAGCCGCTCGTCGTCGGCCGGCCCGCGCACGCCATCCGCCCAACGTGGGAGGCTGCGCGACGTGCCATGCGCATGATCGGCGAGGGCGGCGCATTCGCACGCGCGCTATCCATCGTGGACCTTGCTCTGTGGGACCTACACACTAAGCTGATAGGCGTGCCGATCTGGAAGCTGCTCGGCGGCGAACAGCGCGAGGTTCCGTGCATCGCCATCGCCGGCTACTACCAACCCGATAACCCGGTCGGCAAGGTGCGCCGCGACGCCGAGGCGCTGGCCGCCGCGGGTTACACCGGCTTCAAGCTACCCATCGGCGAAGATCGCGACCTGGACGTGCAGCGCGTGCGCGCCATGCGCGAGGTGGTGGGCAAAGACGCCCTCATCGGCGTGGACGCTTCGGGCACATTCGACTCGGTCAAGCAGGCGCTCGACGTCTGGCGGGCGCTCAAGCCGTTCGACATCGCCTTCTTGGAAGACCCTTTCCCCGCCGACCGTTGGTCGTTGGCGATCGCACTGGCGCAGCGCGGCGGGATGCCGGTCGCCTTTGGCGAGTCGCTCTCGGCGCCGGACGCGGTCCAAGCGCTTGGATCGCCCGCCGGCGTGGACATCGTTCGCCCCGATGTGACGCACCAAATGGGCCTGACCGGTTATCTGCAGGCCATCACCCCTGCGCTCGAAAGTCACAAAACGATCTTCCCCCATTACTTCCCTGACCTGCACGCGCCGCTGGTCGCTGCCCTTGGCGGGGCATGGGTGGAGGAATCGCCGGCCGAGGCGGATACGGTGGGCTTTCGTCTGCTGCGCGCCGAGCAGCCGCTCATCCGGTCCGGCATGTGGTGCGTCAACGAGCGACCCGGCTTTGGGATTGTTTGGGACGAAGACGCGCTGCAGCGCTTTCGTCGTCCGTAGCGACTCACGAAAGCAGGAAGCCGGCTTGCATCAGGTGCATGATGATCCGCGCGGCGCATCGTTCCGGCGACTCATGCACCGTGTCGAGCGTAATCTCCGGGCTGAGCGGTGGCTCGTAGGGGTCGTCCACGCCGGTAAAGCCTTTGATCTCGCCGCGGCGCGCCCGGGCGTACATCCCTTTGGCGTCGCGCTGCTCACAGACTTCGATCGGCGTATCCACAAACACCTCGATGAAGCGTCCCTCGCCGATCTCTTCGATCATGCGGCGCACGGCGTCGCGCGCGGCGCGATACGGGCTGATCGCTGCGCACACGGCCACGCCGTTGTGGCGCACCACCTCGCCGGCCACGAAGCCGATGCGCAAGATGTTCGTGTCGCGATCCTCGCGGCTGAATCCCAGCCCCTTCGACAAGTGCGTGCGCACCACGTCGCCGTCGAGCAGCGTCACCTGCCGGCCGCGCTCCATCAACATGGAAACCAACGCCTCGGCGACGGTGGACTTGCCGGCGCCGCTCAGGCCGGTGAACCATATACAGAAGCCTTGCTTGTGGCGCGGCGGGTAGATGCTCGCCAGGATGTCGGCCGTCTCCTTTCGCGTGAACCAAGTCGGCAGCGGTTTGCCCTTAGCTAAGAAGTCGCTGCGCACCTGGGTGCCGGAGATGGATGCAACGCGCGCGCCGGCCGGCACTTTGTCCAGCTCGACGTACTCATCGCGGTCCTCCAAATACACCAGCTCCTGAAAGGGGATCATCTGCACGCCGATCTCATCGGCGTAGCGCTGCACCAGCGCCTGCGCGTCGTATGGGCCATAGAACGGCTTGCCGGTGCTGTCGTTGCCGGGGCCGGCATGGTCGCGCCCGACGATGAAGTGCGTCGCGCCGTAGTTGCGGCGGATGATGGCATGCCACAGCGCCTCGCGCGGGCCGGCCATGCGCATCGCCAGCGGCAACAGGCTGAGCAGCGTGCTGCGCGGGTCGTAGTAGCTCTCCACCAACGTCTTGTAGATGCGCACGCGGCTATAGTGATCCACGTCGCCCGGCTTGGTCAGGCCGACGACGGGATGGATGAGCAAGCTGCCCCCCACGCTGGCCGCTGCGCGCTTGGTCAGCTCCTCGTGTGCGCGATGCAGCGGGTTGCGGGTCTGAAAGGCCACCACCCGCCGGTTCCCCATCCGAGCCAGCGCGGCGCGCACTTGGGCCGGCGTGCGCCGCAATTCGACGAAATCGTAGGCCTTGGGCAGGTTGATCACTTGAATCGGCCCGGAGATGTACACCTTGCCCCAACGCGCCATCTCCGACACAAGCGGATGGCGCGAGTCGGTCGTCCCCAGCACAGCGCTGGCTTCGACCGACGGATCCCACGTGAACGCTTCTTCGATGTGCATGATGGCCAGCGGATTGTTGCGCGCGTCGCGCAGCACAACCTGCCGGCCGAGCTGCGCCTGTTCCGCGTCCACCGGCAGCGTGATCGGGATTGGAAAGAGCGTGCCATCGCTCAGGCGCATTTCGCGCAACACACGCTCGTAATCGGCGCGGCCCATGAAGCGGTCGAGCGGTGAGAAGCCCCCCACGGCCAGCAACTCCAGATCGCACAGCGCGCGCGCCGAAAGCTGGATCGAAGGAAGATGTGTAGCCCGCTCGGTCAACCGCGCGCGTTCGTCGGCATCTTCGACGACGAGGTTGACCAGCCGGCCGCCATACGGTGAGATCAGTTGAGATTCGTCCATAAACGTATCGTTTGTTGGGAGATGAAGGCGTCGTCTTAATCTGCCGAACCGCCATAGGCCGGCGCTCAAAGCGTCAAACTGTAGGCGTCGATCAGCGCTTTGGCCCGCGCGATGAACTGTCCGATCGGCATCGCCTTGAGGTCCTCGCCGGTGCGCAAGCGCACTGCGACGGCTTCTGCTTGTATCTCTTTATCGCCCACGATGAGCATGTAGGGGATCTTCGCGCTTTGCGCTTTGCGGATTTTGTTCTGCATGCGGTCGGGGCCGTCATCCACCCGCGCGCGGATGCCGCACGCGCGCAGTTGCTTCTCCACGCTGCGGCAGTAGTCCACATGGCGATCGGCAATTGGGATGAGCACGGCCTGAACCGGCGCAAGCCACAGCGGGAAGGCGCCGGCAAAATGCTCAATTAGAAAGCCGATGAAGCGCTCGTGAGTGCCCAACGGGGCGCGGTGCAGGCACAACGGCGTCTTCTCCTGGCCGTCCTTGTCTGTGTAGGTCAGGTTGAAGCGAGGGGGCACGGCGAAGTCCACCTGGTTGGTTGCCAGGGTAAATTCGCGGCCGATGGCGCTGAAGATTTGCACGTCGATCTTCGGGCCGTAGAAAGCGGCTTCATCCTCGGCCTCGTAGAACGGCACGTTGCCATCACGCATAGCGCGCCGCACCATATCCTCCGTCTTCAACCAGAGCGGCTTGTGGTCCACGTACTTCTTGCCCAAACCCTCGTCGCTGTGCAGGCTGAGGCGCATGACATACTTCTCGATGCCGAAGATCTTGAAGTATTTCAAGTACAAATTGATCACGCCGAGGAATTCGCTCTCGAATTGCTCTTCGCTGCAGTAAATGTGCGCATCGTTCATCTGCATAGAGCGCACGCGCATCAAGCCGAACAGCTCGCCGCTCTGTTCGTAGCGATAGCATGTCCCGTACTCCGCCAATCGGAGCGGCAGGTCGCGGTAGCTGCGCGGCTTGGCGGCATAGATTTTGTGGTGGAACGGGCAGTTCATTGGCTTTAGGTAGTATTTCTGACCGTCCTCCAGCACCATGGGCGGGTACATGCTCTCGGCGTAATACGGCAGATGGCCGCTGCGTAGGAAGAGGTCTTCTTTGGTCACGTGCGGCGTCTTCACGCGCTCGTAGCCGGCTTCTTCTTCCATCTTTTTGGCCAGCGCTTCGAGCTGTTCGATGATGGCGCCGCCATTGGGCAGCCACAGCGGCAGGCCCGGACCGACTTCATCGTCAAAGAGGAAGATCTCCAGTTCCGCGCCCAGCTTGCGGTGGTCGCGCTTACGCGCCTCTTCCTGCATGCGCAGGTACGCCTGCAGCTCTTCCGGCGTGTAAAAGGCCAAGCCATAGATGCGCTGCAGCATCGGCCGGCGCTCGTCGCCGCGCCAGTATGCGCCGCTGCTCTGCGAGAGCTTGAAGGCGTTCGGGTTGATCTGGCGCGTGTTCTCCACGTGTGGCCCGCGGCACAGGTCGGTGAAGGTGTCCTGGGTGTAGACGGTGATCACCTGTGCCCCGCGACTGCCCCCGGCTGAGTCAGACGGCGAAAGCCGGTCATCGGTTTTCTCGCCCATCTCATCCGCCATCCCTTGCGCCAGACCGTCAATCAGCTCCAGCTTGAATGGGTTGGACTTGAACAGCTCGCGGGCCTCGGCCTCGCTCACTTCGCGACGCGTGAAGTCCACATGCTTGTTCACGATCTCGCGCATGCGCGCTTCGATCCGCGCCAGGTCTTCGGGCGTGAACGGATTGGGCACGTAGAAGTCGTAGTAGAAACCGTTCTCTACCGGCGGGCCGATGGTCGGCTTGGCTTCGGGGAAGAGTTCGGTCACTGCTTGCGCCAGCACGTGCGCCAGCGAGTGGCGCAGCTTGTAGAGCGACAAGGGCATGGATTTGCCTTTGCCGTAAGCGATCCTTTCTTCTGAAGGCGAGTTCACTGCTGGTGAAATGTCCATCGTTGCTCTAGCGATTTGGGTTCAGCACGGCGCGCCCAAACGAAAACGCCTCTGGCCTGCCATGGGGCGAGAGGCGTTCGGTCTCGCGGTTCCACCCACCTTCTGGCCGTCCGCGTTAGTCGTCCATGCAGCCGACTGACTGCGAGCGAGCCGCTCATCGGTCGCGCTAACGGGCGAATCCCGGCTGGCCTTGCTGGCTCGGCCAACGCTCGCGGAGGGTGCTGCTGCGCCGCCGGCTGCCATCACTCACACCTGACGATGGCTCGCTGAGAGCTGCGCTGCGCAGTGCATGTTCCGCTCGTCGCTTTAGCCTACTGCGACGGCAATTATACGCGCCCCCTCAATCGTCGAGCAGATGATTATCTCTAAATACCCCTGAAGCCCCTTTTGGGGATAGATGAGGTCGTCTCGAATTCGTTCGTTTGCGCCTTCACGCTCTGAATAGGCCCGGCTGGGCGGCCAGATTGCCGTCGCCCCAATCTGGCAGCGGCGGTAATGTGCGCAATCGTTCCCTGACGAAATCGTAAAAGAGGCGAGCAAGCACAGGCGCGTAGGTGTCATCCGGGTGATGGCAGAGGAAGTAGACGTCCTCATCGCCGGCGAGCCAATTCGCCACACGAGAGGCCCACTCGGCCAACCAGGCCCGGTTTGCCGCCAAGTCGGGGTGCCCGACATAGCGCACGAAGGCGAACGCCGCCGTGCGTGTGGCGCGCATGGGCAAACGCGGCTTGCGTGCTTGGGCCTCTGCTACTTCCGGACTGGATGGTGGTGCGCTGAATAAAGGTGCTGTGTCGAAGGTACAGCGGGCCACGCCAGATTGCCGCAACAACGCATCAAAATCGGCCTCGGCCACGCCGAAAAAGTCGGCGTGGCGCGGCTCGACAGCAAGTTGCAGATCGGCCGGCCAGGCGGCCAGCCAAGCGCTGAGCGCGTCCAGATGTGCTGCATCGAACGACGGCGGCAATTGCAAGAAAGCGGGCCCTCGGCGCTCGCCCAGCAAGCGCAGGCGGTCGGCAAATGCGGCGGTGTCGGCCTCGCATCGGCGCAACCGCTTGTGATGGCTAATGGACCGCGGGACCTTGAGGCAGAACTGGAATCCAGGTGGCGTGGCGTCGCGCCAGCGCGCGATGGTGTCCGCATCCGGCAGCGCGTAGAACGTGGTGTTGCCCTCCACCGCGTTCAGGCGCCGGCTATACGTCGCCAGGAAGTCCTTCGGCTTCGTGCCTTTCGGGAAGAAGTGGCCCACCCACGTCTTCAACCCCCACATCGGGCAACCCAAGTACAACGCCATAGGCAACGCTCACAAGGGGCAGATGATGCCCTGGGCGCACGCGCGCGATGCACCTACGCGCTGGGAGCGGCCTGTCGCCGTCGCTCCCCATGGGCGCAGGCTACGCAACCACCGGAAGTTCCGCTTGTGCGCGTTCGATCTCGCTCTGCGGCAACTCGTAGTCCTCGATCTTGCCGGCCAAGTAACGCTCATAGGCCGATAGGTCGAAGTGGCCGTGGCCGCACAGGTTGAAAGCGATCACCCGGCTGACGCCTTCCTCGCGGCAGCGGATCGCCTCGTCGATCGCGCCGCGAACGGCGTGGGCAGCCTCCGGCGCGGGCAGGATGCCTTCTGTGCGCGCGAAGAGCACGCCGGCCTCGAACGTGGCGCGCTGCTGCACTGCGCGCGCTTCAATCACCCCATGCCGGTACAGCTCGCATACGCTCGACGCCATGCCGTGATAGCGCAAGCCGCCGGCGTGGATCGGCGCGGGGATGAAGCTATGGCCAAGCGTGTACATCTTCAGCAGGGGGGTCATCATGCTGGTGTCGCCGAAATCGTAGGCGTACACGCCACGGGTGAGCGAAGGCGCCGCTGCCGGCTCGATGGCGATCACGCGCAGGTTGGGCGCTTGGCCGGTCAGCTTGTCGCCGATGAACGGATAAGAGAAGCCGGCGAAGTTGCTGCCGCCGCCGACACAGCCGACTAACACATCGGGATACACGCCGGCCATCTCCAGTTGTCGCTTGGCCTCCAGCCCGATCACGCTCTGATGCATCAACACGTGGTTGAGCACCGAGCCGAGCGCGTATTTCGTCGGCGTCGGGTGGGTCACGGCATCCTCCACAGCTTCGCTAATGGCAATGCCGAGCGAACCGGTGTTGTTCGGGTCCCTGGCCAGAATGGCGCGCCCGGCGTTGGTGTCCTCGCTGGGCGAAGCGACGACTTTCGCGCCCCAGGTCTCCATCAACGCGCGCCGGTAGGGCTTCTGCTCGTAGCTCACCTTGACCATGTACACCTTCAGCTCGATGTTGAAGAGTTGACAGGCCAACGCCAGCGCGCTGCCCCACTGGCCGGCGCCGGTTTCGGTGGTGATGCGCTTGGTGCCGGCTTCCTTGTTGTAGAAAGCCTGGGCGACAGCCGTGTTGGGCTTGTGACTGCCGGCCGGGCTGACGCCTTCGTATTTGTAGAAGATCTTCGCCGGCGTCTGTAGCGCCTTCTCCAGGCGATGTGCGCGATACAGCGGCGTCGGGCGCCAGAGCCTGTATACATCGCGCACCGGCTCGGGGATCTCCACCCACCGTTCACGCGATACCTCTTGCTGGATGAGCGCCATGGGAAAGAGCGGCGCGAGGTCGTCCGGGCCGACCGGCCGTTTGGTGCCGGGGTGCAGTACCGGCGGCAGCTCGAACGGCAGATCGGCTTGAATGTTGTACCAGGCAGTGGGAATGTCGCTCTCAGCGAGGAGGAACTTCGTTTGATCGGCCATGCGCCGAGTTTTAGCAGAGAACGCAGGGCGCGCAACTCTGCTGCTCAACGAGGCACTGGCTTCTGTTGAGAAGACCAGTGCCTCCCATAGCAGGCGCTATGTTTTTTCGGCCTTGGATTGGGGCTTGGCGGGCGCTTTGGACTCTGACTCCGCCTTGCCGTCGGTCGAGCTTGACTCGGTCTCGCTGTGCTTCGTCTCTACCGAATGCTTGGCCTTGTCGCTCTTGCTGTCGGTGATATACCAGCCGCTGCCCTTGAACGTGACGGCCACCTGGCTCACCACGCGATAGACGCTGCGTTTGCCGCATTTCGGGCAGCGCTTGATCGGTTCATCGGTGAACTTCTGCTGCTTCTCAAATTCGAAGCCGCAATCGGGACAAGCGTACTGATACACGGGCATAGCGCTCGGATTATAGCGGGTCATGCCGGTCGGGCTGCTATATCTGCAGGGGCGGGGCAGGGGGAGTGGCAGGGCACGCCCGTGCCTACCCGCTCGAAGTGCGCCTCAACCATGAACGGCCCGACTGGTTCGGATCGGTTGCGCTCACGCGCGCTTGAGCGTGACAAGCGCCGGCACCCGGTCGAACATCCAAAAGCCGAATGGCAGGCCGATGATCGTCATGCACAACGCGTAGGCCACCACAATCCAGAGGGCGCTCACCCACCATCCGATCAACACAAAGTAGATGGCGCGGATGAAGAAATTGACCTGCGGCGCATCGCTTACCCAACCCTGGGGTGATACCTGCACCAGCCGCCGGCCGCGCAGCGCCATGATCTGTGGCACGTGGTTCAGCATCGCTGCGCCCAGCGGCAGGCCGACGATGGTGAGGCACAACACCCAGGCCACAACGACCCAGAGCGCGCCCAGCCACCACCCGACGAATGCAAACCAGAGAATTTGCAGCACACAACCCGGGCGGTTGGTCTGCTCGTACACGACGGGTCGAGCCATGTTGCTATCCTCCACTCCCGATCACCCATGTTCAGCCTTTGGTTGCACAATGCCGCGCTGATAAGCTGCTGCGCGCGATTATAGGGGGCGCGCGCCCAGCGACGACCTCCTCGAGCCGCGCCCTCTTTCGGCAGCAGCCAGGGAGTGGCGCCTTGCGTTCGCGCGCCTCGGCGGGCGCAGCGGCTGCCGGCTTGCGCCAATCCTTCAGCGCCGCTTCGATCCGCGCCATCTCACGCTGCGCTTCCGCTGAGGTGAATTTGCGGGCCGGTTGATTCAATCGGCCCGCCGAGCATCAAGCCGCTCGCGGAGCAGCGCGAGGATCGGCCGTCCCCGGCGCCGACGCCGTCTTCTTGCGCGATCGGCGCGGTTTGGACGCGCCGTTTTGTCGTGGATCGGGCGCGAGGGGTTGCGGCTGGGCAACCAGGGCCACGCGCAGCACCTCGTCCATTGTCGCGGCTTGAATCAGCGTCATATCGCGCTGAACCCGCCGGGGGACTTCCTCGAGATCTTTAGCGTTCTTCTTGGGCAGGATGAACGTGCGGATGCCGGCCCGGTGAGCCGCGAGCAGTTTCTCTTTGAGGCCGCCGATGGGCAACACGCGCCCGCGCAGCGTGATCTCGCCGGTCATCGCCACGTCGTGTCGCGTCGGGATCTTCGTCAGCGCCGAGATGAGCGCCGTCGCCATGGCGATGCCGGCGCTTGGCCCCTCTTTCGAGATCGCCCCCTCCGGCACATGAATATGAATGTCGTGTTTCTCGAACGTCTTCTTGGGGATGCCGAATTCGCGCGCGCGCGTGCGCGCGTAACTGAGCGCGGCCTTGGCGCTCTCTTGCATCACTTCGCCCAGTTGGCCGGTCAGCGTCAATTCTCCCTCGCCCTCCATGAGCGTCACCTCGATTTGCATCAAGTCGCCGCCGGCCTCATCCCATGCCACGCCGTTCGCCACGCCGATTTGGTCTTGCTCATCCACCTTGCCAAAATCAAACTGGGGCGGCCCGAGGAAACGATGCAGCATGCTCGGCGTGATGCGGTGCGCATGCGGTTTGCCCTCCGCGACGCGCCGCGCGATCTTGCGGCAGATGGTCGCGATGGCGCGATCGAGGTTGCGCACGCCGGCCTCATAGGTGTATTCGCGAATGATCTGTCGCAGCGCCTGGTCGCTGAAGGCGACCGGCTTATAGCTGTTGTTCCCCACTGCAAGGTCGAGGCCATTTTCGGCGATCTGTTTGGGCACCAAGAAGCGGCGCGCGATCTCCAGCTTTTCCTCCTCGACATAGCCGGTGAACTCGATCACCTCCAAGCGGTCGCGCAGCGCCGGCGGGATGTCATACAGATAGTTGGCCGTCGTCACCCACATGACCTGGCTCAGGTCATAGGGGATGTCGAGATAGTGGTCCTCGAACTCGAAGTTCTGCTCTGGGTCAAGCACCTCGAGCAAGGCGGCGCTGGGATCGCCGCGAAAGTCGCTGCCCAGCTTATCGATCTCGTCCAGCACGAACAGGGGGTTGATCGTGCCAGCGCGGCGCATGGTTTGCAGGATGCGCCCGGGCAGCGCCCCGACGTAGGTGCGGCGATGTCCGCGGATCTCGGCTTCATCATGCACGCCGCCCACCGACATGCGCACAAACCGGCGTCCGAGCGAATCGGCGATGCTGCGAGCGAGCGAAGTCTTGCCTGTGCCGGGCGGCCCAACGAAGCACAGAATGGGGCTGCGCGATAGGTTGCCCTTAAGTTTGCGCACGGCGATGTGTTCGAGGATGCGCTCCTTGGGCTTGGTCAGTCCGTAGTGGCGCTCGTCGAGGATGCGCGCAGCGCGCTTTACGTCCAGGATGTCCTCGCTGCGCTCCGTCCATGGCAGCGCCAGCAGCCACTCGACGTAGTCGCGCACCATGCTCACCTCGGGCGACGCGCTGTGGAGCTGTTCGAGCTTGTGGATCTCGCGTTCAACGCGTTCGCGCACTGCATCGGGCAGCGCTTTCTTCTCCAAGCGTTCGCGCAGAAGCTTGATCTCGCTCGCGCCAGCGTCTATCTCGCCCAGCTCGGTCTGAATCGAGCGCAGTTGCTCGCGCAGATAGTACTCGCGTTGGCTCTTGTCCACTTCGCTCTGCGCGCGCTCGTGAATGCGATCCTCCAGCTCTAACACGTCCAGCTCGCGGGCGAGGATGGTGCTCAGCTTCTGCAGACGGCTCAGCGGATCCACCGCTTCCAAGATGCTCTGGCGCGCGGCGACGTTGAGCGGCATGGTCTGCGCGATGAAATCGGCCAACCAACCCGGCTCGTGGATGTTCATCGCATAGACGAACGATTCCTCTGGGATGCGCTCGTTCAGCTCGACCACGTTGTCGAACAAGGTGAGCACCGCGCGCATCAGCGCCTCGGCAGCCGGCGACTGCGCCTGGGGTTCGTGCAGCACCTCGACGCGCGCCATCAGAAACGGCGTGGCCTGTAACCACTCCACCACCTTCACCCGCGCGCGCCCTTGCACGATCAAACTGGCCGACCCGTCCGGCAAATTCAACATGCGCCCGATGGCCACGGCTGCGCCGATCTCGTATAAGTCGGATGGGCGCGGATCTTCGACATCTGCCGACTGTTGCGCGATGGCGACGGCTAGGCCCAGCGAGCGCGCCACCTCGAGCGCGCGCAGCGATCGCTCGCGCCCGATCGTCAGCGGCATGACCGAGCGCGGATACACGACCAGGTCGCGCAGCGGTATGACCGGCGCCTCGAAGACATCCGGCAATGGCGCCTTGGCCTCGGCTTGTTGGAGCAACCCGTCGCCAAAACTGGCGCTGAGCAGCCAATCGTGCATTGGGGAAGTGAACGAACTTTTCATCGAAGCATCAGTCGAAAACCGGCAGCGTTTCGGCGCCCGTCAACTGCGCCCACCGGACGCGCGCCTCCCCGACAAAAGCGACGCTGCCAAAAATGCAAACGGGTTCATCCCCCTTTATAGCGACATCCAGCGCATCAGCCAAGCTGGGCAGCGCTACGGCGCGCGCGATATCCGCCTGGGCCGCGATCGCCAACAGGCGTTCGGCCGGGATGGCGCGCGGCGAGTTGGCTTGCTGTGAGAAAATCCATCGCGTCGCGCGCGGGTTGAGCGCCCTGATCATGCCCTCGGCGTCTTTATCCTTCAGCGTGCCGAAGATGAAGACCCAGCGGCGGCCTGGGAAGACCTCCGCCAGCGTCGCGCCCAGCTTGTTGGCGCTATCGAGGTTATGCGCGCCATCGGCCACCAGGGGGGGATCGGCCCGCAGGATCTGAAAGCGGCCCGGCCAGGCCGCCAGCCGCAACCCATCGCGCACTGCGCGCGCGCCGAAGTCGTGCGCGCCCGTGGCCAGCAGCGCATCGCGGATCACATCGATTGCGGCGATCACGGTCGTCGCGTTCTCGATCTGGTGCTTGCCCAGCAAGGCGATCTCATACCAGCCCTCCAGATCGTTGACGAACGGTTTCTCCTTGCTGCGGACCAGCGAGACCTTTTTGACTTCAAACGACTGTTTGATGAGCGAGAACGGCCCTGGCGTCCAACGCCAATGCCGTCCGACCACCGTGAGCGGCGCACTGCGTTCTTGCGCTGCGCGCTCGATCACCGCCATGGCGGCCGCCGGCTGTGACTGGCTGATCACGGGCACGCCCGGTTTAATGATGCCGGCCTTCTCCCCGGCAATCTCGCTCAGCGTGCTGCCGAGGATGTGTTGATGGTCATAGCTGATCGAGGTGATAATCGCCGCCTGCGGGGTGATCACATTGGTCGCATCGAGCCGACCGCCCAGACCGACTTCGATCACCGCCCAATCCACATCTTGGTGTGAGAAGTATAGAAAGCCCATAGCGGTGATCGCCTCGAAGGTGGTGAGGCCGGGCGCTGCTTCGGCCGCCTCTTTGACTTTCTGCGCGAGCGCGCCAACCGCCTCCGGCGCGATCAGCTCGCCGTTGACCTGAATGCGCTCGCGAAAGCTGCTCAGGTGCGGCGAGGTATAGAGGCCAACTTTCAAGCCGAGCTGCTTGAGGCACGACGCCATGAGCGCACACGTCGAGCCTTTGCCTTTCGTGCCGGCCACGTGGATCGTGCGATAGCGCTCCTGTGGGTTGCCCAGCCGAGCCAGCACGGCGCGCATCCGGTCGAGGTCCAGCGTCTCGTGCGTGTATGCGTCTATTGAAACGCGTTCGTAATTGGCGAGTGAATACAAATACTCCAGCGCTTCGGTGTAAAGCATGGCATCGGCGCAATCGCCGCGTTGGGTGTGTGCCCCCCATTGCGCACAGCCGACAAACGCCGAGCGATCGCTGACTTGAATCATATATCATTCGCGCATGGCGCCTTTCGCTTATGCGGCTGCCGGAGCAGGCATTGATGCCGGAAATGAAGCCGTCGCACTGATGGGGGCGGGCGGGCCGCATCAGCGACCAAGAGATGCGGCGCGTGTTCAACGGCGACATGGGCCTGGTCATGATCGTCGCGCCGGAACATGTCAATGCCCTTCAAGCGGCGTTGGGCGAGCCGTCTTGGGTGATCGGGCGCGTGGCCCCCTCTGACTCTTGATGACCTGTGAGCGACCATGCGCGTCACCCTCGTCTTCACCGTGCTCAACGAGGCCGACAGCCTGCCCGCACTGCTCGATTCGATTGCCGCGCAGACGCGCCGGCCGGATGAGATCGTCGTGTGCGACGGTGGCAGCCGTGATGCTTCAGTCGCCCTCCTGCGCGGCGACCGGCGCCTCGAGATTCGCGTGATCGAAGCGCCGGGCGCGAACATCTCGCGCGGGCGTAATCTGGCCATTGCCGCAGCCTCTCACGACGTGATCGCCTGCACCGACGCCGGCGTGCGGCTCGACCCGCGTTGGCTCGAAGCCATCGTGGCGCCGCTGACGGATGAGCGCCGACACGCCGTCGCCGGCTTCTTCACGCCAGACCCACGCACGACGTTCGAGGTCGCTATGGGCGCAACAGTGCTGCCCGAATTGCGCGACATCCGGCCTGAGACCTTCCTGCCGTCATCGCGCTCGGTCGCCTTCCGCAAGTCGGCTTGGGCAGCGGTGGGCGGCTATCCGGAGTGGCTGGACTACTGCGAAGACTTGATCTTCGACATGGCGCTGCGCGAGCGGTGGGGCGCATTCGCCTTCGCGCCGGAAGCTGTGGCGCACTTTCGCCCACGCGGCTCGCTGCGCGCGTTCTTCAAGCAGTACTATCGCTACGCGCGGGGCGATGGCAAAGCCAATCTCTTCCTCGAACGGCATTTGGTGCGCTATGCGACGTATCTGATTGCGCTGCCGGCGCTGCTGGCGGGCCTGGTGGGGGGCGCGCCGATGGTCAAGCTGCTTGCCGCAGCCCTGCTGCTGGCCGGCGCTGCGGCATATACGCGAGCGCCCTACCGCCGGCTGCGTCGCTTATGGTCGCGTTTAACCTGGCCGGAGAGGCTGAAAGCCGTCGCTCTTGTGCCGATCATTCGCGTCGTGGGCGACGTGGCGAAGATGCTCGGCTATCCGGCCGGCGTTGGGTGGCGATTGCAACACCGGCCGGGCTGCCGATCACATCGCTGAGCCGGACGGCTCGATCACTGCGTTCGCGGCGATTACATCGCGCAGGTAATAGCCGCTGTCTTTGATGGTGCGTTTCTGCGTGGCGTAGTCCACGTGCACGATCCCGAAGAACTGCTGATAGCCGAACGACCACTCGAAGTTGTCCATCAGCGACCAGACGAAGAAGCCACGCAGGTCGGCCCCGTCTTGGATCGCGCGGTGGGCCGCGGCGAAGTGCGCGCGCAGATAAGCGACGCGCCGCTCGTCGTGCACGCGCCCATCCGTGATCTGATCGTCGAATGACGCGCCATTCTCGGTAATGTAGAGCGGCGTGCGCCCGCGCGTTGCGCGGTGTAGCTTCATCAGAATGGCGTAGAGCCCTTCCGGCCTCACCGCCCATCCCATGCGTGTGAATTCTGGGTCGTCGTCGTACACAACGCCACGTTTGGCGCTGATGCGCGTGGCCGTGTAGCAGTTTATGCCGATGAAGTCGTTGCGCGCCGCGATCATCGCCAGGTCGCCGGCGCGAATATCGGCGGCGCCGGCCATGCGGTCGAGCATGCGCTGGCTGTAGGCGCCGGTCAGGATCGGCTCGGCGAAGCCTTCGTATTGCCAGTCGAAGTCCTGCTCGGCGGCTTGGCGGTCTTCGTCGCTGTCGGTGGCCGGCAGGCGGGGCTCGAAGTTCAGCGTGATGCCCACGCGGGTCTCGGCGTCGCCGGCGGCGCGGATTGCTTGCAGGCCCAGCGCGTGCGCCAACAGCAGGTTGTGGGCGGCGCGCGCAGCGAGCGCTTTGTCCTGGTAGCCCGGCGCGTGCATCCCGAATTCGTAACCCAGGTAAGCGCTGCACCACGGCTCGTTTAGCGTGATCCAGTCTTTCACGCGGTCGCCCAGGGCGCGCACGACGACCGAAGCGTAATCGGCGAACCAGCCGGCGCTGTCGCGCGTCGTCCAGCCGCCCTGCGCGTTGAGCGCCGAGGGCAAATCCCAGTGATACAGCGTGACGAACGGACGAATCCCTGCAGTGAGCAATGCGTCCACCAGCCGGTCGTAGAATGCCACGCCCTTCGGATTGACCGCGCCGCGACCTTCGGGCAGGATGCGCGGCCAGGCGATGGAGAAGCGATACGCCTTCAGGCCGAGCTGCTTCATTAATGCGACATCGTCTCGATAGCGGTGATAGTGGTCGCAGGCGACGCTGCCGTCGCTCCCATCGGTGATGGCGTCTTTGTAACGGCAGAAGTCGTCCCAGATAGATCGCCCGCGATTGTCTTCGTTCGCCGCGCCCTCAATCTGATACGAGGACGTGGCTGTGCCCCACAGGAAACCAGGAGGAAAGGGATGTGTGCTCATGATGTGCAACGGAGCGCAAAGGTTGAGGATGAGAGATTACCGATCGGCAATTTGAACGAGTTGGTCGGCGGTGAAGGCGAAGGCGCGCCCGAAACCACCGATGAATCGCCCGCTTGTCGGCGTGATGCGAAATAGGTCGAAATCGGGTAAGCCGAACATGATCTCGCTGGACGGCAGACGCGCTAGAAAGCGCGCCTTGGACTGCACATAGTCTTGGCTCGCTTTCTCAATCTTGACGGCGTTCCCTTGCAGCGTCACGCGCGCGAGCGACATGACCTCGGCGCGGCCGTCGTCGGCTTCGGCGATCAGCAAGCTGCACTTCGGGTTGGCCAGCAGCATGCGCTTGTGCGGCGCGAGATCGCTGAGGTGGATCAGCAGGCCGGTCACCCCCGGCTCGGGGACATACGACGTCATCGCGGTAAACGGCTCATCGTGGTCGCAAACGGCGAGCGTTGCCAGCCGGCGCGCAAGGATGAAATCGCGAACTTCGGTGAGCGCATTCATGCCTGAGCCGATGCGGATGAGGGATCGCGCGCGGGGCTGCCCTCGTGCTTTACGGCGCAGCGGCCGAAGCGCGTCTTAAACGAACGTCATCCAGATAGAACGTCGTACCAGCCGCGCCGTCGCCCGCAGTGATCGCCAGCGCTTTGAGGTCAGCGAGGCCCTCCAGCGGCACGCGCACTTCGCGCCACTCGTCCGCCGGTGCGTCGAACTCGGCCGTCACCGGCGCGCCGTCGCCCGACGGGTAGAGCGCCACGGTCAGGCCTTTCACGCCACTCGGTCCGCCGTGCACCCAGAACGAAAGCGTCTCGAAGTTCCCCGCGTCTAGGGGCGACTCCGCCTGCAGGCGGAGGGCGCCATTGGGCTGTTCGAGCTGCACGGCGATGGCATACCAGGCGCGCGCAGTGTCCGCCTCGGTGAACGACACGCGCGCGCCCTGTGAGGCGTCGCGCCAGCCTTTGGCCAGCCGGTTGCTGAACAGTGCAAGGAAGGGCGGCGGCGCTGGCGGTTTCTCTGCCGAGGGCGGCAGGAGCGTGATCTCATCAATGTAATACTCGGCCGGCGAACCCAGTTCGCCCAGGTCTTGGATGTTGATGCGCTTGAGGGTCTGCGGGCTGCCCAGCAAGCTGAGCGGCACGGTGAATGTCTGCCAGCGGTTGGGCATTACGTCGAAGACGTAGCCGGGCGTCTCGCCGCCGATGTCGGTGGTTTGCAGGTAGAGTTGCATCCGCCGGGGCAGGTCATAGGTGGCGAAGATGC
Organism: Candidatus Roseilinea sp. NK_OTU-006; assembly: GCF_012931985.1. GTDB lineage: Bacteria > Chloroflexota > Anaerolineae > J036 > Brachytrichaceae > JAAFGM01. The sequence continues at coordinate 31,673 of NZ_JAAFGM010000025.1, forward strand.
GCAAGAGCACCCCGCCATAGTCCTTTGCGGTGAGCGTGACCGGCGAGCGCAGCGACAGGCCGCCGGTGGCGTTGCCGCGCACCGCGATTGAGCGGCTGCCGAACAGCACCGGCTGAGTGTTTCGGAAGTTGACGCGGCTCTCCCACGACCAGTTCTCCCAGCCAGTGTCCAGGTAGCCATCGCGATACACCACCCGGCTCCCATCGGGCTGGGGGCCGACGTTCGGCGCCGTCAGCGGCGTGCTGAGCACCTCGCGCACCAACTGCACGCTGTCCACGTAGAATGGCGCCTGCTTTTCGCCGCTGGCATCCTGTAAGTTGATGCGCTTGATCGTGGTCAGGTCGCCGAAGTAGCTGAGCGGCACTGTGATCGGCGTCCAGATGCCGGCCGGCGCCTCGAAGAGCACGGCGCGCGAGTCGCCGCCGATGTCCTCTTGCTGGAGGAAGAGGCGCAGGGGCCGCTCGCCCTGTTCGCCGCCATGCACCCACAGGATCAGCGTGCCGTAGTCCTGCGCGCTGAGCGTGACCGGCGAGCGCAGCGACAGGCCGGCGTAGCCTTGGGTGTAGCGCACCGCGATCGAACGCCTGCCCAGCGCCGGTTTGGCATTGTCGAAGTTTATCTCGCTCTCCCACGACCAGTTCTCCCAGCCGGGCGCGAGCTGATCGGCGTATACAAACCCGTTGGCGAGCAGCGGCTGACCACTCGTCGGCGGCGCTGCCGGCCCACCTCCGGCAGGGGGCGCGTCGGTGGGGGGCGCCGGCACTTGCAACTCCACCGGCCGACCTACCAGCACGATGTTGTCCAGGTAGTAGGTCTGGGGCTGACCGCTGCGGTCTTGGAGGTTGATGCGCTTGATGGCCTTCACATCGCCGAAGACGCTAAATGGGATCGAGACCTGATGCCATCCGCCGGCGGGCACGTCGAACGCCAAGCGCGTGCTCTCCTCGCCCTCGTCCGCCTGTTGGATGAACAGTTGCAGGCGACGCGGTCCCTGATCGCCGGCGTGGATGCTGAAGCTCAACCCTGGGTACTGCGCCGGGCTCAGTGGCTCCTTGAAGCGCAGCGACAGGCCGGCGTAGCCCGCCTGATGTTGCACGGCCAACGAGCGCAAACCCAGCGCCGGCTGGGTGTTGGCGAAGCTCAGCGTGGTATCCCAGGACCAGTTCTCGAACAGGTTGGATACCGATTCGTCGAAGACAAGCAAGTCGCCCGGCATCAGATTGGCCATGTTGCTCAGGTCTACGCCGCCGGTGTCGCGCAAGAAGCAGATGTTGTCCAGGAAGACGGGCGGCTGGCCCTGGCCGGTGCGCTCCTGGAAGTTGATGCGCTTGATGGCCGGTACGTAGCCGAGCAGGCGGAAGGGGATGACGACCTGCGTCCACCTGCCTGAGGGCACGTCCATGTGGAAGCGGCGCGACTCCTCGCCCTCGTCCGTGCCGTGCACGAAGAACATCAGTTGGCGCACGCCGGGGTCCTCGCCACCGCTGATCCAGAACGAGATCGCCTCATAGTCGGCGCGACTGAGCGCGACCGGTGTGCGCAGCGAGAGGCCGGCGTAGCCCTCGCGGTGCCGGAAGGCCAGCGCCTTACCGCTGAGCGCGTAGGGGTGCTCGCGCGCCACGTTAGTGTTCCACGACCAATCCTCCCAGCCGTCGGCAAGCGCGTCGTCGTAGAGCACGTAGGCGCAGCCCGCAATGTTGGACGGGCGCGGCGCCGGCGGCGCTGGCGGGGGCGGTGGTGGTGGGGGGGGCGGTGGGGGCGGCACTGGCACGTTGCTTAGACACACCGTGTCCACATAAAACGTAGGTTGGCCGGCGCCGGTGCGGTCTTGGATGTTGATGCGCTTGATGGTGGCCGGGCTGCCAAACGCCCACAGCGGGATGCCGATCTGCGTCCACTGACCGGCCGGCGCATCAATCGGCACTGTGTTGGTGTCGCCGCCGGTGTCGTTCTGCTGAATGAACACCTGCAACTGACGCACGCCGCTGGCGCCGCCGTGCACCCAGAGGAAAACGGCGGTGTAACTGTTGCCGGGCAAGCCGGGGTCCACGCGGAAGGATAAACCGCCGTATGGCGACATGGTCGCCTCGATGGCGAAGGTACCCGCCTGCACGACCGTGTCGCCGGCAAAGTCGTAGCTGCCATTCCAAGACCAGTTGTGCCAGTTTGGCGCGAGGGCATCCAGGTAGATCGGCGTGGTGCAGTTCGGCGGGGGTGGGGGCGGTGGCGATACAGGGTCGTTGCTAAGGCACACGGTGTCCACATAAAACGTGGGCTGGCCGGCGCCGGTGCGGTCTTGGATGTTGATGCGCTTGATGGTGGCCGGGTTGCCCAACGCATAAAGCGGGATCACCACTTGCGTCCACTGGCCGGGTGTCGCATTGAACGGCACTGTGTTGGTGTCGCCGCCGGTGTCGTTCTGCTGGACGAACACCTGTAGCTTGCGCTTGCCGCTTGCGCTGCCGCCGTGCACCCAAAAGCGAATGGAGGTGTAACTGCTGCCGGTCAATCCGGGGTCCACGCGGAAGGACAGGCCGGCGTAGCCGCTGGTCATGTTTGCCTCGATGGCAAAGTTGCCGTCCTGCACGGTCGTGCTGTTGGCAAAATCATGCGGGCCGCCCCACGACCAGTTCTGCCAGCCGGCGGCGAGCGCGTCAAGGTAGACCGGCGTGGTGCAGTCCGCTGGTACCGTCGGTGCTGCAAGCAACTTGATCTCATCCACGTAAAACGTGGGTTGGCCGGCGCCGGTGCGGTCTTGGATGTTGATGCGTTTGATGGTGGTCGCCGGAGGGCTGTTGAACGCGCTGAGCGGGATGACCACCTTGGTCCACTGGCCGGCTGGCGCGTCAAACGGCACGGCGTTGGTTTCGTTGCCAGGGCCGCCGCTATCGGTGAGATGGACGAACACTTGCAGTTGGCGCGTGCCGCTGGCGCCGCCGTGCACCCAAAACTGAATGACGCTGTAGTTGGCGCCCGGCAGGCCCGGATCCACGCGCAGCGACAGGCCGGCGTAGCCGCTGGTCATCGTGGCCTCGATAGCGCTGCTCCCTGCGTAAACCGTGCCAGTGTGGTTTAAGTTGTAACTGCCGCCCCACGACCAGTTAGCCCAATTCGCGCCGAGGGCATCGGCATAAACGACCTCATCGCCTAGGGCGAACGCGGTGCGCGCGGGTACGCGCATGGACGCATCGTTCAGAGCAAACAACATCAGAGCTAACGCTGCGCCGATCCGCAGAGCGTATTCAGCGATTACTTCTGCAACAGAAGATCCTCTACTGCGTCCCTCATTCGCACGTTCTCGCGTCGAGATTGACATGGTAGGCGATGCTCCCGCTGTTGCTATTTTCGGCATTTTAGCCCAAGTTGTGAGCAAGCCCTAACAGCGTACACAAGCGCTGCCAAAAGTCGCGCGAATCGGACTACGCCGGGCGAGCGACGTGTGGGCATCTGCATCAAATCGTCCGCTAACCGCACAGTCTCACTCAGGAGATGTGCTCCTTCTATGAGCCGGCCAGCGCCATCGGTCTTTGGCCTCTCGGCGCGAGTCAATCAGCGGGGGTGATCGCCAGCGCCGCCACGCCAATCGGCGGGCCGGCGTGGGGGATGGCGGCGAGGCGGTCGAAAGAGAGCCCAGAACCCGGAGTCCAGATGTCATATTCGGAACCCTGATCTGGATTCTGGATTCTGATTCTTGATTCTTGATTCTTGATTCTTGATTCTTGATTCTTGATTCTGGATTCTGGATTCTGGATTCTGTGATCTTCTTCGCTATCGCTTGCGCGACGCGCTTCAGCGCAGCCGGATACGAGACCAACTGAGATGCACAACGCCGGCGCTATAGCCCTCCCAGGCTACGCATCTGCTCGACCCACTGCAGCGCGGCGGCACGGGCCGCTTCGGCGAAGTCGGCCTTGCGCGAGGCGTAAATCACCGAATGCGAGACGCTGATCACCGGCCCCAGGCCATCGCGCGTTCGCCCGAATTCCACGGCGGCTGCTAGGTCGCTGTCCTGCGCCCCCAGGATGGGGATGAGGAACGGCAACTGTGGGGACAACACGCGGATGCGCTGCATCTCCTCCGGCGCGGTCGCGCTCACTACCAGCCCACATGCGCCGGGTCCTTCGGCATGCCAACGATTGGCCATCAGCGCAACCTTCTCATAAAGGTGCAGCGTGAGCGCGTTGGCGCGCCGGTCATCGATAGCCGGCTGGACTTCTACTTCCAGATGTTGCAACTCCCAGGCGTGCTCGTTGCTCGTGCGCGCCGTCACGAACACGCCCCGGTCGGCATATTTCAGGAAGGGGCGAATGGCATCGCTGCCGATGTAGGGGGAGAGCGTGACGGCGTCGGCGCGGAACTGCTCAAACGCGCCGCGCGCATAGGCTTCGGCCGTGCGCCCAACGTCGCCGAATGCGCCGTCGAGAATGATTGGGATATCCGGCGGAATCAGGCGCACGATGCGTTCTAGGGCGATCATGCCGGCTGCGCCCTCTGCCAGGTAGAAACCCAGGTTAGCCTTGTAGGCGCAGACTAAATCGCGGGTCGCCTCGATGATGGCGCGGGCGAAGGGGAGCATCGGCTCATCATAGGGTTGGATCGGCAACGGCGTATGCGCCGCCACAATGTCTAAGCCGATGCACAGATAGGAGCGATTCTTGTGCTGCGCTTGCGCGAGCTTTTCGATGAAGGCGGACATCGGTCAGGTTTGTGTGGTCAGCCGGGCAGATAGTAGCTGATGGTGAGTCCGCTGTTGGGATAGGCGACTTCATTTACTAACTGATGACTGCGCACCTCGGCGAATGCGCGCACGATGCGCTGGCGCCACGCGTTCTTGTTGCGCATGTCGTCGGTTTGATACAGCGGCGACGATTCATCCACGCGGATGAGCGTGACCTGCGCGCCGGGATTCTCGTCCAGCCAGCGTTGCACGCGGGCGATGTCGTTCGGTCCTTCCACCGGCGGCGCGTCGTATTGGATCGGATGCGGGGTGTTGGCGAATGCCGGCAACGGGCGCAGCCGCCACTCGAACAGTGGCGGGCTGAGTTCCCCGAAGGTGCCGATGATGAGCACCGGTCGGTCAGCTTGCTGCCACCGCACGATCTGATGCGCAGCGGCGCGCAGGTCGTCTGCGAGACGGCCGGCCCACACGGGCTGCAAGCGCGGCAGCCAGGTCAGCCAACTCCAAGATGCGACTGCGCAGAGCGCGAGGATTGAAATTAAGGATGGGAGATTGGAGATTGGGGAGTGGGAGGCGTGGCCCACAATCCCTAATCTCCAATCTCTAATCGCTTTGACCAATTCTGCGAAGCCCAGCCCCGTCAACAACCAAAGCGATGGGAAGAGCGGCGTAATGTAGCGGTCGGCTTTGAGCGGATGTAGCGTGGCCAGCGCAAAACCCAGCGCGAAGAACACCGCCAGCAGCGTGATGCCGGGGTGGCGGATGCGCGCGACTGCCCAGGCAGCGCCGAGCACCGCTGCGCCGGCCAACAGCGGGCTGGGCATCAGCCAGTAGAGCGTCGTCCGCACATAGAACAGCAAATTCTCGGAACTCCAGAAGGGATAGCCGCTGTCCTCGTTGGTGACGAAGAAGCGGAAGTCGCGCCATTTCACCTCGGTTGGCACGATGTCCGTCCCGCCGAAGAACCAGAATACGATGCCGGCCACCAACGGCGCATACAGTGCCAGAATTGAGAATTGAGAATTGAGAATTGAGAAAGGGCGAGCTTGCACTCGCTCGTTGTTCTTCGCTCGGATTAGGCGGAGGCGTTCGCCGAGGTCCACGATGCCCACGGCTGCGATGGCAAAAGCGGCGTAGTTGAACTTGGTGAGGAAGGCGAAGTACAGCGCGCAGCCGGTGAGGAAGAACCAGCGCGTGCGCCGTGTGCGCAGCGCTTGTAGGAAACACCAAAATGCGACGAAGACGACGAACGCCACCGGCGTCTCCTGCATCGCCCAACTGCTCACGAACAACCACCCCGGCGCGCTGAGCGCGATCAGCCCGCTTGCCAGCCCGGCCAATGCTGCTAGCTCGGGGTTGATCTGATAGGCGATCGCGCACGCCATCAACGCCGTCGCCACGAGCATGATGTAGGCGAACAGTCGAGCGCTCTCGTCGCTGCGCCCCAGGATGCCCAGGAATGGCGCCTGAAGCAACGAGAAGCCCGGCGGCCACAACGTCTGGATGTGAAAGTCGCCCCACAGCGCGCGCAGGTCGAGCGCCAGGATGTCGCGCAGCATGTAGTAGCCCGGCAGGCTATGCGCGGCTTCGTCGAAGTTGAGCGGCGGCGCAGGCGCGATCAGCCTGAGGAAGATTTCGCGGCCGATGAGGATGGAGAGCAGCGCGAGCGCGCCGGCGACGATCCGCGTGCGGGCTTTGGGCGACACGCCGATCAGTATACTCAGCCCGGTCGCGCTTTCATGATCATCACCGCGCATCGCGTGCGCCGCCGGCTGGAGGCGGCCGCGCCGCTCGTCGTCCTTGCGCTGCTCTGGGCGTTGTTCTTCTGGCGCATCCTCACGCCCGCGCCAGCGGATCGGTTGACTTTTCAGCAAGGCGATTTCACCTTGCAGTTCCTTGCCTACCGGCAACTGGCCTATCGGCAATTTGCTGCCGGGCGTTTCCCGGTGATCGAGGAATGCCTCTACAGCGGCTATCCCTTTCAAGCCGACCCACAGTCGCAGGTGCTGTATCCGCCGGTGTTGGCCGCCATGCTTATCGGCCGCGCGCTGGGCTGGACGGAGTACCCGCTGCGCGCGCTGGAATGGGAAGTGATGCTGCATGTGCTCCTGGCGGCAGTCGGCATGTATGGCTTCCTGCGCATCGCCGGCAACCCGTCGGGTAAACCGAGGCTACATCGCCTCGCCGCGCTCGTCGGCGCGGTCGCCTATGGCTTCGGCGGCTTTATGACCGGCTACGCCATGTTGCAGACGGCCATCCTGCAAACCGCCGCCTGGCTACCGATGATTCTGCTGGCGCTCCGATGGCTGGCGACTCGGCAGCGTTGGCTGCCGGCCGCGGCGCTGTTGGCGGTGTTGGTCTTCATGGCCTTCACGGCCGGACATCCACAAACGCTGCTCTTCATTGCTTACACCGGCGCCGCCGCGTTCGTCTTCTGGCTGTGGCAGGCGCGGCGCAGCGAAAGATGCCAAACATTGCTGACGCAGGGCTTGGCGCGAGGCGGGATCGCCGCGCTGTTCGCCGTGGGGCTAAGCGCGGCGCAGCTCATCCCCACGCTATCGTTCATGCTAGCTTCGACGCGCGCCTCGCTGACCTTCGAGCAGGCCGGGCGTGGCTTCGCGCTGCATGACATCGCGCTACTCGCGCTCACCGGCGTGACCAACGTATGGCAGCCGATCTACGTGGGCATCGCGGCGTTAGCCCTGGCCGGAATCGCCATCACCGTAGCCGCTCGTGCCCCCGGCAAGCGGTCGGACGTTTGGCTGTGGGTTGCCGTCGGCCTCGGCGCGCTCGTCCTTGGCTTCGGCATGAATGCGTTCGGCTTCGACGTGGCGTATCTGCTCGCGCCCGGCTATCGCCAGTTCCAGGCGCAGGAGCGCCACGCTGTGATCGTTGCGTTCGCGCTGAGCGCCTTGGCCGCCTATGGAGCGGATGCGCTGCTGCGCCCGCTGCGCCCGCGCGCCCGATTGGGGCTGTGGCGAGCAACGCGCGGGTTGGGGCTGTGGGGGGCGATCGCGTTCAGTGGGCTGATCGCGCTGCTCATCGCGCAACGCTTGGCCGGCGAGCCTACGCAGGCGACGCTGTCTACTGTGGCCGACAAATTCGCCCTGATCGTGCTCGGCCTGCTAGGAACGGCAGCGCTCTTCGCGTGGCGCGCGCGTTTAGGCGCGATGCCGCGCCGGCTGTGGGGTGCCGTATTGCTCGGCCTCGTCATCTTCGACGTGTTTAGCGCCAACCGTTACACCGCCACCCAGCCCATGGCCGACCCTTTCCCACCCCATCCACTGATCGCGCCGATCAAGCCGACCCAGCGACCGAACGGCTACTCGCGCGTGTATAACCATTTCGGCTTGCCGCTCAACGGCGCGTGCATCGCCGGCCTGAACGAAGTCGGCGGCGGCTCGCCTATCGTCCTGCGCGCCTATAAGGCGTTCCTGGATAACGCGCCCGAGGAAGTGATGGTGAAGCTGCTCAACGCGCGACACGCCGTGACGTGGCGCGGCGCGATGGAGACGCCGGAGGGCGTGATGATCCCGTGGTTTTTGCTGGCGCGCGACACATTCGAGGGCAAGGAAGCCAGCACCTATCGGCTGGATTGGGAGCCGCAGACGTTCAACGGCGCGTGGATTCCCCGCCGCATCACCGGCGCGCCATCCGAAGCGGCGATGTACGCGCGCATGCGCGCGCCCGACTTCGATCCATTCGGCGAGGCCGTTATCGTCCACATGCCCGAAGACCGAGTCCCGCGTGGCGCAAACGGCAGCGCTGCCGTCGAAGGCAAGTCCCCCGGCTACATCAAGGTTGCCGTGAACGCCGACGCGCCGACGTTGCTGGTCGTCAGCCAGGCTTACCACTGGAACTGGGTCGCGTTGATCAACGGGCGAGAGGCGCCGACGATTGCGGTCAACGGCGCATTGCTCGGCGCGCCGATCCCCGCCGGCGCATTCAGCGTGGAGTTCAGCTATCGTCCGCTCGATCTCTACATCGGCACGGCGATCAGCGCGACGACAGCGGTAGTCATGGCGCTGAGCCTGGCAATTCACCGGTTGTCAGGTCGGCAGACTGGTGGGGCGACGCGCCTTTCTGGGGGACGAGATGGGGTAAACGGTGAGCGATAAGGTGAGGCAGAACGCGCAGAGCGTTGCGGCAGCGGCGTTGATCGCCGCGCCCACGCTCATCTACGTCGCTGCGTTGCTGTTCGATCCGGCGCGGACGCTGGTGCTGTGGGAACGCGCGACGCCGCCGGCCCTGCCGCTGCTGCTGCTGGCGGCCGGCCTGGTGATCCACGCAGCGGTCTCGCTGATGATCCTGGCGCACCTGCCGGCGCGACTTTCCCGCCGCCAAACGGCCGGGGTGCTGACCTACGTCGTCTTGGCCGGCCTTGCGCTGCAGACCGCGGCGACGCACATCGTCGAGCCATTTCCGCTGCGCGGCCTTGCCTTTCGGCAGTACAGCGACTTCACCGGCGGCTATTTCACGGTGGGCGCGCGCGTGGACGACCTGGGCGCGTGGTTGGGGCGCTTCGCGCAGGAAATGGAGAGCTACAACGTTCACGCCGAGCGGCATCCCCCCGGCCTGCCGATGATCTTCTGGGTCGGCGTGCAGGTGATGCGCGGCTTTCCCGCGCTGGCCGAGGCATTGGCACCGACGCTGCGGCCGCTCGCCTGCTTCGACCTCCGCGCGTCTGCGCTCGATGACGCGCAGATCGCCGCCGGCTTGTTCGGCATCGTCGTCGAAACGGCGCTGGCCTGGTTGGCGCCGGTCTTGCTTTTCTTCTACGTCCGCCGCGTCGCCGATGACCGCGCCGCGGCGACGGCGGCGCTGCTGTATCCGATGGTGCCCGGCGCGCTGATGTGGGCTTCGCAGTGGAATCGCGGCTTCGGCGTCTTCATCCTGGCCGGCCTGATGCTGGTGGAGCGGCTTGTGGCGTCGCCGACGCGCGCCCGATCCATGGCTTATGCCGTCGGCCTCGGCCTCGTCCTATCGGCTGCGGTGATGATGAGCTTCGGCAACGTGCCGATCATCATGGCCTGCGGACTGTATGCGCTCGTCCGCATCTGGCAGATAGACCGATTTCGCGCGCTCCCGGCGCGCGCGTTGCAGGGCATCACCGTGCTGGCCGGCTTCGCCATGCCCTGGGCTGCGCTGATCCTGCCGACGGGGTTCGATTTGCCCGCCACCTACCGGACGGCGATGCGGATTCACCTTGCACTGGAGCGCGACTATTGGCCCTTTGTCGTTTGGCATCCGTGGGACCTCTTCACCTTCGCCGGCCTGCCGCTGGCAGCGATCGCGCTGTTGATGACGTGGCGCCGCGCGCCTGCGCTCACCTTTGCCTGGGTTGCGACGATCGCCGCCCAGTCGCTGCTGCACGTCGCGCGTGGGGAGACCGGTCGCGTGTGGATGTATTTCGCCCCGATCATCGTCGCGTTGGCCGGTGTGTGGATCGCGCAACGGTCGGCAGCAAATGCGCCGAGCGGCGCGCGGCCGGTTTCTTGGCTTCACGTTGTCGTGACGGCTCTGATGGTCATTCAAGCGACCACGCACATCGCCTTGTTGCGCGTGATCGGTTACGGCGCCGACCCGATCACCGTGCCGAATGCGACGCTGCCGGCCGACCTGATCCCTACGGAGATTCGCTTCGAGCCGAACGGCGAGGCGCGGCTGCTCGGCTACACCATGCCGTCCAAACTGACGCCGGGCCAGTCGGCCACGCTCGACTTGTATTGGAAGCTGGATAGCGACTCGCCGCTGCCCATCGCCCGCAAAGTCTTCGTACACGTCGCCGATACGCCCAAGGATGAATATCGCATCGTCAATCAGGATGGCCGCCCGGCGAATTGGACGTTGCCGACGACATGTTGGCTGCCCGGCCAGGTGATCCACGATCCGCACCATTTCACCGTCGCTCCCGACGCGCGGCCGGGCGAGTATGTTGTGCTGATCGGGCTATATGACGAGTTCACCGGTGAGCGCGCCTTTGTACACACGGCGCAGATTGCCGTAGCGAATGCCGTCGCGCTGCCGACGAAGCTCAAGATCGTCTCATCGCATCTCGAGTGAAGTGATGACCACCGCATCCCGGCCGTCCGCGGTGCGCAGCCGCGGCATGCCGTCCTGGGTGGGGTCGTAGATGCCGATGCGCACATCGTAGCGGCCGGGCGGCGCATCCTCGTTCAGCCGCACGCCGTAAACGTGAACGCCGCGACCGTCGCTCAGGATCAGATGCGGCGCGTCTAGCGCTAATGGCTCGTCGCGTTGGCCGATGAGCGCCTGTGGATCGTCGCTCCGGCTGATGTGGATAAACAACTTCTGTGCGCCGCCGTGTCGCGCCTGAGCGCCGTTCCACCGCAGGAACACCTCGACGAGCCGCCCGCGCGCGTCCACACGCGCATGGGCGGCGTCGAGCGTTGGACCGCCGGTGAATGCCACGCCGAAGGGATACAGCGCGCGCGTCGAGCCGGCCGTAAATCTTTACGATCCAGCGGCCGCTGTAGGTTTCCTCGACCTGCACGAACTCGCTCGCCAGTGCCGACGCCGCAATGCCCCGTCCGTCCCAGAAACTGTCCACGATCTGCAACACCACGCGCTCGACGCCGCTCGCCTTAAGCTCGGCCGCTACCTGCCGCGCCCCTTCTGCATCGCCGGCGCGATACGGCAGCGTGATGAACGCCGGGCCATCCGGCAGGTAGCGGTGATGGTAGTACGTGAAGACCGGATCGGGGAAGTTGAGCGCGATGCGGACGCGCTCCTTTGGCAATGCCTCTGCGTAGCGGTTGACGACGCGAATGAAGCCATGCCACACGCGGGGATGCCCGTCCACCACTTCGGAGCGTTGATAGCTGCGCAGGCCGGCCAACGTCACGGCCGCCAAGGCGATGCCCAGGCCGGCAGACACAATGCGGCCAACGGCTGCCGGCATCACCGAGGGCGCGAATTGCAGTCGCGGGCGGTGGGCAAGGGCGATGGCGAGCAAGAGCTGGAACGGCGCCAACGCGGCAATCGAGTAACGCTCCGAGAAGATCGGGCGATTGAGCGAGGCTGCCCATGCGATGGTCAGCGGCACGAACAGGTAGAGCCCCAGCAGCGCTGCCTGCCCACGCATGCGGGGCGCGCCGAACCCCAGCTTGATGAACGCCACCACGATGAGCGCCGCGCCGAACGCGGCCAGCGTGAGCCGATGGTCGGCGACGTTTGGTCCGGCAATGAAGGCGCTGAACCAAGCCATCAGCGCTTCGCCGGGTGAGAGGTTGATGCCCACTGCGCCGCGGTAGTTCACCAGCACATCGCGCGCGACGATCAGCCAGGGCAAGCTGAGCGCGGAGAGCATCACCTGCGCCGCCAGCCAGCGCACCAGCGGCGCCGGCAGCACCGGTTTGTCTGCGACAACCACCGGTCGCAGCGCGGCCACGGCAAGCCGGCCGATTCGAGGAAGCAGCGCGCTACCGAAGGCGAATAGGTTCTGCGCGATGAAGACGAAGCCGGCGTAGTAGTGCATCTGCAAAGCCAACCCACTGACGATGACATAGGCCAGGACGATGCGCCACCCTGCGCGGCGCAGCAACATCCACATGAGCAGTGTGCTCGCCAGGGTGAGCGCAAGCAGCATCGAGTACATGCGCATCTCCCGGCTATAGAACACGGCAAACGGCCCGAGCGCCATCAGCGCCGCCGAGACCAGCGCCACGCCGCGCGCGAAGCCCAGTTCGCGCGCAAATCGCCAGGCCAGCGCAATCGCCAAAACGCCGAGCCAGACGGCGGGGAAGCGCAGCGCGAACTCGCTGCTCCCGGTCAGCGCCACCCAGGCCTTCTGTAAGAAGTAACTGCCCACCGGATGTGGCTCGCGCATGGCCAGCGTGTCGCTGACGATCTGGCTGTATGACCCTTGAATAAACACGTAGCTGAAGCCCTCGTCGCCGGCCAACTCCGCGAAATCCAGGTGATAGACGCGCGCAGCGAAGCCGAGCAACACGACGAGTGCCAGGCCGAAGCCGGCGGCGAGGGCGCGGCGTGATCTGCCGGTTGTGCGACCCGAGTGGAGCGAGGCAATCATGCGGTGGAGATTTGCGATCGGCGTCAGTTCAACGTGATGACGCCGAGAAAGATCAGGTCATCGCGCGCGGGCCGGCCGTCTTGCTGCGCGGGCCAGCGCAACCCGCCGTCGCGGTCATAGATGCCGGCGAAGAGTTTATATTCGCCCGCGGGCGAATCGGCCGGCAGCGTGATTCGGTGAATCTGGTTGATGCCCTCACCCGTGTGATAGGTCAACGTGCTGCGCACTTTGCCATCTATGGTAGGCGGATTGTCGTCCTGCGAGACGAGCCGACCATCTGGACCAAATAAATGTAGGAAGAGCACGCCGTCGCGGGCCGGCGTTTGCTCGACGCGCCAGTGAGTGATGAAGTTATGCGTGCGGCCGCGCTCCACCGGCCCGTTCACGCTGTAGCCGAGCAGGCTCAGCTCGCCCACGCGTGCATTTGCGGGATGTTGCACCTGTGCCGCTACGGGCAATGGGCGGATAGTCCTCGATGCGCACCAGCCCCAGGAAGGCACCATCAACGCGACGGCCATCGCGCCAGCGCTCGAGCTGCAGGCGATACCAGCCGGGCTGCGCGGAGAACGGCACGTCCAGCACATACTGATCGCGCACCGGCTCGCCGGTCGGCCACGCTTCGACGGGGAAGTCGGGCGTGCCGGCGACACGCTGCGTCGCTGCCAAGTCGCCGCCGAGTAGTCCTTGCAGCGTCAATCGGGACTGCCAGGGCGTCAAGTCGGCGCGCGCCGGCAGCCAGGTCAAGACCACCGGCAGCGGCTCGCCGGGATGGAGGGAGGCCGGGCGTTCTACAACCGAGATGCGTATGTCGCCGAACGACGGCAACGGAGGGAAAGGGATGCGCGCCGGCTGCAGCACAAGCGGCGGTTGAGGCGCAGCGACGGCAGCGATCGTCATCGGCTGCTCACGCGCCGGCCATATCGTCACACGTATGCAACAAGCAACCGCCTCCGGCGAAAGCGGCGCAGCGACGTGCTGGATGCGCTCTTGCTTATCACCGGCCAGCACCGACATCTCCAAGTGATACGGCAACGCCGGCAAGCCCATAGGAATGGGGACGATGTGCTCGGTGCGAAAGTAACCGTCTGTTGGCCAAGCACCGATAACATCGAGGTCAGCACGCACATTCGCGTCTAGCCAGACCGCATCGCCGTAGCGCAATCGGAAGGCAACGTTGACTTCGCCGGGGAATCCGGCGCCGGATGTAGTAGGGCGCTGCCAGTACAACGTCAGGGATGTGTTCGGCTGCGGGTTGAGCGGTGCACCAGGTGAAAGGGCATAAGCCGCCAGACGCGGCATATCTGCGGCGGCCGCGCCATCTACCGCGAGCGCTTCAGCGGGCAGCGCTTCGACGAACGGCGGATCGAGTTCCAGCAGGCGCAGCGTGATCGCCGTGCTGCGCGCCGGGAAGTTCACCTCCCGGCGGATGAAAGGACTGCCGTTGAGCTGGCGCGGTTGGCCACGTCCACGATCCACATACCACACGCGTCGCGCATTCGGCGGCAGTTGCGCCGGAGCGTTGACGCCATCTTCCTGAAACCACGGCACACCGCGCAAGTACGGCGTGATGGGGATGGCAACCGTGGGAAGACCACCGATGACCAGCACGTCGCCGGGCTGCCAGTGGTCGCGCACATAGTGAGCCAGCGCGCGCCAGTCGTCTTGCCAGTGGGGTGTGCGTATAAATGTGGCAGCAACGCCGTAGAGCTGCAGGCCGACGATCAGCGCGCCCATCGTCGTGCCTGCGGTGCGCCAAAGTAGGGAAGCCGACTGCGTGCCGAAGCCGGATATCGGCCAGGCGCAACAGCGCGCCAGCAGCACAGCGGTCATCGGGGCGATCAGGATGAGATGGCGGAAGCCTTGATAATTTGGCTTGAGGAAGGACAGCGCGAACCACAGCACTACCGGCGTGGCCACAGAGGCTGCGAGCAGCGCATGCGCCGTGCGCATCTTGCCCGAGGAGCCCATGAGCAATGGAACGACGGCGGTCGCCAAGCACAGCGCGCCTGCGACGAGGCCGATCACTCCGCCCGAGAAGTCGAACGCATTCATCCCCAACAGGAAGCCGCCGAATTGCGTTTGCACGACGATCTCGATGGGAGCAGAAGCATAGTTCATTTCCTGTCCGCCCAGCAAGCGCACCAGGACCTCCCGAACGAAAGGCGTCGCCAGTGCCAAAAGCCCCGCGCCGGCGAGCGACGCACCCGCAGCGATCAAGGTTCGCCGGTCGCGCGCATGAAACTCATCCCAGTGCCGTGCCGTCCAGGTCAGCAAGAATGCCCCCTGCCCGGCGATCAGGCCGACAAACGAGTAGTGAGTGAGGAAGCCGGCGATCGCCAGCGCGATCCAGGCGAGCCAAGCCAAGGCGACGCGCTGCGTCGCGCGGCTGCACCGGTATGCGGCGAGTGTCAACGCGGCAGCGAGGAACGGCACAAGCGAATACATGCGAATCTCGCGGCTATACCAAATCAGCCCAGGCGAGAGCGCAACGAACAGGGTGGCCAGCACCGCCGTCGGCGCATCGAACATGCGACGTGCCAGCGTATAGGTCGTCGGCGCGCACAACACGCCGAAGGCAACCGAGAAGAAACGGAAGATGAACTCGTGCTCGCCCCCCAATGTCACGAAGCCCTGCAGGAGCAGAAAGTACAACTGCGGCTGTGTGTCAATCGTGCGCTCGCCTGCGACGTAGATGACGTTGGTCAGATTGTTCACCAGCGAGCCGCTCAGGCGCAGCAACGTCGTCCCTTCATCCAGCCAGATGCTGCGATTCGTCAGCTCGACGACGCGCAGCGCAAACGCCACGAGCATCAGCGACGTAACCAGCCAAAGTTCGCGACGACGAATCATCATTGCAGCCTCGCCTCACTCCGGCAAGTTGCCGACGTGTGGTAAACGCTGTCTGGCGCAGGGAAGAACGCGCAGTACACCGTCGGAACCGGCGGCGTCGCGCAGGGAGATGGCATAGATATCGCGCGGAAGGCGGTCACCGCCGGATGGTAGGGTTGGATGCGAACCGAGCGGCCTGGTGAGTTCATCCCACCGCTCGGCCGAAAAGCTGCACGCCCATCGCATGGCTTACAAAGATAAGCCTATCCTACAACAGCGTGTGCCGAGCCAACCTTCCCCGTCCATCGCGATCTTCCTTCGATTGGTTGCTACGAGCGCGCTTACGTTCGGTGCATTCGCGCTATACGCCGGCGCAGTTCAGTTGTCGCTGCTCTATGATGACGCGCCGACGGTATGGCGGCTGGCCGAACGCTCGCTGATTTCGAACTTTGCTTTGCCGCGCACGCTGGCCGCCGGCGAGTATCGTCCTGCCGCTACGACGCTCTGGTTGCTCACCCGCGACCTGTTTGGCTGGTTCTACGGGCCGGTATTGCACATGTGGAACGTATGGGCACACACGCTGAACACAGCTCTGGTGATCGCGCTGGCGGCTCGGCTTGGGCGTGCGATCGGATGGCGCGGACTAGCCTTTCCACTGCTAGCGGGGGCGCTCTTCGCAGCATTCCCCTTCTCGTACCAGGCCGTGCTATGGGCCGGCGCGCTATATCACCCGGTCGCGACCGCCGCCGGACTGGCAGCGCTACTTGCATACGCGCGATGGCGCGATGGCTGCAATGGCATCTGGCTGAGCATGAGCGCAACTGCGCTGCTGGTCGCTTGCATCAGCCACGAAGCCGGATTCGTCTTCGGCTTCTACCTGTTGGGTGTCGAACTGTTGCTGGCCCGGCGCCGCCGGTCGCGCTTGCGTCGCGCCGCCATGCTGGCCTGCGCCTTCGCCTTAGCCTTAGCCTATCCCATCCTCTACCAGTTGACGGTGGTCACGATTTGGAGCGAGGGCAACTACTTCGAACGCAGCAACGACATTCCAGCGATCCTCTACAAGCTGGCCTATTTTGCCCAAGGCATGATCGCATGGATGCTGGCAATAACGCGCCCGGCCCCTGGCACAACGCTTCAGCAACACATCGTGCTGGCGCTCGGGTTGTTGGTTGCCGAACTGGCGTTGGGCTTGGCCGTGCTCTGGCGCGCGCGGGCGCTCAGCCTGGGCCTGTGGGCGCTGGCGTGGTGGATCATCGGCATCGCACCGGCAGTGATGCTGCTGGATGCCAGCTACACTTCCGACGCACCGCGCCTGATGTATCTGCCATCGGTCGGTGTTGCGCTGTTCTGGGGCGTGGTCGTCGCCGGCGCGATGCACCTCGTCCGTCATCGCCGCTGGCAGTTGGTGCTGCCGTCACTCGCCACGTCGTTCGTGCTATGGTGCGTGCCATTCATCCTCATACGCATCGCCGAAACCCAACGCCTCGCGCCGGCGCTGCAGGCCATTGACCGAGACCTGCGCCAATCCAAGCCCAGCGACACCTTCCTCCTGATCAATGCACCCTTCGTCAGCCTGCCGGCGGAGCAGACCTTTCTGTTCGGTCGCGAAGGCATGCATCTGTGGGAGGTGGACGGCCCGGACGGACAGTCATGGGGGCCGGTATGGAAGTGGGCCGGCAGCGTGAGCGGTATACGGCGCGAAACGCTCGCTTTGCGTCATCCTCCCTCGATCACGGCGCGCGACGGCTACGAGGAAGCGGACAAATCGTTCACTACCGGCACGCCGTTTAAATACGGACTGTTCGGTCGCGCGGTGGACGACGCCCAGTTGCAAGATGCGATCCTGGCCGCCAACTACATCTATCGCTTCGACTACGACCCTCCCGGCCTCCGCGCGCGGCAAATCGGTCGCATCGAGCCGATGACCACCTTGGCTGCTGCGCCGCTGGCCCGGCTGGTCATCGGTGGGGGTAGCGCCGGCGCGACACTAGAATTTGCCGCGGCCGAACGCTGCGGCGCGCTTGTGCAGCTCCATTTGGTCTGGTCGGATGTGCGCAACCTGCCGCGACCGACCGGCGTGTTCGTTCACGGCCATGACGGGCAGGGATTGCAAACACTCATCGCCGATGCCGATCCGGTCGGCGGCCTAGTCCCGCTCGATCGCATTCCCTCCGGCCTGCGCATCTTCGAGACGCGAGCGATCTTCGTCCCGCCCGGCGTGGATGTGGACACCCTGCGCCTCGGCGCGTATCTCCGGGAGTCGCTGCAGCGCTACCAGGCGCTTAAGCCCGACGGCGGCGAGTGGCCGGCTAACGAGATCGTCGTCCCCATTGCGGACGACGTGTGCTTGGGGTGATGCAGGTCATCGAATTTCGAACGTCTGCAGCATCAGGCTATCGCCGGCGGCGTCGTTGCGCGGGTCGGCGATGGCGCGGCGCCGGCCGGTCTGTGGGTCATAGGCCCCGACGCGCACTTGGTATATCCCCGGCGGCAGGCCCTCCGGCAGCGTCACCCAGTGCGGATCGGCCACCACCTCGCCGCGCTGCCAGCGCGAGAAAGGATACGCGCCATACACCGGCTGCGTGTCGGCGGCCAGCACCACTTCGCCGGTGGTTTGGTTCACGATGTGCAGCAGCACGGTGTCGTCGGGCAAAGCATCCACGAGCGCGCGCCAGTGCAGCATGACCGACACTTCGCGCCGCGCCGGATCGTATCGCACGTCGCCGCCGATCAGCTCGACGCCGCTCGAGAGCGTCGCGCTGCGCAGATCGGCCAGCGCCGGCGCGGTGAACGTGCGCGGCGCCGGCTGGGCAATGTAGATCAGCGTATTGGTCACGCCGTCACGTTCATGCAGCGCGGCGACCTGCACGAGTTCCATGCGCGACTTGAGCGCCGCGCGTTCGAATCGTTCCCAATGACCGCCGAAGGCCGTCGCAGCCGGCGCGTGGAACACATACACATTTGCCGGATCGCGCAGCAACACCAAGCTAACGTCGGTAAAGCGGGGCGACGGATCCTGGGTGTACTCGAATACCTCGCGCATGCGCACGCGACCCTCGGTCAGCAAGGCGATGCTGCGTTCGAAACCCCAATCCATCGCGACGATGGGCCGGCCGGCGAAGCCCGACTCCAGCCAGACGGCCGTGCGGTTGAGCGCATCCGACCATAGGCCTCGGCCGCCCGTCTGCTCGAAGAACCTCAGCAGCGCGAGGTTGCCCATCAGTCCATTCAGCACCAGCGCCAGCGTCGCTGCCGCCGTCGCAGCACGCACCCAGCGCGGCATGCCGGTTCGCAGCCCATCGGCCAGCGCGCCCGCGATCAACAGGATCACCAACGGCATCAAGATGAACAGGTGCCGGCCACCGATCGCTGTCACGCTGAAAGTGGCCAGCGGCGTGATCACTACGACGCTCAGCAACAAGAACAAGCGCGGCAGGCGCGTCGGCGCGTTGCCGCCTCGGTTGCGCCATAGCCAAATCGCTGTATAGATCAAGCTGGCGACCAGCACGACGCCAGCCAGCGGCAGGGGCGCAGGCGCGTTGAATTCGAGCGTATCGCCGCCGACCAACCGAAAGAGCTGAGTCGCCTGAAAGGCCGTGTTGTTGAGGATATCTAAGTTGTCGTGACCGTAGAGCCGGGAGCGTAGCGCATTCTGTGCGATGAAGCGGAACGAGTCCAGGCCGGGGACGTTGTGGATCACGAACGGCGTCAGCCCCAACATGCAGGCCGCCGCGCATCCGGCCAACGTCGCAGGCGAAATCGTACGCAGCCGGGTGATCGTCTCTCTCGCACCCAGGCCGATGAACGCCGTGAGCGCGATAGGGCCTAGCACCCAAGCAAACAGCAATTTAGTGGCGCAGCCCAGGCCGAACAGGAAACAGGCCGCGACGAGTGGCGCAGTGCGTTGCGTGCGCTGCCAGGACGTGAGCAGGAGAATGATGCTCAGCGCGATCGGCAGCAGGGGCGACGAGAAGAATGCGCCTGCGCGATGCCACCACACGAAGACCGGCGCAGTCGCCGCGAGCACGACCGCCAGCGCCGCGACGCGATCGTCGAACCACACGCGCGCCAGTGCCCAGGTGAGGATCAGGGTGAGCAAGCCGATCAACGTCTGCGTCAACCGCAGCGACTCAACGGAGATGCCGAACAACGCGAAGCCGGCCAGGCTGGTGTAGATCGAGGTCGGGCCGATGTAGTGCAGCATCATGATCGGCATGGGCTGGCCGAAGACGCGGATCGTCTTCAGCGCGCTGGCCGGCCACTCGCCGCGCAGCAGCTCCAACGCCGGGATGGCGTCTGCCACTTCATCGTAATTTGGGCCGGGCAGGCTGAGGTTCGCCAGCGCAATGCTCAGATAGAGCACGCCGGCCAAGGCGAGCGCGAGAAACGACCGGAACGCAGCGCAGTCGAAGCGGGACGAGGGCATGGGGTGGATCGAGCGCGAAGAATTGTACGATGTGTGAACGCATTCCGTCACCCGCATGGCAAAATTAGCGCGAAGCATGCCCGACCGACCACGCTGCCTGCTATGGAACCTGCATCCCACGCCAAAGCGCGCCGGCTGATCGCGCCGCTTGCAGTAGCCGCGCTGGTCGTAGCGTTGGTCGCCTCTTACTGGCCCAGCCTATCCCTGCCGCTGTCGTTCGACGACGCGTGGAGCGTGCGGATGGCGCGCGACTTCACGCTGTTCGACCTGTTCACGCGGACGCAAAATTTCGGCTATTACCAGCCGCTATATCTGGCCTACTACCGGCTGGCCGCCGCTGCCGGCGCATCCGGGCCGCTGCTCCTGCACGTCTCGTGCATCGTCGCTCACGCCGCCAACACGCTGTTGCTGCTCAAATTCATGCCCGCCATGCTAGGCCGGCAAACTGGCGGCATGGCGTTCGGCGCTGCCTTTCTCTTCGCGCTGAATCCGTTCGCCGTTCAGGCCGTGGCGCTCCCCGCCGGCCTGAACCACCTATTGGCGCTGCTGTTCATCCAACTGGCGATGCTGTGCTACGCGTGCGCACGGCAGTCCGGCCCGACTCGGCGGCGCGCTGCGTGGTGGGTCACTTGCCTCGGCCTATGCACGCTTGCGTTCCTCTCCAACGAAATCGGCCTGAGCGTCGCTGGCTTTGCGCTGACCTACGAAGCGATCCGCGCCGTGCGAACCCGCCGGTGGGCGCGTGAGGCATGGTCGTTTCTGATCGTGGTCGGGCTGGCCGGCGCCTATGCCGTGCTTTACCAGCTCATGCCAAAAGGCGCGTCGCCGGAGTGGACCTTCGCGTTTGGCGACGCCATGACCCGCGCATTGATCGCGCTGCAGACGCTGACCTACCCGCTCACGCTGCTGCTGTCGCCGCTGGGCCTGCCGGCCGAGGTCGCCGTGCTTCTGGCGACTGCGCTGCTGCTTTCACTGTGTGCCCTCGCCCTGCGCGGCGGGATGGACGACGCCGCTCTGCTGGGATTGCTGCTGTTCGCAGCGTCCGTCGCGCTGCCGGTGCTGCGCCTACCCACCGGCTATGTGCAGAACGCGCCGCGCGTGTTCTACCTCGCAAGCGTCGGCGTGGCGATCACCTGGGCATCGCTCGTATGGGCGTTGGCCGCTCGGCTCGTCCCGCGCATTCGGGTCGCTCTTATCGGCACGGTCATCGCTACCCTCGGCCTGGCAGGCGCTTGGCACGTGCGTGATCACCAGGCGCTCCTCGCCCGCGCCAATGAGCCGGTGCAAGCCATTGCCCTCGCCGGCGCACAACTTACCCCTGGTGACCAGTTGCTGGTGATCAATGCGCCGGAGTGGGTCGCGCCGCCGGCGCGTCGCTTCCCGATGTTCTCCGAGGGCGCCATCGTGCTGGCCGACTACGTGGAGGGCAGCGACCTAACGCTGGCCAATACTGGCCTCGACCGCGATGTGCGCCTGGTCCGGCTCGCCTTGCCCGGCCACCCGTCGCGCCCGTATGCCTTCCAGACGTTCGGCGAGCCGTTCGACTCGGCGCAACTGCACAACGCCGCGCGCGTGCTGCAGACGCATTACCTGAGCGAAGGACTGCGCACCGACTGGATCGGTGGCGCGACGGAACAGCGCCCCGCGCAAACCGTCGTCACCTTCGCCGGCGGGCCGGCGCTCGCGCAATACCACATCCAGCCTTGCCGCGAAGGATGGGTGGTGGCGCTGCAATGGCGAGGCTCGCCATCTGCGCGCGAACTGGCTCCGACGCTCTCGGCGTTCGTCCAAGCGCTGGACGCGAACGGTGCCAAGCTGGCCCAGAGCGACGGCGCGCCGCTGCAAGGGCTGCTGCCGTTCGCTCAATTACCCCTCGATCGCGATATCGTTGACCGGCGGATGCTCATTGCGCCGGGCGCCGCCGGCGCAACGCTCTACGTCGGGCTATACGACTACGTGACCGGCGAACGCTTGCCGGCCACCGACGCACAAGGCGTGCGGCTGGACGGCGATGCGTTGGCGCTGGCGCTGTCTCCCCCCGATCCGAACATCGTATGCCGGTGATCACGCCTCAACGAGGCAGCACCTCGACCGGCAACGACACCTGCGGCGAAATCTCACCCGATTCGGTGTAGGGGACGACGCGCAAGGTGTAATCCCCTGCTTGGAGATCGGGCGGCAGTGGGATGAGATATACCCCCCAGATCGGCTTCTCGAACGGCGTATAGGGGAAGCCGTTGAAGGCGATGGGCTGGTCGGATTGCAGCGCCTGCTTGCCCTGTGCATCGGCCAGCCGCAATGACACTTTCGTATATACCGACAGCGGCACGAACGGCTGGGTTTGCCAAAAGCACTGCACCTCCATGAAGCCATCCCCGGCACGGGCCGGCTGCGGCTGCACACAGCCCAGGCTGCGCAGTCCAACTTCGGGGCGATTGTGCTCGATCACGGCTTCGCTCGGCGGGATTTGCTCCGGCAGCGGACGGTATGGCCGAAAGAAGCGATAGCGCTGCAGGCGCAGGCCGGCGAACTGCGGCGTATCGGGCTGCGGTGCGAAGGCCTGCGCCTGGCGGCGCAGCAGCGCCGGCACGACGCCGGTCGGGTCAATCACGTCGGCCTGCCAAAGCAGTAGCCACGCGCCGCCCAGGTTGGCCAGCGCCGCGTTCGTCGTCGGCACCACGCTAGTGTAGGTCAGCGTGTTGCGCACGTTCAGCACCGGGTCGGGCGGCAAAGCGACCCAGGCATCCGCTGCGCCGGTCCAGTAATACTCGAAGGCCGGCGCGAAGTGGCCGGAGACCAACACCACGCGCTCATCCGGCTGCAGGTGCGTGCGGATGTAGGACACCGCGCTGCGGAAGTCTTCGTTGGCATAGAGCGGGCTGATGCGCAGCGCGAGCGACGCTGCGCCGAATCCCAGGGCGAGCGCGGTGAGGCCGGCGCGCGCCAGCGCTTGCGCAACCCGACCATGTTGCGGCGCGCCGGCAATCGCAATGCCGAGGGTTGCCAGCACGATGGGCGTGACGATGGTCGGATAGCGCGGCGAAAACTTGCCGACGACGGCGCAGAACGTTGCGATGGCGACCGGCGACATGACCGCGATCGCAGCCAGCGCCGCCGCAAGGTGCGGCCGATCGCGCCTCGCAACCAGCGCGACGCATGACAGCGCCAGCGCGATCATGACGGCGACGCCGGCCGGCGTGATCCATGTCACGGGTAACAGGCGCGGCAACGCCTGGCCGGCAGCCGTTTGCACCATCAGCGCCGGCCAGTCGGCTGACGCAGCGTAGCTTACGCCGTAGTCGGCACGATTCGGCCAGATGAACGCCGTCCACAAGAGGATAACCAGGCCGGCGCCGGCCGCAGCCAAGCCTTGCGGACGACTGATCTTGCGCCCTTCGCCGAGGCGTAACACGATGCCCGCGATGATATGCACACCGATCACCAGCGCGCAAAGCACATGTGTCGCGAAGGCCAGCACGCCAAGCACGCTCCACGCCAGCCAAAGCGCCGGCCGGTCGTCGCGCAGCGTCATCAACAGCGCCAAGGTTGCTCCCAGGCACAGGCTGCCGGCCAAGGCATACATGCGCGTCTCTTGGGCGGCTAGGACGCAGACTGGCGAGAGGGCGATCAGCACCGCAGGTACGACCGAAGGCCGGTGTAAGACGACCTTCCCCAGCCGGTAGGCCAGCGCGACGCTCGCCGCGCCGGCGAACACCGACAACAGCCGGACGGCGAACTCACTCTCCCCCAGCCCGGCCATCCAACCTTTCAGCAGAACGTAGTGCAGCGGCGTGTTCAGGTCGAGCTGCGCTGCGCGGACGAACAACGCGAGGGCGTCGTGGTGCTGCGCGAAAAGCACAGAGAATGCCTCATCGTACCAAAGGCTCTGGCCGGCCAGGTCGAAGGTGCGCACGGCCAGCGCGACCAGCAGGACGCCCAAAGCCCAGATTCGTCCGCGCAGGGGGGGATCACCCATGGACGCGGCAGATTATAGGCTTGCGCATCAAAGCAGCAATGTGATAATCATAGCGCGTTTCGGCTTTGTTGACGCAACCCAGGCAGAAGCGCTGTGATCGCCGATGGCGCTCCGACGGCTCATCCTCCTGACTTTCGTCCTCCTCGCGCTGCCCTACGTATTCGCAACGCCGGTCTTCGAGAAGAACGACGAAGTGATGCATTTCGCTTACGTTCATCACCTGGCGCATGGCGGCGGCCTGCCGGTGCAGTCGCTCGCGTCCAAAGAAACGCCCTGGGCGCAGGAGGGCAGCCAGCCGCCGCTCTACTACGCGCTGGCCAGCTTAGAACCTATCTCTAAACTTACGGAACGAGCCATAATAGGGATATGGATAATACCAGTGGGACGCGATACGCCGACGTTGCAAGTTGGGAGCTGTCTGATAGTCTGTGGGCGCGCATTGAACCGTTGT
>NZ_JAAFGM010000053.1 GCF_012931985.1 Candidatus Roseilinea sp. NK_OTU-006
CAAGCTGCCGCCCGGCGTGGTGTATCGCCCGGTCATCGAAGAGGAGATCGGCGAGTATCCCAACGTGACGCGGCGGTTCATCCCACGCCCATGCATGCAGTGCGAAAACCCGCCCTGCGTGCCGGTGTGCCCGGTGCACGCCACCTACACCAATGCCGAGGGCGTGGTCGAGGTGAACTACGAGCAGTGCATCGGTTGCCGCGCCTGCCTGACCGCCTGCCCCTACGGCGCGCGCACCTCAGACTTTGGCTACATCTATGCCGAGGGCGCACCGAATGCCGACGGCCTGATCTTGGGCCGCGACGCTGCTGACGACTACGAACGCGCGCCGAACTTCGAGTATGGCCAGCCATGGCCGCGCGAAGCCCATGGTTCGCCGATGGGCAATGCCCGCAAGTGTCACTTCTGCCTGCACCGCGTCAAGGAGGGGTTGTTGCCCGAATGTGTGACGACATGCATCGGGCGCGCCACCTTGTTCGGCGACGCCAACGACCCCGATAGCGTGGTGGCCCAACTGATTCACCGCCCGAATGTCATCCGGCTGAAAGAAGAGTTGGGCACCAAGCCGCGCGTGTATTACATCGTGTGAGGGAGGAGCGCCATGATCAAAAAAATCGTGTACGGCCTGGGCGCGTTGGCGCTGTTGCTGGGCCTGTATGGGTTCTACTCTCGCCTGTTCATCGGCGAGCGCGAGGTCAATTACGGCTCCTATGTGACGTGGGGGCTGTGGGTGGCCATGTATTTGTTCTTTGCCGGCATCTCCACCGGCGCGTATATGCTGGCGACGCTCGATCACCTGTTCAACGTCCGCCTGTTCAAGGGCGCCGGCAAATACGCCCTGTGGGGCGCGCTGGTGACCATGCCGGCGGCGCTAATCACCATCGCCTTCGATCTGGGACACATGGAGCGCATCTGGAAGGTGTACCTCAGCCCCAATTTTGGCGCGCCGATGGCGCAGTTGGTATGGGGCTACACGCTTTTCCTGGTCGTCATTGTGGTCTCGCTTGTTCTCACGCTACGGCGGCCGCAAAAACTCGCAACCAAAGTGGTGATGAGCATTGGGCTGTTCTTGGCCATTTTCCTCAGCGGCGGCGTGGGCGCGCTGCTCAGCGTGAATGCCAGCCGCGCGTCGTGGCATGCGGCCATGTTGCCGGCGCAATTCCCCATCTTCTCGCTCACGTCCGGTGTGGCGTTGTTGATGATTCTGCTGGGCTGGTTCACGCCGGATGACGAAATCCGCCAGCAGCGCGTGCGCCTGCTGGGTCTGGCCATGATTGTGCTGATCCTGGTGAAGGCGTACTACTTGTGGGTTGATTACTCGGTGGCCCTATACAGTGGCGTGCCGGACACGGCTCGCGCGGTTGAGCTGGTGTTGTTTGGCCAGTATGCCTGGGCATTCTGGGGCTTGCAGGTGACGCTCGGCATGATCGTGCCGCTGATTGTGCTGGTGCAGCCGCGCCTGGCGCGCAGTGGATTTTGGGCCGGCCTGATGGGTGTGCTGGTGCTGGTTGGCTTTGCCGTGGCGCGCTCAAACATCATCTTCCCGGCGCTCGCCATTCCCGAACTGGAGGGGTTGACTGAAGCCTTCCACGGCCCGCATCTCAACATTAACTATGTGCCCAGCCTGATGGAGCTATCGGTAGTCTCCGGCGTGGTTGGGCTGGCCACATTGGCCTACCTGATCGGCGTCGATGCGCTGCCATTCCTGAAAAAGTATGAGGTGACCAAATGAGTAACCCGATTCAGCCTTCATCCTCTGAAAGCGCCGCCGGACACGCTGCGACGCAGCCGGGCGACTGGCAAGTGTCACGCCGCAGCTTCATGAAAGCGGCTGCGCTGGTCGGCGGCGGGGCTGTGCTGGGCGGCGCCTTCCTCGGCGCGCTGCCAAAGGTGAAAGCGGCGCTGGAGGCGACCGGCGAAGGCAGCGCCTATCCGCTTGGCGATCCGGCGCATCAAATTTACTCGGTCTGCCAACAGTGCAACACCCAGTGCGGCATCAAGGTCAAGCTGCTGGACGGCGTGGCGGTCAAGATTGACGGCAACCCATTCTCACCCTGGAATCTGGTGCCGCACCTGGCCTACAACACGCCGATCACGGACACGGCCAAAATTGACGCGCCCTTGTGTCCAAAGGGTCAGGCCGGCCTGCAATCCGCCTATGACCCCTACCGCCTGGTCAAGGTGCTCAAACGCGCCGGCAAGCGCGGCGAGAACAAGTGGAAGGTGATTGACTTCGACCAGGCCGTCACCGAGATTGTCGAGGGGGGCAAGCTGTTTGCCGACGTGCCCGGCGAAGAGAATCGCGAAGTCGAGGGCCTGCGTTCCTTGCGCGCGCTCACCGACCCGAAGGTGATGAAGGCAATGGACGCCGCCATCAAGAAGATCTGGGCCGAAAAGGACGCCGACAAAAAGAAAGCCCTGATCGAGCAGTTCAAGGCAGACTTCGCTGAGCATCTTGACAAGATGATTGACCCCGATCACCCCGATCTTGGGCCGAAGAACAACCAGATTTTGTACTTCTGGGGCCGGCAGAAGGGCGGTCGCAGCGACATTGCGCTGCGCTTCTTCCGCTCTGGCCTGGGCACGACCAACACGCATGGTCACACCACGGTGTGCCAGGGCAGCCTGTACTTCGCCGGCAAGAGCATGAGCGACCAGTGGGACGGCAGCAAGTTTACCGGCGGCGCCAAAGCCTACTGGCAGGGTGACACTGCCAGCGCCGATTTTGTCATCTTCGTCGGCGCGTCACCGTTCGAAGGCAACTACGGCCCCACCAACCGCGCGCCGCGCATTGCGCCGCGCGCCGCAGAGGGCGCGATGAAATTCGTGGTAATCGATCCGCGCCTGTCCAAGCTGGCCGGCAAAGCCTGGAAATGGCTGCCCAACAAGCCCGGCACCGAAGCCGCCATTGCGCTGGGCATGATTCAGTGGATCATCGCCAATCAGCGTTACGACGCGCAGTATCTGGCCGACGCCAACAAGGCCGCCGCCAAGAAAGCCGGCGAGCCGACCTGGAGCAACGCCGCCTGGCTGGTGAAAGTCACCGACGGCAAGCCAGGCAAGTTCCTGCGCGGCAGCGACCTCAAGCTGGTCGAGAAAAAGGAAGAACAGAAGGATGACAAGACGGTTATCACCTGGGTCACGCAGGACGGCACGGTCTTCAACACCGATCCTTTTGTGGTGCTGGATAAAGATGGCAATCCCGTCTTGTTCGACCCGAATGACGAGGAACGCGCTGTGGAAGCCGGCCAGTTGCTGGTGAATGGCAAGGTCGGCGACTTCGATGTGAAGAGCAGCCTGCAAATCCTTTACGAATCGGCCAGTGAGAAAACGATCGAGGAATGGGCCGATATCGCTGGCATCCGCGCCACAGACATCGAAGACCTGGCGCGCGAGTACACCTCGCATGGCAAAAATGCCGCCATCGATATTCACCGTGGCGTCAGCCAGCACACCAACGGCTATTACAACGTGCTGGCCTGGAATGCGCTTGGCCTGTTGATCGGCAGCTACGACTGGCGCGGCGGCCAGGTATATGCCAGCACCTACGACGTGGGCGGCTCGAAGGCCGAAGGCCCATTTGTGCTTGGCAAGGCCGACCCCGGCGCGCTGGCGCCGTTCGGCATCAGCATCATCCGCCACGACGTCAAATACGAAGACACAACGATCTTCGAGGGCTATCCGGCCAAACGCAACTGGTATCCACTGGCGTCCGACGTGTACGAGGAGATCATCCCGTCGGCCGGCGACATGTACCCCTATCCCATCAAGGCCGCCTTCATGTATATGGGGTCGCCGGTGTACTCATTGCCGGCCGGCCACAAGTGGATCGAAATTCTGCGCGATGTCGACAAGCTGCCCCTGTTCGTGGCCAGCGATATCGTCATCGGCGAGACCAGCATGTACGCCGACTACATCTTCCCCGATACCAGCTTCCTGGAGCGATGGGAGTTCAGCGGATCGCATCCTTCCATGACCTTCAAGGTGCAGGGCGTGCGACAGCCCACCATCGCGCCAGTCACCGGCACAGTGACCGTGTATGGTCAGGAAATGGCCTTGCAATGGGAGGCGCTCTTGCTGGCCATGGCCGAAAAGCTGGGGCTGCCGAACTTTGGCCCAAATGGGCTGGGCGATCTCGGTGACTTCACTCACCCCGATCATCTATACCTGCGCATGGTGGCCAATCTAGCCTTTGGCGAAAAGGCCGATGGGAGCGATGCCGTGCCCGATGCCGATGCCGAAGAAATTCGTCTGTTCATCGAGGCGCGCAAGCATCTGCCCAAAGGTGTGTTCGACCCCGACCGTTGGCGCGCCATCGTCGGCGATGCCTTGTGGCCGAAAGTGGTCACCGTGCTCAGCCGGGGCGGGCGTTTCCAGGCTTATGAAAAAGGCTACCCTGGCGACGGTGTACGCCCCGGGTCGTTCGATGAGCCTTACATCATCCCGACCGGCGTGAAGTTCGGCAAGCTGATCAACCTGTATCTGGAGAAGAATGTGGGCATCAAGCACGCCGGCACGGGCAAGCCACTTCCCCCTGTGGCGACCTACATCGAGCCGTACACCGGTTTCGACGGCCAGGTGATCGACGACGCGAAGGATGGCTATGACCTCAAGCTCATCACCTACCGCGAGATCATGATGACCAAGAGCCGCACGCCCGGCAACTACTGGCTGCGCGCGCTGATGCCGGAGAACGCCGTCATCATGAATGCGCAGGACGCCGCCGCGCGCGGCCTGAAGGATGGCGATCGGGTGCGCATCGTCTCGGCCACCAATCCCGAAGGCGTGTGGGATCTGGGCAACGGCTCGAAAGTGGACGTGGTCGGCCGGCTCAAAGTCGTGCAGGGCATGCGGCCGGGCGTGGTCGGCTTCGCCCTCGGCTTCGGCCACTGGGCCTATGGCGCTGTGGATGTGACTATCAATGGTCAGACCATCCCCGCCGACCCCTCGCGCATGCAAGGCTTCCATGCCAACGCCGTCATGCGCACCGACCCACTGGTGACCAATACCTCACTTTTCGATCCGGTGGGTGGGAGTGCGGTGTTTTACGATACGCAGGTTAAAGTGGTGCCGGCATAAGACTGGCTGCCTACGCCAGATCGATGCTGCCAAGCGGCGCGCCCCGGTAATCAGTGCCCACCGGCGCGCCGCTGCACAAGGCCAAACAAAGAGCTTATGGTGATGACCAAACTTCCCAAAACTTATCAGCTTTTCAAGAAGGCTCAGCCCAAAGTGTGGCGCGCCTACGCCCGGCTCGGCGAGGCGGCGGCGCAAAGCGGCCCGCTGGACGAAAAGACACGCGAGTTGATCAAGCTCGGCATGTCAGCCGCCTTGCGCAGCGAGAGCGCCGTCAAGTCTCATGTTCATCGCGCCCGCGAGGCTGGCGCTTCCCCCGATGAGGTCACGCACGCCATTACGCTCGGTGTGACCACCATCGGCTTCCCAGCCATGATGACAGCGTTGTACTGGGCGCAGGAAGCGCTGCAGTCAGACCAACGCGAGAGTGGTTGACGTGTTCTCACTGCACCCTTACCGCGAACGGTTGTTGCAGTTGCACAACCACATTTGCCCGCGTCAGGTGTTGGGGCTGCGCATGGGTGAACTGGCCGGCGAGATGTTGGGGCTGTCGCTGCCGCAGTCCGACAAACGTCTGATTGCGTTTGTCGAGACGGATGGCTGCTTTGCCGATGGCGTGATGGTGGCGACCGGCTGTTCGGTCGGCCATCGCACGTTGCGCGTGGTTGATCTGGGCAAAACTGCCGTTACGTTCGCCGACTCGCACAGCGAGCCGACCTGCGCCATTCGCATCTGGCCGCATCCACTGGCGCGCAGCCGCGCTGCACAATATGCGACCGATGCGCCCAGTCGCTGGCATGCGCAACTGGCAGCCTATCAGATCATGCCGGCGGATGCGTTGCTGTGCGCTCGCCCTGTCGCGTTGACTCGCCCTCTGGCCGCCATCATCAGCCGTCCCGGCGTGCGCGTGTGTTGCGCCGAGTGCGGCGAAGAGATCATTAACGAACGCGAGGTCACGCAGGATGGGCGTATCCTGTGCAGAACCTGCGCCGGCGACGCCTACTATCAATATCTGCTCGAATTGCCCATCTCGATTGAGCAGCATGCGCGCGTGCCGGCTGAGCATCAGCATGCCTGAGTTATACCAACTGCCACATCAAGGCGTGCTAAATAAGGACAGGGCCTGGACGTTGTCTTTGATCCAACGCCAATCAACCAGCCTGCGAAGTGCGTCGGCGTCGTCAGCTAACGCATGCAATATCTGCTCG
>NZ_JAAFGM010000054.1 GCF_012931985.1 Candidatus Roseilinea sp. NK_OTU-006
CGCGTTTAGGCGCGATGCCGCGCCGGCTGTGGGGTGCCGTATTGCTCGGCCTCGTCATCTTCGACGTGTTTAGCGCCAACCGTTACACCGCCACCCAGCCCATGGCCGACCCTTTCCCACCCCATCCGCTGATCGCGCCGATCAAGCCGACCCAGCGACCGAACGGCTACTCGCGCGTGTATAACCACTTCGGCCTGCCGCTGAACGGCGCGTGCATCGCCGGCCTGAACGAAGTTGGCGGCGGCTCGCCTATTGTCCTGCGCGCCTACAAGTCGTTCTTAGACAACGCGCCCGAAGATGTGATGGTGAAGCTGCTCAACGCGCGTCATGCGGTGACCTGGCGCGGCGCTATGGAGACGCCGGAGGGCGTGATGATCCCGTGGTTTCTGCTGGCGCGAGACCGGTTCGAGGGCAAAGAAGCCAGCACTTACCGGCTGGATTGGGAACCGCAGACGTTCAACGGCGCATGGATCCCCAGTCGCATCACGTATGTCCCCTCCGAGACAGCGATGTATGCGCGCATGCGCGCGCCCGATTTCGACCCTTTTGCCGAGGCGATCCTAGTGCGTCCATCGGGCGAGGCGACGCTGCGCGGCGCCGATGGCAGCGCAGCCATTGAAGGCAAGTCGCCTGGCTACATTAAAGTCGCGGTTCATGTTGACGCGCCGGCGCTGCTCGCCGTCAGCGAGGCGTATCACTGGAACTGGGTGGCGCTAGTGAATGAACAAGCCATACAACCCGTCGCAGTCAACGGTGCGCTGCTCGGCGTGCCGATCCCGGCCGGCGCATTCAGTGTGGAGTTCAGCTATCGCCCGCTCGATCTCTATGCCGGCGGCGTTATCAGCGCGCTCACGGCGATAGTCATGGTATGGGCGGTTGCGTGGACGATGAGCTGGCGGGGCATCCATCCGAGCGCGCGGAGCACCGTATGAACGCAGAGGGCCGGCCCCGAGCGCAGCGCATCGCTGCGATGGCGCTGATCGCCGCGCCGACGCTCGCGTATATCGCCGCGCTGTTGTTCGATCCGGTGCGCACGCTCGTGCTTTGGGAACGCGCGACGCCGCCGTTGCGGCCGCTGTTGTTGCTCACGGCTGGCTTGGCGGCTCATGCGGCGCTCTCCCTGCTTATCTGGGCGCGCATGCCGGCGCGGTGCTCGCGCGGCCAGGCGGCGCTGCTGCTGGGCTACGTCGTGGCGGCCGGCTTGGCGCTGCAAACGGCAGCGATTCACATCGTCGAACCCTTCCCGCTGCGCGGCCTCGCCTTCCGACAATACAGCGATTTCACCGGCGGCTACTTCGGCGTGGGCGTGCGCGTGGACGACCTGGGCGCATGGTTGGGAAGCTTTGCGCAGGAGATGGAAAGCTACAACGTGCACGCCGAACGTCATCCGCCGGGGTTGCCGATGATCTTCTGGGTCGGTGTGCAGTTGATGCGCCCGTTGCGTGGTCTGGCCGAAGCGCTTGGCCCCACATTGCGCCCTTTGGCCTGCTTCGATTTGCGCGCGGCGACGCTCGACGATGTGCAGATCGCCGCCGGCTTGTTCGGCATTCTGATCGAGACTGCCCTCGCTTGGCTCACGCCGATTCTGCTCTTCGTCTTCGTCCGGCGAATCGCCGATGACCGCGCTGCAGCGACGGCGGCCCTGCTTTGCCCACTTGCCCCGGGCATGTTGATGTGGGCTTCGCAGTGGGATCGCGGCTTCGGCGTCTTCACGCTGGCCGGTTTGCTGCTGGTCGAGCAACTCGTCGCGCGGCCGCCGGCCATCAAGTCAACGGCGAGCGCTGTTGGGCTTGGCCTGACCTTGTCCATCGGCGCGCTGATGAGCTTCGGCAATTTGCCGATCATGATGATCTGCGGGCTGTATGCGCTCATCCGCATCTGGCAAACGGATCGCTTCCGGTCGCTGCCAGTGTGGGCGCTGCAAGGCGCAATCGTGATGGTCGGATTTGCGGCGCCCTGGGCAGCCATGATCCTGCTGACCGGGTTCGATTTGCCTGCCACCTACCAGACGGCTATGCGCATCCATCTGTCGCTGGAGCGCGACTACTGGCCATTTGTCGTCTGGCATCCGTGGGACCTCTTCACCTTCGCCGGCCTGCCGCTGGCAGCGATCGCGCTGCTCATGACGTGGCGTCGCGCGCCCGCGCTCACCTTTGCCTGGGTTGCGACGATCATGGCCCAGTCGCTGCTTCACGTCGCTCGCGGGGAGACCGGCCGAGTGTGGATGTACTTCGCGCCGGTCATCGTCGCACTGGCCGGCATGTGGATCACGCAACAGTCGGCGGCGAATGCGCCGGGCGATGCGCGGCCGGTTTCTTGGCCTCACATCTTCGTGACGGCTCTGATGGTCATTCAAGCGACCGCGCACATCGCCCTGCTGCGCGTGATCGGCTACGGCGCCGACCCGATCGCCGTGCCGAATGCGACGCTGCCGGCCGACTTGATCCCTACGGAGATTCGCTTCGAGCCGAACGGCGAGGCGCGGCTGCTCGGCTACACCCTGCCATCCAAGCTGACGCCGGGCCAGTCGGCCACGCTCAACTTGTACTGGGAGCTGGATAGCGACTTGCCGCTGCCGATTGCCCGCAAAGTCTTCGTGCATGTGGCCGACACGCCTGAGGATCAATACCGCATCGTCAACCAGGACGGCCGTCCGGCGAATTGGACGCTGCCCACGACGTGCTGGCTGCCCGGCCAGGTGATCCACGATCCGCACCATTTCACCGTCGCCGCCGACGCACGCCCAGGCGAGTACTACGTGCTGATCGGGCTATACGACGAGTTCACCGGCGAACGCGCCTTTGTGCACACGGCGCAAATCGCTGTGGCGAACGCCGTCGCGCTGCCGACGAAGATCACCATTGCGCCGGTGAGTGCTGAGTAAGCAAGAGGGCAGCAGCCCACCCCCGCGCGTAAGCGCACCACGACGCAACCGCCTTACTGCTATGTGATGGAGCCAAGCGAGATCAGGTCGTCGCGCGCCGGTTGGCTGCCTTAGCTTGCCGATGCGCAGCGTTAAGCGACGCAATCAGCCAGAATTCGTGACGACGCATCATCGCCGTAGAACGACTTTCCATTGGTCGAGCTGCCGACTGGGCATCGAACTGATCCAGACGCAAGATGGCGCGTGGGCTACCATGGCGCCCCGATGGGCGCGTGTCCGCGACAGCGTCAGCGCAGCTCGAACGTGTGCAACATCAGGCTGTCGCCGGCGGCGTCGTTGCGCGGGTCATCAATCGCGCGCCGCTGCATAGTTTGAGGATCATAAGCGCCGACGCGCACTTGATATGTGCCTGGCGGCAGCCCCTCCGGCAGCGTCACCCAGTGTGGGTCGAGCACGACCTCGCCGCGCTGCCAGCGCGAGAATGGGTACGCGCCATAGACCGGCTGAGTGTCGGCGGCCAGCACTACCTCGCCGGTGGATTGGTTCACGATGTGCAACAACACCGTATCGTCGGGGAGCGGCTCGGTTAGCGCCTGCCAGTAGAGCATGACGGTCACTTCGCGCTGTGCAGCAGCGTAGCGCACCTCGCCGCCCAGCAGCGCCACGCCGCTGGCGAGCTTGGCATTGCGTGGGCTGTCCAAGTTGGGCGCTGCAAAGTTGCGCGGGGCCGGCTGTGCCTCGTAGATGAGCGTGTGGGTGATGCCGTCGCGTTCGCGGATGACTGCCAATGGCGCAAGCTGCATGTGCGACTGCAGCGCTGCGCGCTCGAAGCGCTCCCAGTGACCGCCGAAAGCCGTTGTGTGCGGGGCGTGGAAGAGGTAGATGTGCTCCGGTGTTCTCAGAAGCACTTGGCTGAGCGCAGCGAAGCGCTCTGAGGGCTGCTGCGTATATTCGAACGCTTCGCGCATCCGCAAGCGGCCCTGGGTCAGCAAAGCAACACTCCGCTCGAAGCCCCAATCCATTGCAATCACGGGCCGGCCGGCAAAGTCAAGCTCCAAAGAAGCTGCAAGCCGATTGACCGCATCGGACCACAGCGCTCGACCGCCGGTTTGCTCAAAGAATTTCAAAACTGCCAGGTTGCCGCCCCAACCGTTCATCGTCACCAACAGGGTTGCGACAGCACTGACGACGCGCGCAGCAGGAGGCGCATGGCCACTTAAACCGTCCCC
Organism: Candidatus Roseilinea sp. NK_OTU-006; assembly: GCF_012931985.1. Taxonomy (GTDB): domain Bacteria; phylum Chloroflexota; class Anaerolineae; order J036; family Brachytrichaceae; genus JAAFGM01. The sequence continues at coordinate 4,114 of NZ_JAAFGM010000054.1, forward strand.
GATCACAACGGCGATGAGCAATATCACAAGCGGAAGCAAGATAAAAAGGTGCCGCCCACCGATCGAAGTGACGCTAAAGGTGGCAAGCGGTACGATCGCCACTACGCTGAGCAGCAGAAACAGACGCGGGGTGCTCGTGGGCGCAGGCGCGCCCCGTCGGCGTCGCAGCCATAGTGCTGTGTAGAGCAGACTGAAAGCAAACGCGACGCCTGTCAGTGGCAGAGGAGCTGGCGCGTTGAACTCGAGGGTGTCACCGCTGACTAGCCGAAAGAGTTGATCGGCCTGGAACCGCGTATTGGCGACAACATCCAAGTTGTTGTGGCCATAAAGCTGCGAGCGCAGCAGGTTTTGTGCGATGAAGCGCAGCGTGTCTCCCGCTGGGGTGTTGTGTGCGATAAACGGCAACCATCCCACGCAGAAAGCGGCCGTGCATCCCACCCAGACCCGCGCCGGAAGTGCGCGAAGCCGCTGTCGGTGTTGCCCTTGGCTAAGTTTGATGAGCGCAACGAGGGCAAGCGGCGCCAGTAACCAGAAAAACAACAACTTGGTCGTGCACCCAAGCCCGAACAAAAAGCAGGCTGCGATGAGCAGCCCAGGACGCCCTGAGCGGTGCCATGCTGTTAGGAGTAGCAGCACTCCCAGGGCAAGCGGCAACATGGGGGATGAGAAGAATGCGCCAGCGCGATGCCACCACACAAAAGTGGGGGATGTGGCGGCGAGCACGGCCGCCAGCGCCGCGACGCGATCGTCGAACCATGCGCGCGCCAGTGCCCAGGTAAGGAGCAGGGTGAGCACGCCGATCAACGTCTGCGCCAACCGCAGCGACTCAACGGAGACGCCGAACAGCGCGAAGCCGGCCAGGCTGGTGTAGATCGAGGTTGGGCCGATGTAGTGCAGCATCATGATCGGCACGGGCTGGCCGAAGACGCGGATCGTCTTCAGCGCGCTGGCCGGCCACTCGCCGCGCAGCAGCTCCAACGCCGGCACGGCGTCTGCCACTTCATCGTAATTTGGGCCGGGTAAGCTGAGGTTCGCCAGCGCAATGCTCAGATAGAGCACGCCGGCCAGGGCGAGCGCGAGAAACGATCGGAGCGCAGCGCAGTCGAAGCGGGACGAGGGCATGGGGTGGATCGAGCGCAAAGAATTGTACCGATGTGTGAACGCATTCCGTCACCCATATGGCAAAATCAGCGCGAAGCATGCCCGACCAACCCCGCTGCCTGCTATGGAACCTGCATCCCACGCCGAAGCGCGCCGGCTGATCGCGCCGTTTGCGGCAGCCGCGTTGGTCGTAGCGGTGGTCGCCTCTTACTGGCCCAGCCTATCCCTGCCGCTGTCATTCGATGACGCGTGGAGCGTGCGGATGGCGCGCGACTTCACGCTGTTCGACCTGTTCACGCGGACGCAAAATTTCGGCTATTACCGGCCGCTATATCTGGCCTACTACCGGCTGGCCGCCGCTGCCGGCGCATCCGGGCCGCTGCTCCTGCATGTCTTGTGCATCGTCGTCCATGCCGCCAACGCGCTGTTGCTGCTCAAATTCTTGCCCGCCATGCTAGGCCGGCAAACCGGCGGCATGGCGTTCGGCGTTGCCTTTCTCTTCGCGCTGAATCCGTTCGCCGTCCAGGCCGTGGCGCTCCCCGCCGGCCTGAACCACCTATTGGCGCTGCTGTTCATCCAACTGGCGATGCTGTGCTACACGCGCGCACGGCAGTCCGGCCCGACTCGGCAGCGCGCTGCGTGGTGGGGCGCTTGCCTCGGCCTATGCACGCTTGCGTTCCTCTCCAACGAAATCGGCCTGAGCGTCGCTGGCTTTGCGCTGGCCTACGAAGCGATCCGCGCCGTGCGAACCCGCCGGTGGGCGCGTGAGGCATGGTCGTTTCTGATCGTGGTCGGGCTGGCCGGCGCCTATGCCGTGCTTTACCTGTTCATTCCAAAAGGCGCGTCGCC
>NZ_JAAFGM010000055.1 GCF_012931985.1 Candidatus Roseilinea sp. NK_OTU-006
TTGCAGCAGTTGACGTTGAGCGTTGTACGCCGGGATGCCGGCACGGTATAAACCGCGACGGTCTCCGCCGCAGCGGGTTTGACAGAAGCAAGCAGGCTTATGGGGAGGTCTCCTTAAAGCTGGGCGTAGAAGTAGGCGCGCGCGCCAAAGACGAACTGCTGCGTCACCGAGTTGGCCGCCGCCGCGATGTCGGCCAGCATCGCGTCCTTGGCGGCGTTCGCTTGCGCGATCACCGCGTCGCGGTTGTTGTTGGCCGCTGTGATGGCGGCGTTGGACGCCGTGTTGACGGCGGCAATGGCCGCATCCTTGGTCGAGTTGATGCTGGCCTCAGCCGCGTTCTTCGTAGCCGTGACGCTGGCTTCGGCTGCGTTCTTGGTCGAGTTGATGCTGGCCTCAGCCGCGTTCTTGGTCGATGTGATGTTGGCAATCGCCGCCGACTTGACCTGATCGGCGTGCTCGGTGATCTCCTCGATCTTGATGTCGCCCATCTCCTCGACTTCCAGCACCGTGGCGCGGCCGCCGATGCGGTCGATTGCGGTGCCGAGATAGGCCAGTTCCTCTGGCGTGGCCGTGGCTGCGCCGTTGATGATCTTCTGCTTGATCGCCTGCACGGCGTCGCGCAGCAAGGGGTCTCGTGCCATGACTGATCTCCTCAGAAATCCATGTGGTGAAAGAGGCGCAGCCGCTGTCGGCGCTGCCACTCAAGCATCTGCGCATCGCTTTGCTGCCGCGCTGTGGCGTGGGCGTGGATGAGCCCATCGACCTGCTCAAAGGCCAGCCGGATGCGCCCGACGTCCTCCTCCAAGAGGTTCTCAGGGTGCGGCAGCGGCAAGTGGTAGTGCTGGGTGCGCTCATCGATCATGAGCAGCCTCCGTCAGACGATCACCGCGCGAAGATTGCGCACGGACGCGCGATGGGCGGCTGAGTTCTCGATCTCCAGCCGCACGCGCGTGGTCTTGTCAGCGCCCACACCGGCGAGCGAGGCGGCCGACCACTCGATCTCGACCCAGCCGTCGCCAACCGGCTCAGCCTTGACCACCGGCAGATTGGCGAACTGCCCCGCTGCGCCGGACTCGGCTTTCGCCGTGACGCTGGCCGTCCCCGGCGCGAAGACCTCGGCGATCACGCGCGCCTTGAAGGAGGCGGCAGCAGGAATGGCCCGCGAGACGTAGGTCGCGGAATTGGCCAGCGTCCCCACGACAAGCTGCCAGCCGGGATAGACCACGGGCGTGGCGGTTGCCGTGCCGGTGATGTCCAGCGCCACGTCCACCTTGCCCGTGTAGGGGGCCTCCAGCCGGATCGTCGTGTTGGGCGGGGCGGTGAGCACCCGGCCGCCTTCGAGGGTCACGCGCGCCACCGCCGCGCAGCCGGTGGCCGGCAGCTCCACCGCCCCGAGCACCATCAGGTCGGTGGCATCGGTGACCTGGACTTGAGTGGCCAGCGTCACCGCGCGGCTGCTTTGCGTCGTCGACACCCCCAGCAGCCGGAAAGCCAGGTCTTTGTCCTGATGCGCCGTCCAGGTGGAAGCGTTCGAGGAGGAGAGCAGCACGCCGACCTGATACGGCTGGGCGGTGACCCAGCGGCCGTTGGCGCTGTCCCACTTGCCCAGCTCCGCAATCGCCACCGCGCAGTCCGCATCGTCGGTCAGCACCACCAGCGCATACTCCACGCCGCCCTCCAGCCGCGCGGGGCGGTCAAAGACGATGCGGGTCGTCCCTGTCGTCTGAATCGCCGAGGCTTCGATGCGCCCTTCGGCCAGCACCGCGCGAGAAGGCATGCCGGCGATGGTTTCGCGGATCTGCACCGTCACCGCGCGGCTGCCGCGCACCGTGAACCACAGCTCCACCGCCGCGACCTGCTGCGCGGAGGGCAAGGTGAAGGTCTGCGCCAGCGGGTCCCAGCCCCACCACACGGGCGGCGGAGGTGGCGGCGGCGGGTCCCAGCGCCAGGTGTCGGTGCGGATGCGCTCGCGCTGCGTGACCGTCACCAGCACCCCGCGGCCCTCGAAGTTGGCCTGCCCGCGCGAGCCGCCAGAACCCTCGATCTCGAAGCGCTTGACGCCAGAGGGCACGCCCGAGGGGATCGTAAACGTGGTCTGCACCACCCCCTGGGCATCGGCCTTGAGGCCCGTGGGCACGGCAAGCGCGATGCCATCGAAGCGCATCGCCGACACGCTCTCGTTCGGCCCAAAGCCCGCGGCCCGCACCGCCACTGTGATCGGCCGCAGGGTCGGAATCGCAGTTTCAGTGCGCGAGACCGTCTCCACGCTTCGGCTCGTGCTGCTGGAAGCCAGCGACCCCGAGCCCCACACGAAGCTTTCGGTCACCGCTGCCGCCCACTGGGTCGCGGTCTCCTGCCAGTAATCCGCCGCCGGCGTGAGCGTCACCTGCGCCGGCGCGACTTCCGCCGCCTGATACGGGTTGACCTTCATGGTGCCGGTGCGCGCGGTCTGCTCCAGCACCGCGCGGTAGGCGTGCGGCAGGGTCTGGATCGCCGTCAGATACGGCCCCAAGGGGGTCGCCGCGATCGGGGCCATGAGCTGCCCAAGCACGCAGACGGCGTTTTGCGACGCGCCCGCGTCTCTCAGGTCGTCATCGCGGAACGGATCGGCAAAGACCCCTTTCTTGGCCGCCGGCTCGCGCAAGGTGATGTCGTTGGACAGCCGCTCGCGGGCCACGAGATCGAAGAGCCGGCCGATGTCCGAGCGCATGGCCTCAAGCTCGGCCGTGGGCACCGCGCGCACGCCGGAGGCCAGCACCCGCACCGGGCTCGTGTTGCGCCACGTGAAAGCGAGATCGCACAGGCGCAAGAGATCCGGCGGCACCGATGGGGCCACAGGGCTGCGCTCGACCGACACCCCCTTGATGCGCTGGATCAGCCCATCGCGGGAGAGGCACAGCGCATCCATGCGCGGCATCCTCCACTCGTAGTCGGTCTGCACCAAGGTGCCCGCCACCAGCCCCTCGACGGTGAAGCCCTCCTCGTCGATCTCGGTGGGGGTAAGCTGCGCGATGTAGTCGTAGGTGACGGTGTAGCTGGAGCCCGGGGCTGGCTCGGCGCCGGCCGGCGACCAGTTGAGCGCGTTGCCCGCCACCGTGTAGTCGCTTCCAGCCTGATAGACGGTTGCGCCCTGCTTGACCTCCAGCACCTGCACCACCGCCGCATCGGGCAGGGTGTCGGTGGCCCCCGAGAAGACGCCGTGGGCCACCGTGACGGTCTTCCTCTTGGTGCCCTGCACCCGCACCACGCGCGCAATGGGCGCATAGCCCGTGGTCACGCGCATCTTGCCCTGCGCGTTGGGCGTGAAGACGCGCGGCTCGGCCAAGACGGTGGCCAGATCGGGATCGAAATCCAGGACGAGCCGCTCATCGTGCGCGCGCTCGACCTTGTAGCCCAGGACATTGGCGGTGCCGGCCTTGACCTGAAAGACGAGCTTGCCATCCGAGCGGCGCTCAAGGAAGCGGGTCTCGAATCCATCGACGATGTAGTGCCCGTTGGCCTCGAAGTCGTAGCGGGCCACGACTTGCGTCACGCCATCGAAGGCCGGCGGGCGTTCCTTGTTCTGCAGCACGCCCTCGATCACCGTGGCGATGGGATAGAACTCGCCGCTCTGCCCGTCGGAGGCCGACTCGCCCACCCAGCCCCAGACGACGGTCTCTTCCAGGCGGCCAGCGCCCGGCTCCTGGTAGTTCCTCGTGCCCACCGCCGGGTCGCGCAAGGACGGGTCGTCAAGCTCGGTGATGGTGCGGCGGCGCAGCCGCGCGCCAATCGTCACGCGCCCAGTGGTGGGCAGCGCAAAGCTCGCCGCCGGCACCTCGTGCACTGAGCCGGCCAGATAAAGGCGCGCGGCTTGGCAAGTGGTCTCGCCGGTATCGGGGTTGATGACGATTGCGCCGCCCTCAATGATGTCGCCATCCTTGAGCACGGCATCGGCGATCGACTTGACGCGGTGCTTGAGGATGGCCTGCAGCTCGTTCAGTTCCGCGGACTGCAGCCCGTCGCCCGCGCGAAAGAGCAATTCGGTGTAGCGCTTGGCGGGATCGAAGCGGTTGTAATAGCGTTCCAGCATCTGGCGGGCTCCTTCAGAAGGTCAGCACGAACTCGAAGGTCTCGCGCGTGGAGGCCTGGCGCACGATGGGCGGCGCGTGCTCCAGGAGCAGCAGCACGCCCGGCGAGGCGATCTCGGCGGGGGTGAAGAGCCGCTGTCCCGGCGGCAGGCCCGCCTGAACCTGCGTGCCGACGAAGACGGCCTGCTCGCGGATGACGGCGCCTGCCGCATCGCCAAAGTCGAACTTCGTGCGCATGAAGAGGTGCGGCGTGGGCGTGGCGCTCACCCGGTAGCGCCCGGTGGCCAGCGACACTTCGCCCTCGGGATCGGGCAGCACGAAATAGACCTCATCGACCGTGCGGCGGCAGACCTCATCGAGAAGCGCCGTGGCCGCGACGTTCTCGGTCGGGCGGCCATAGGCGATCTCCAGCCGCACGCTGGCCCCAGGCGCGATCTGGCCTGTGTCCAGCCGGGTGATGAGCCCCTGCTGGGCATCGGCCGCGTAGTCTTGGCCGGCGGCGTAGGTGGTTTGCCCGTTGGCAGACTTGACCGCGATCTGGGCAATGGGCGCATGCGGCAGCGCGATGCGCCCCTGCGCATCGAACGCCGCCGTGATCTGGGCGGTGGAGTCCCACCAGGGCTGCCCGCGCCCGAGAGCCAGGTGCAGGACTTCGTTCTTGACGGAGGCCGCCAAAGCTGCGCGGCCGGAGTGGGTGAGAATGGCCATCGGTTACTCCGTGGTGGTGGTGTGTTGCGACTGCAGGCATTCCCTGGCCTGCCTCCAGGATTTGGCCTGCCAGCGGCCCGCCCAGCGCTGGCCGCGCCAGTGGGCCGATCGCGCGTGGCAGCCGGCTCTGGCCGCGCTCATCGCAGGCAGGCTGATCGAGGCGCTGCGCGGGCGGATGACTTCCACGCCAGAGGCCGCCTCGCCCAGCGTCCCAAGCGGATGGGCCAGGCCATGCCAACGGAGCGCGCCCAAGGCCCAAGTGCCTGGCCAGGTCCAGCCCGCGCCGGCGGCGCGATGGGCCTGGCGCGAAAGCTGCCAGCCGCTGGGCAATTCATCCGAGAGCGCCATGTCCGACAGGCGCAGATGCCGGTCGGCGCGCGCGGCCTGCGAGACGAGCCGCTTCTCAGAGCGGCCCAGGATGACCTGCGGCATCGCCAGCGCCGCCTGAACGCTGCGCTCCAGCCGCTCGGTGATCTCGACCCAACGCCCCGCGCCGATGCCCTCGGAGATCGCATCGCCTAAGCGCATCGGCGCCTCGGCCGCTTGCCAGGCCCGCGCGGGCAGGCAGGCGTTGGTCTCGCCCAGCGGCCACTGCTCGGAGAGCGCGACCTGCGCTTTGCAATACGTGCGCTCGGGCCGCTGCTGCGCCCGCCCCAGGAGGCCCAGCGCCTGCGCGCGCTCGTGCGCATGCGCATGCTCCAACCTCGGGTTGGGCAAGGGCCGGCAGCCCAAGGCCATCTCATCCAAAAGGCAGCGGTCCGCATAGCGCGCAAAGCGCCCATGCGCGGCATCGCGCAAGAGGCCGCTGGCGGCCAGCGCCCAGAGGGTCTGTCCCGCGTCGTGACGGCGGCCGAAAGACACGCGCGTAGCGCCATCGCGCCAGAAGGTGCCGCTGTAGTCCGACAAGAGCGCCTCGTCCAGTGCGCTTTGGCCCAGGATCAGGCGTCGCCGGTCGTGGCCGTGGTAGAGGCGCGCAAGACGCGAGCGGGCCGGGGCGGAGAGCCTGGCCACCCCGATGAAGCGGCCGATTGCTTCCCACTCGAGCCAGCGGCCCGGGTCGAGCTGGAACTCGGCCCAATGCGCGCCGCCTGGGGCTTCCTGCTCGACCGCAACCGCCCCCGCATCGATCCAGCCTAGCGCGATCTGAAGCGCCCTGGGCGTGCCGCGCAGGCGCAGCCAGAGGATGCCTTCGGCCATCGCCC
>NZ_JAAFGM010000056.1 GCF_012931985.1 Candidatus Roseilinea sp. NK_OTU-006
GATGGCCTGCGCCGACAACCCATGCTGTGACGCCAAGCTCAGGCGACGCATCTCCTTGATGGCGACATACGCATCTTGGAGCAGGCCGAGCAAGTCTTGCAACGCCCTCAAGCGCGACAGATAGGCGTGCGCTGCCTTCCGGTAGAGCGGCGTAGCAAATTCCAGCGCATAGCGCAACCGCTTGCATTGAATGCGCAGCGCATGATATTCGCTCGGCGACGAATCCTGCTGAATGGCGTCGCCCAGCTTGCGCAGCTTGTCGTAGCGGCGGCGAATCAGGCCGGGCATCTCCTGGCGGGCCGGCTTCATGTATTGCTCGCCTGCGTATAGACTCGCGTCGTCGCGCAAAAAGCCGGTCAATTCGGTGACCAGTCGCTCGTAGCGCGCCGAGTTCAACCCGCGCAGCAGCTTCGCCCGCGCTTGCTCACGCTGGCGGGTGAGCAGCGCCTCCAGGCTATCCAGCGCGTGTGGTTCGATCGTCGCGTCTTCTTCGCGCCAGGTGACCAAGCGCTCCAGTTGCACGTCCATGTCGCGCACGCCGCCGAGGAGGCGGGCGATCCAGCGCAGCTCATCGCGCAGACGTTGGGCCTCGGGCGGCAGGTAATCGCGGAAGAGGCTCAGCGCTGCCCGTAACCGTCTCGTGGCGACCCGCGCCCGGTGCACCGCCTCGGCATCTTCGCCCAGGCGCACGCCCGGCTCCTGTGACAGAAACTGGGCCAAGTGTTCGCGCAGCACGGCGCACGCCAATTCGCCGACGGTTGGGTCGTCGGCCAGGTGGTCGGTGTCCTGGGGCTGACCGAGGTCGAGCGCGAATCCCGGCTGCAACTGCTGCGCCTGCAGGCCCAGCTCGAATTTGGAATCGGTCGCCGGGCGCAGGCGGTGCGTCAGGCGCATCTCGGCGACGAACGCCTCCACGGCGTCGGTTCTGCAGCCCGCGGGGCCGTTGGGGGAGACTTCCACCTCGACGCGCCGGAGGCGCACCGGTTTGCGCCGCCGGTCGGCGGCGATGGACACGTCGTCGAGGGCGATTTCCGCCAGGCGCGCGCTGTCTTGATAAACGCTGATACGTTGGCGCCGGGTGCGCGCGTCGAACAACCGATGCAGGGTGTGAGCCGTGCGCCCCCCCAGTAGCACTTTCACCAGCTGGCCGACCGGCCCAGGCGCACGGATCACTTTGCCTACGGGGTCGTTCACGACGCCGTTGAAGTGCAGTTGCTCGTTGATCTCGCGCCGCCGGCGCAGCCCGTCCTGCCGGGTGCCGAACGACTTGAGCGTGGCCTCGGCAGGTTCGCCCTCGGCCTGCCGCACGCGCAGCACATAGCCTGCGCGGAAGAGCCGCCAGTCCGGCGTGTCGTAGTAGCTGTCAACGTGTTCCTTGGGTTGGCCGAAGTGGAACTGCAGGTCGCCGGCCTCGGAGCGCGCGCGTAGCCAGCTCTCTACCGTACTGAGGTCGTCCACGTCGAACTGCCACTCGATCTCTTGCTGATTCTCTGCCTCGTCGGTCGGCGCCATATTGTGTTCTCGGAGATCCAAATGACGACACGGTCATCTGCCCCATGCGCCCGGTAGGCGCACAGGCATCTCGTGCAATATTCTACATTCGGCAGCCTGTCGGAGTTTTCAAAATCTGCGGCTTAGGAAGCGCAGCGATCAACGCACGCCGAGCGCGTTGGTCGCTGCGTTTTAAACCTGAGCGGAGACTCGGAGGGTGCATTCGCCAACGGGGGCAGATGTAGCAGACTCGCCCCGGCGTAAACGACTGGGCTGAAAGGGGCGGAATGCGCGCGGCTTGCCCGTGTGCTCAGCGCCGAGATTGATCCCGGCGCGACTGAAGCGCATACCGCTGCAAGCCGGTCCGCGCTCCCCCATTTTGAAATGCACCCAACTCGGACGCAGATCAGCGGCGCACCATCGGCACATATACGAACGCGGCCGGCAGATTCACCCACAGCGCGTGGTCAGGTTGCGACCAGTGCCCTTGATCGTCCTGGGTGCGGAAGGTGATGATGTGCGGGCCGGGCGCAAGCTGCGAGATGGGCAGCGTAGCCGTGATGCCGGTGGAGAGCACGCCGTCGCGGTGCGAGCGCCACTCGTAGGCTGCGATGCTGCGCCCGCGCGCAACGTTGGCCGATGCGTCGCCGACCAGATACAGCATATCCTCGCGCTTCACTTCCACGGCATTCGTGTCGGCTTTCAGGATCACCGCGACCGGCAGCTCGACGGTGAGGGGCGCGACCGGCGCGATCGCCGCGGCGCTTTCGGCGACCGGCGCGCTCTCCTGGGCGTCAGCGCCTTCGCCGGGCAGCTGTGGCTCTTTGCCGTCCTCTGCCGGCGGCTGCGGCGCTTCCGGCGGTGCGTCGTCGGGTGGCTTGGTTTCGTCGTTAGCAAGCACGGTCTGCGGCACGTTCTGGCCGGTGTCGAACACGCCCACTGCGTAGAACGAGAGGGGCAGATCGGTCCCGCGCTGCGCGCCATACACCATCACGTAGCGCGCCGTCTGTCGCTCGAACCCGATCACATCCACGCCGCCATCGCCTGCGTTCGTCCAGAACACGTTCCGCCAGGCGTCGCCGTTGGAGACGAACACGCCGTAGCGACGAGCGTAGCCGGCTTCCCAGTTGATCGTCACCTGGTCGAATGCCTGTGCGTCACCCAAGTCCACATACCACCATTGCCCATCACCGAGCTTCGCCGCCCAGCGCGTGGTCAGGTCGCCATCGGTGGCCAGCCAGGGTTCGGCCCCGATGGACTCGGTCGAGGAGGCGACGGCCGGCTTGCCCTGCGCCAGGTTGACCAGCGGCGTGCCTTCCAGGATGAGCTGGTATTGGCCGGAGGAGCGCGAGGCATAGCTGCGCGCGACGATGCGGTACACGCCGGTCGCCGGCGCCACATATGACAAGAGCGCGTTTCGATCCCCGCCGCCGTCGTCGTTGTAACTCACCCGCGCGCCGCTCGGGTTGTAGAGCTCCAGGTAGGGGTCGAGCGTGCTCGTCGCCTTGTTCATGCGCAGGCGCAGCGTGCGCCCGGCGGCGACCGAGACGTAGTACGTGTCGCGATCGCCGGCCGGGCTGACCGTGCCGGTCAGCGTCTGGCCGAAGGCGATCCAGCGGAAGTCGTCGGGGTCGCCGCCGGTGACGAGCGAGAGGCTGAGGACGTATGCGCCGGTGCTGGCGCGGTAGGCCTTCGCCCGGATGCGGTAGGGCCCGTTGACGGGGAGCGTAACCTGTAGGCGCGCGTTCTTGTTGCCGCCGCCGTCGTCGTTGCTGCTCAGCAACCGGCCGTCGGGCCGGTAGAGCTCGACGAAGCTGTCGAGCGCGCTGCCGCTCGCTTTGTTCTGCGTGATCAACACCACCTGTCCTGCCAACCCGTCGAACGTGAAGTCGTCGGTGTCGTAGGCCGGCAGGATCGTGCCATTGCGCGACTCGCCGATGCCGATCGGGCCGCCGTCGTTGTCGGGCGCGTTGCCGGCTCCGGGCGTAAACAGCAAACGATTGGGCGACCCCGTGCCGGTGTTCCTCACCTTGTTCAGCGAGGCCACGTTCACCAGCGCTTGGTGCACCGTCGCCGGTGGAGCAGTCGGATTCACCTGCAGGTATTTCGCCGCTGCGCCCGCGACGTGCGGTGCAGCCATGGAAGTGCCGCTGAGATCGGCCGTCGCCGTGTCCGAGTCAATCCAAGCCGAGGTGATGCCGCTGCCCGGCGCGAACAGGTCGAGGCACGCGCCGATGTTGGAGTAGGCAGCCCGGTAGTCGGTGCGCTCGGTCGCGCCTACGGTGATGCCCTCGGCCACGCGCGCCGGCGAGGCGTTACACGCGTCCCTGCCGTAGTCGTTCCCCCCGGCCAGCACATAGGTCACGCCGGCAGCGATCGAGTTGCGCACCGCTGCGTCGAGCGCCGCCGAAGCGCTGCCGCCCAGGCTCATGTTGGCGACGGCGGGTTTGACGTGGTTGGCCGTCACCCAATCCACGCCGGCGGTGACGCCCGAGAGCGTGCCATAGCCATCGCATCCCAGCACGCGCACGGCATAGAGCGTGGCCTGTTTCGCCGCGCCGAAGGTGGTGCCGCCGATCGTGCCGGCCACGTGCGTGCCGTGGCCGTCGCAGTCGTTCACACCGTTGCCGTCGTCTATCGCTGTGAAGCCGGCCAGCGCGCGCCCGCCGAACTCGGCGTGGGTCAGGCGGATACCGGTGTCGAGGACGTAGACGTGGACGCCGCTGCCGGTTTCGCTGTAGGTGTAGCGCGCGTCGAGCGGCTGGTCGCGCTGGTCAATGCGATCCAGGCCCCACGGCGCATCGGTTTGCACGCCGTCGGTCGCGAGTCGCTCGGCGCGGTAGGTGATCAGGCGATCCGGTTCGACGAAGGCGACGCTGGGGTCAGCCTGCAACGCTGCAGCGGCGTCGGCGCTCATCCGCGCGGCGAAGCCGTTCAGCGCCGCCGAATACTCGTAGATGACCTCGGCGTCGTAGGTGCTGGCGGCCTGCGCCTTCACCGATTGCATCGCTGCGCGGCCGGCGCCGGGCTCGAACACGACGATGTAGCGGTTGGGCACGATGTCGCTCTGCGGCCCGGGCGCGGCTTGGATGACGTCGTTCGCGGGATGGATGCTGCCAGCGCGATCGCGGCGGCAATGGCGAGGCGCAGGATGATTTGCAAGGAATGACCCCCTCGGTGCAAGGATTGTAGCAGTGTCCGGCCTACGGACTCCCGACTTCCTTCTCCGAATCGAATGAACTTCAGGAGTTGGCAGAAGCGTGATACATTTCCCTTCGTGAACGCGCGGCCGCGCATTTTGATCCTGCATGCCTCCGGCACCAACCGCGACCACGATGCGGCAGCCGCCTGCGAGCTGGCCGGCGGCGCGCCTGAGATCGTACACGTCAACCAGTTACGCGCCGGTGAGCGTCGCTGGTCGGATTACCACAAATGCTGGTACTGCCCGGCGGCTTTAGCTATGGCGACGCGCTCGGCGCCGGCCGACTGGTGGCGCTCGACCTCAACGTGTATTTTGCCGACGAAGTGCGCGCGTTTGTGGAGTCCGGCAAACTGGTGCTTGGCATTTGCAACGGCTTCCAGGCGCTGGTGAAAGCCGGTATCCTGCCTGGGCTCGAGGCCGACGGCGCGATGCAGCAGGCTACGCTGGCCCGCAACGCGCGCGGCCGATTCGAGTGCCGATGGGTGACGCTAATCCCCAATCCGGCGAGCCCGTGCCTGTTCACCCGTGGCCTCAGCGAGCCGATCTACTGCCCGGTGGCGCATGGCGAGGGCAACTTCATCCCGCGCGACGCGGCCGTGCTGGCGATGCTGCAGGCGCGCGGGCAGATCGCGCTGACCTACGGTAACCAGACCGTGAGCGATAGCGATCGCGCGCCAGTCACCTACCCGGACAACCCCAACGGATCGGTAGCGGACATCGCCGGCATTTGCAACCCCCGAGGCAACGTGCTCGGCCTGATGCCGCATCCGGAGAACCATATCTATCCCTGGCAGCACCCGCGCTGGACGCGCGGTGAACGCGGGGGGATTAGGGCTGGCGCTGTTTAAGTCGGCTGTTCGTGTGCTGGCCGCCGGCGTTTGAGCTTAGCGGACGTTATAGGGATAGGCCAGATCGCTCTGACCTGCAATCTGACCTTCTGACTTCTGAA
>NZ_JAAFGM010000057.1 GCF_012931985.1 Candidatus Roseilinea sp. NK_OTU-006
ACAACGGTTCAATGCGCGCCCACAGACTATCAGACAGCTCCCAACTTGCAACGTCGGCGTATCGCGTCCCACTGGTATTATCCATATCCCTATTATGGCTCGTTCCGTAAGTTTAGAGATAGGTTCTAAAGTCTTCGACCTAGCCTTAACTCTGTTTGCCTCCAAGGGCTGGGTGACTACAGGCTTCGATTCGAGGCGCGGTGGTCGTCTTCGAGCCTGCCTGGATTTCGCCGCGTGCGTGCGCATGCGACGGTGAGGGATTTGAAACTGGAGATTCTCGGCAGCGCCGGCGAAGACGGCGTCGCTGTCATGCGCGCGACTTGCGCGATCATCGCATCGGGACGAGCCGGCGCGTTGGTCAATCTACAGCATCCGTCCGGATGATCGCTCGGCAGCCGCAAGCCTGGAGTGCGATCAGCGCAGCGCCGAGCACCGGCGACAACAGGGGATCGACAACGTTCGCTTGTGGATTAATCTCGCACAGCGCGGCGGTGAACCCTGCGCGCAGGCCGTGCACGTGCGCATACGCGCCGCCCACAGGCGCGACGGGCGCGTCCGGCGGCAGTGCCAGCCGGCGTTGGACGGCCATCACCTGCGTCGCCAGGTCGCGCGCTGCCTGTGTCACGATGCTTTGCGCGATGGCGTCCCCTTGAGCTGCTGCCTGCGAGACCAGCGGCGCCAAAGCAGCGAATCCCTTTGCGCCAAAGCTGGAGTCATACACGCGCCGCTTCACATCGCCTAGGGCTTTGACCTGGAAGTGCTCGCGCATCAAGCCCTCGAGCATTGTTGGCTCACCGACGCCGTCGTGCGCGTGAAGCGCGGCCATCAGCCCGCTTCGTCCGATCCACAGGGCGCTGCCCTCATCGCCGAGCAGCCAGCCCCAACCACCGGCGCGGGCCAGTTCGCCTGCGGCGTTCATCCCGAGGATGTGAGAGCCAGTGCCGCTGATGGCGATGATGCCAGGCCGATTGCCATGCGCGCCGATCAGCGCGGCGTAGGCGTCGCTATGCACTGCGATGTGCTGCGCCGAGATCAGCCCGGCGACGATCTGGCGCGCCAGCGCTGCTTCGGGCGAGTTATCCTCGACGCCGGTCAGCCCGAGGCCGATCGCCGCGACGGGCTGCGGTTCGAGGCCAGCGTTGGTCCAGGCCGAGGCGAAGGCTTCGCGCAGCGCCGCTGCGTGTCGTTCACGCGCGCCGGCAGCGGCCAAGTGCACCAGCCCGCTGCCCTGGCCATAGGCCAGCACGCGCCCATCGCAGGCGACCAGCGCGCACTTGGTGCTGGTCTGCCCACCATCCACACCGATCACCAGTTCGCATGCCATGTGGGCGATTGTAGGCGCGTCCCAGTCGTTGTGTATTGCCATATGGGCGATGAACGATGATGGATTGATGATTGATGACAGTGGGGCATTGGTGATTGATGGCCAATGAGCAGCGACTCGCCACCACCAACCGACGACCGAGTTTGCGCGTTCATCGCTCGCTGAATAGACTAGACAGGGAGAAAAGAAGCGCACGAGCGCATCGAACCCTCATAAGGAGCAATGATCTATGGCAAGACCTGTTACCCTCTTCACCGGTCAGTGGGCCGATTTGCCCTTCGAGACCATCGTAGAGAAAGCCAAGTCGTTCGGCTACGACGGCGTGGAGCTCGCCTGTTGGGGCGATCACTTCGACGTGGAGAAAGCGTTGAGCGACGACAGCTACGTACGCGGACGATGGGACGTGTTGAACAAGCATGGCATGAAGTGCTTCGCGATCAGCACCCATCTGGTGGGCCAGGCCGTCTGCGATCGGATTGATGAGCGGCATAAGGCCATCCTGCCGCCCCGCGTGTGGGGGAACGGCAAGCCGTCGGAGGTGAACAAGCGTGCTGCCGAAGAAGTAGCCAACACCGCACGCGCGGCCAAGCTGTTCGGCGTGAAGGTGGTGAATGGCTTCACCGGCAGCAGCATTTGGCCGTATGTGTATTCGTTCCCGCCGGTCAGCCCGGCCATGATTGACGCTGGCTATGCTGAGTTCGCCGAGCGATGGAACCCCATCCTCGATGTGTTCAAGGAGAACCAGGTCAAATTCGCGCTGGAGGTGCACCCTACTGAGATCGCCTTCGACATCGTTAGCGCCGAGCGCGCGCTAGAGGCCTTGAAGTATCGCGAGGAGTTCGGCTTCAACTACGACCCCTCACACTTCGGCTATCAGGGAGTGGACTACGTGGGGTTCATCCGCAAATTCCGCGATCGGATCTATCACGTGCACATGAAAGACGTCGCCTGGAGCAGCGTGCCGACGCAAGCCGGCGTGTTCGGCGGCCACACCCACTTCGGCGACTCGCGCCGCTATTGGGACTTCCGCAGCGTGGGCCGCGGCAACATCAACTTCGACGCCATCATCCGGGCGTTGAACGAGATCGGCTATGACGGACCGTTGTCGGTCGAATGGGAGGATCCTGGGATGGACCGCGAGCACGGCGCGACCGAAAGCTGCGCCAACGTGCGCCGCTACGACTTCAAACCCAGCGCGATGGCCTTCGATGCAGCGTTTGAGAGAAAGAAGTAAGAAATCAGAAATCAGAAGTCAGAAGTCAGAAGTCAGAGGTCAGAGGTCAGAAGTCAGAGGTCAGAGGTCAGAGATCAGAGATCAGAGATCAGAGATCAGAGACGGATGGCTAAGCACAAGTTTAGGGATCTCAAAGTCTGGCAGAGGGCGATGGCGTTCACGATTTCGATCTATCGAGAGACTGCCCAGTTCCCCGCGGACGAGAGATTCGGCTTGGTCAGCCAGCTGCGCCGAGCGAGCGCCGCGATCCCGCTCAATATCGCAGAGGGATCAGGCAACAGCTCGAATCGAGAATTCTGTCGCTTTCTTGAAATTGCGCAGCGTTCGGGCTACGAGGTCATGACCGGGATTGACATCGCGCGCGGGCTTGGATACTGGACCGATGCACTCGCCGATTCGTTGCTCAAAGACGTGGATGAGATCGTGGCGATGATTGTCGGTTTGGCCAAGTCCTTGCAGCGCGAAGATCAGCCTGCATCTGACATCTGACATCTGATATCTGATATCTGATATCTGATATCTGACTTCTCCCCAATCTGGAGGACACAATGTCAGACGAAGTTGGATTTGTCACCATGGCCGGGCCGAAGGCGGAAGGCCAGGCCCCGACGATCGGCGTGGGGATGCTGGGCTATGCCTTCATGGGCAAGGCGCACAGCAATGCGCTGAAGAAGCTGCCCTACATGATGTATCCGCCGGTGGCCATCCCGCGCTTGGTGGCGATCGCCGGCCGGCACAAAGAAGCTGTCCAGGAAGCTGCTAAGCGTTACGGCTACGAGAAAGCTTATACCGACTGGCGCAAGCTGATTGATGACCCAGACGTGCAAGTGTTCGACAACGGCGGCCCGAACAACGTGCACGCCGAGCCGAACATCGCCGCTGCCAAGGCCGGCAAGCACGTCATCAGCGAAAAGCCGCTCGGCCGCAACGCCGAGGAGTGCTGGGAGATGTGGCAGGCTGTCAAGAAGGCCGGCGTGAAGCACATGGTCGCGTTCAACTATCGCTTCGTGCCGGCGGTGCGGCTGGCCAAGGAACTGATAGACCAGGGCAAGCTCGGCCGCATCTACCACTTCCGCGCTTCTTACCTGCAGGAGTGGATCGCCGACGAGAATTTCCCCATGGTGTGGCGGCTGGACCGCGACATTGCCGGTAGCGGTGCGCTGGGCGACCTCGGCTCACACATTATTGACCTGGCCCGCTTTCTCGTCGGCGAACCCAGGAGCGTGATGGCTATGACCAAGACCTTCATCACCGAGCGCAATGCGGATGGCAAGCGTGAGGCAGTGACGGTGGACGATGCATTTGTCGCGCTTGTTGAGTACGACAACGGCGCGCTCGGCACGCTTGAGGCGACGCGCTTTGCGCCCGGCCGCAAGAACCACAACACCTTCGAGATCAACGCCGAGCGCGGCAGCATCCGCTTCAACCTAGAGAACATGAACTACCTGGAGGTGTTCATGCGCGACCAGCCGCGCGAGATTCAGGGCTTCACGCAGGTGCTGGTGAGCGAGAGCTACCATCCGTTCTGGAAGAACTGGTGGCCGCAAGGTCACATCATCGGCTGGGAGCACACCTTCGTGCACGAGTTCCATCACTTCTTCGATGCCGTCGTGAACAACGCCGACGTCAAGCCGTACGGCGCCGATTTCGAAGACGGCTACAAGAACGCCGTGATCTGCGATGCCATCCTGCAAAGCGCGCGAGAGAAGAAGCAGGTGGATATCAAGTACTGAATTTTGCGCCCAGCGCGCTCAAGGGCGCGCTGGGCGTAGCTTTGGGCAGCGGCCACGCGCGGCCGACCAAAGCGTTTGTATTGGAGGAACGCGTTGCAGCTTCGAACTTTCACCTTGGCGTTCGCTGCTCTTCTAGCTGCGTTGGTGGTAGCGCTCGGCGGTGCGCCGCCGGCCCTCGCCGCGCCGGCGAATGTGCGCGGCACGCCGGTGGCGCAGGTCGCCGCGCTCGTCAACCTGAACATCCGCTCCGGCCCGGGCCTGCACTACCGCATCTTGGGCATGTTACGGCCTGGTCACCGCGCCACGGTCACCGGCCTGAGCGACGACTACCACTGGTGGCGCGTCCGTTGCCCGTGGGGTGGTGTGTGCTGGGTCTCGGCCAATCCATACTACTCGAAGCCAGTCGCCTGGCGGTGATGAGCGGCCGATAACATGCTCCATCACTTTAAGCCGACGCGCTACTACAACACCATTGGCGCGCACGAGCCGGCGCTTGCCGTCGCCGACGGCGACACCGTGGTTACTACGTGTGTGGATGCGTGGGGTCAAGACGCGCGCGGCGAACGTCTGACGCAAGGGCCGAACCCGATGACCGGCCCGTTTTTCGTCCAGGGTGCGAAGCCCGGCGACGTGCTGGCCGTGCATCTGGATCGCATCACCCCCAATCGCGAATGGGGTTGGGTGCGCACCTCGCTCGCATTCAACGCGGTGGACCCAGACTTTGTGCGCGAGTTGCCCGAACGCGATCGGGCCATCGGCAAGTGGCGGGTGGATCTGGCTGCCGGCACGGCGACGCTCGAGTCGCCGCAGACCCGCTTGGGCGCATTCACGCTGCCCCTCGCGCCGATGATCGGTTGTTTCGGCGTGGCGCCGGACGGCGACCAGGCCATCAGCACAGCGACATCCGGCCCGCACGGTGGCAATATGGATTACAACGGCTTTGTGGCCGGCGTCACCGCCTACTTCCCGGTGTTCGTCGAGGGCGCGCTGTTCCATATCGGCGATGGTCACGCGCTGCAGGGCGATGGCGAAATCAGCGGCACGGGCGTCGAAATCTCGGTAGAGGTGGAATTTACTGTGCGCGTGATCGAACGTAAGGCAATCGGCTGGCCGCGCGGCGAGAATGCCGATTTCATCTTCACCGTCGGCAACGCGCGCCCGCTCGACCAAGCGTTATACCGCTTGCGGAGTCAAGGTGTGCTAAATAAACTTGGCGTATGAGAACAGGACGACCGCGACAACCGATTGAGATCGCTGAGAGCGTCGAGCAGTTGTATGCCCTGTATCGCCAGGAGAAGGATG
>NZ_JAAFGM010000026.1 GCF_012931985.1 Candidatus Roseilinea sp. NK_OTU-006
ACATCTGATCGGGGGGAACGGCGGCACGCCGCAGCCATGCTCGCCACCTTATGTGAATGCACAGCAATCGGCTAGGCGCCGCAATCGGTCAGCGCCGCCGGCGGTGACTGTCACAAATCTGCGCTACACGCTTGGGTTAACCTCTTCCCTAGGCCAGCTCTTCAGCATAGCGCGCAAGGAAATCTACCTCTTCTACCAAGCGCCGAAGAAGATCACGCTGCTGCGGAGACCAAGATAACTGATGTCTGGTTTGTTTAGGCTGCTTGAAAACGATTTTCGCACAGTCTTTCACATAATCTTCATGCGGCTGTAAACTAAAAAAGGTGCACAGCTCACGAATAACTTGCTCCGGCTTGCTGGTCAAATCATCCAACCAGACTGTTTTGAAGTAAATGTCTCCGACCGCACGAAAGACTCGCTGCACGGTATTCACCATAAGCTTGTAGGCATCAATCGCTCCCTCAAGAGAAGGGGCATCACCACGAAGAACCATTGTGGTGATATTGTCAAGCGGGTGACGCACGACATGAATGATCTTCACCGGTACACTGACCCGACGTTGTAAGCGGTCAAGCAAAGCAAAATCATTGGCCAGACGACGACTGGTATCTCCTCCACGTTTGTCGCCGATCACGCGCAGTTGTCTGAAACGGCCCTGATGCTGCCCAGGAACCACATAAGAGTAGCCGCTCCACTTTCGCCCTCGCTGTGCGCACGTGCGAGACTGGTCTAAGAGCAGCCAAAAAAGTTGATTGCGAGAAAATCCGAAATTTACATAACGAAGAGAGTCAAGTTCGTGAGCAATTATTGCATCGGGATGGGCATCAATCAAAGAGCCAATCAGACTGTGCCCACTCCGTGGATAGCCAACAAACAGGCAAAACATCTCTACGTGAGTAAATACAGACCTGTAAAGATGGCCCCCCCACGCTGAACGAATATAATCCAGGCCTAGGCGAGAGACGCGCATCAGACGATACGGTAGGGTTGTCATTTGATCCACACAGGATTGCGGTGATCGGCTTGACCAGAAGTGATGGGGGTCAGCAAGATACCAGATTGACCCAGTTCTAGAAGATAAATTTGCCAATTTGCTTCCAGCGAGGGACGTGCGCTGACCAAAAGGGTATCCTCATCTATCCAGAACGGATCACGGAACTGCCCAAGGCCAGAGGTAATCTGCTGATAGTTAGAACCATCAGCGTTAACAAGTGCAATGTGAATTTCAAGCTCGGCAACCTGCCGCACTGTTATTGCAATCCGATTACCACTCGGCGAGAATCTCCCTTGGTCATAAGCGTAACCAGACAAATTGACCAACAAGCGTTGCTCAGTTCCATCGGGTTTCATTGTATAGAGTCGAAAATTACCGTCACCACGATCGGAAGCAAAGAGGATGAGCTTCCCATCCGGCGACCAGACTGCTGAAGCATCGTTGAACCCAGGATTGTTGGACAGATTTACCTGATCGCTGCCATCAGCATTGGCTAGGTACACCTCAAAATCTCCATCCCGGTTTGTATGAAAGACTAATTTATTTCCATCTGGGCTATAGGCAGGAGCGCCATTGTAGGCTCCTTCCGTGACGAGCACTTGGCGCTTAAAATCCAGATCCACACTTTCGATATGATAGCGATACTCACCCCCCAGCAGTTTACCTGCTGTAAAAGCCACACGACGGCCATCGGGCGACCAGAAAGGTTCTGCATCACCAGGCTCAGGTGATTGTGTAAGTCGCTTTCGTTGACCCGTGGCAAAGTCTATGACCATGATTTGGAACACGCCCCCTTCGTTGGTTGCTAAAGCAAGCTGGCCTCCTATGTCAGGTCGTCCCGTAAAAGCCATCGTGTTGGAGGGGGGAAGAATCATCGTTGAACGTCCGCCACTATCCATCGACGATGAAGACGGCGTCGCAGTGACCACTCTGACTGGACGCAATTCCGTCGTTGCTAGAGGGCTGAGCGTCGAGGATTGCGCATCCCTCCCGGATTGACAAGATACAATCACAGGGGCCATTAGACCAAAGAACCAGCATAGTGGAATCGCAAGTTTTGGCATAAAGCTACTCCAAGTGTGAGCGAGATCACAAATTCAAATGTTCTTAAAAAAAGCGCGCAGTCTGCGCAAATGTCATGATCCATAGCGTGATTAAGATAAGGGCGCATGATAAAGCAAAAAGGCAGTTTCGGGACAACGGCGCGACCATCAGGCTCAGCACCGCCATTCCCCCGAACAGATACCGGCCCTGCGGCAGCCAGGTGCCCTCGGCGGCGAAGCTGAGCAGCGGCGCAAAGGTCTGCGCCACCAACAAGCCCAGCCCTACGCCCCACAGCGCCAATAGCGCCGCCGCGTCGGGATCAGGCCGGCGCGCGATCACGTCGCGCGCTGCCAACGCAAACGCCGCCCCAACGCCCATCGCCAGCAAGGTCACCCAGCCCATGTGTATGGTGGGATTGGCCGCCCGCGCAAAGATGCCAAACTTGCCCCAGAAGCTCTGCTGCACAAACGCAATCGCCGTCGGCAGGCGTTCCCCAAAAGCCGCCAGGTTGGCCCGATAGTCATTGACGAAACGCACCATCTGGCCATACGCCCCCAACGGCTCGGCCACAGCCAGCAACAGCTCGGCCAGCACAGGCCGCGCCATCTCGGCAGACGGATTGGGCAGGGGCAACTGCAAGTCACCGGCGCGCAGCGCCAAGCCGTCAAACAACGCCGTCTGCCCCGGCGCGCCCGCCATCAGCCACACCGTCAGGCGCGTCGCGCGCGGGTCCAGCGGCATAGTCGCGCGCAGCGGCTGCCAGCCGGCGGCCTCTAGGCTGACGCGCACCGTATTGCCCACGTCGTCATCCAGCCGCACTGCCGCCCGTCCCAGCGCCCAGCCCTCCAGCGTCAGCATGGCGCCATCGGCCAAGCCCACCGGCCGCCGCACAGTAGTGCGCACCCAAGCGGCGGAAGGTTCTGCGCCGGCGCGCAGGCGAAACGCCCGCCCGCCATCGCGGGCTGCTTCCTGCGTCCAGGCCGGCTCCCAGCGCGCCGCACTGCGCCAGTTGGCCGGGACCGGGCCGGGGACGAAGTAAAGCGCGCCGGCCAACGCCAGCACGCTCACTCCCAAGGCGCCGGCCGCCAGCAACACCCGCCGGCGCGTTGCCGGCGCTCGGCGGCGCAACCACCATGCCCCCAGCACCAGCGGCGCCCATGCCACCAGAAACACCCCGGTGCGCTTGGCCAGCACCGCCAGCGCGATCAACGCTGCGATCAACGCCACCCGCCGCCAGGGGTAACCGCGCCGCCAGCCGGCTGCCAACTGCCACGCCGCCGCCGAGGCAAACAGCATCACCCCGTTGTCATTGTTCACCCCGCTGCCGATGTACACAAACATCGGCTGCAAGACGGCAAAGGCGCCGGCGCCCAGCACCGGCCAAATGCGCCAGCCCATCACCTCGCCGGCGGTCAGCACGATGAACACCACCCCCAGCGCAAAAATCACCCGCGAGGCCAGGCGCAACGCGCGCAACTGATCGTCAATCGGCCAATGCACCACCAGCGCCTGCACCGGTGCCAACATGGCGTAATAGGCCGGCGTGCTGTTCTGCAACTGGCTGAAGGCATACACATAGGCGTCGTCAATCACCGCAGTGTCTGGAATCGCCCCGCCCGAGGTCCAGCCCCCCGGCAAAATGCGCTTGGGCGGCTGCTCCGGGCGGCGAAAACCCAGATACTCCCAGTAACGGTTCTCCCACATCGAGCGCAACATCTGCGCCTGGAGTTCCGGGTCGGCGTCGGCCGGCGTGGGAGGCCGGCCCAGCTTGACCAGCAGCCGCACATACTCGTAATGCGCCGCCTCATCCGGGATCTGCCACAGCGGGATGATCGCGCCCCATAGGTTGGCGTGCAAAAAAGCCGCCAGGAAGAACAGGCCAACCACCAGCGCGCGGGCGCGCGGCGTCATGAGAGTGCGGTGCGATGTCGAGGGGACCATGAATCCAGGCAAGCCGGCCTGCTACCACTCAAAGCTTTGCACGACGATGACGCCCCGCTCGGCAGCGCGCCGCACAAACGATGGCCGGGCAAAGTGCGTGATAATCAGCGGGACAATCTCCAGGCCGGGATGGGACCGGCGCACCACCGCCACTTTCCGGGCAAGTTGCGCCAGCGTCTCGTTCTCTTCCTGGCGATTCGAGCGCCGTTCGTCCAGTTGCAGTTTGGTCTCGCCCACGATTAAAAGCTCCTGGTCGTTGCGACGCGCTTTGCCGAAGATGTTGATCTCTTCGCCGGCTATCTCGGTGCGCACCAGACGATCGATCACTTGCAAGTTGTGTTGTCGCAGCAGAAAAGCCGGCAGCATGCGATACGCCTCGTTCTCCAGCGCATACCCAACACTGCGAGACAACCCGCCCAGATCAGCCCGCACCTGAGTCAGCCCCCGCGCAAACAGTTTCATCTCCTGGGCAAGCTCATCCATGCGCATGGCCAACATATTCATGTGCTGCTCGGTGCGCTGTTGCGCCTGCGCCAGCTCCTCCATGCGCTGCTCGGTGCGCTGCTGCGCCTGCGCGAGTTGAGCGACAATGGCCTTCAGCTCATTGAAGTCACTGGTCTTGACCAGGCTGTTATAGGCGTCCGTAATCACCTCCGCCAGCACTTCGGCTTGCTGGGGAGGGAAATAGCGCTTAAGTTTTTGCTCAGCCCGCTCCTGCTGCGACTCGACCTGCACAATCTCATTCTACAGCAGCATGGATCACAGCGCGGCATTCGGGCAGATATCTGAGGGATAGGTCTTAAGCGCGGCGCTTCAGGTGAGAGGCATGGCAAGACACGCTTGCCGAGCGGCTGGCTTTATCAGGTTGCCGGACGGGGGAGCATAGCGCGACAGATATGACAAATCAAATCGCCTTCCGGCGTTTCGTCTATCTCAGCGCGCCCATGGCACTGCGCACAGTTCTCATACTGATCCCAGTCTTTCTGAAGGATGAACTCGCCGGACTCCGCATGAAAGCGCAACCAGGCGACGCGCCGACCGGCATAGAACGATACGCGCATGTCAGACGGAAATGTAACGAGGATGTACCCATGTGTCAAGCGCGGCTGGGGGGCCGGGGCGCGCGATGCGCCCTCACACTGTGCGCGACGCGCGCCGCAGGTCGGCGGAAGCAGCATCCGACAAGACCGCTTGCAGCTCGTCGAACAAGCGATCCACTTCACCGCGCAGGTCGGCGTCCAGGCGATAGCCGACCGGCCCGCGCACGATCGCGTTCTTGAACACACCACGTTTGACAAGCAGGTGCTTCTCCACGGCCAGAAAGGCGTCCAGGTTCGTCAAGCGACCGACCAGCGCGCTGAGCGGGGCAGAGAGCCGATTGGCCATATGCGCGTCGCCGGCCTTGAGCGCGCGCCACAACGCGACGATCACGTCCACCAAGTCGGCGCCGGGCATGACGCCGGCGATGCCGCGGGCGTAGCTGTCGGTCAGCGCTGCGCCGCCAGAACCCTCGAAGATGCGGGCGCGGCCGCCGGTGGCATAGCGCAGTTCGCTCAGGCGCGGCCCGATGGGGTGCGCCTCCGGCTTGAACATCACGCGCGGGCCATGTGTGTTGAACAGGTCGGCTTGTAGCGCGATGGACATGGGCCGGCCGACGTAGCCGCTCGCATCTTGCACGATGACCGGAATAGAGACGGCGCTGAGGATGCGCGCGTAATAGCGCCCGATTTCAGACTCGTCGGCATGGGTCGCTAGCGGCGGGATGGCCATCACCGCATCCGCGCCGACGGCCTCGGCGTGGCGGGCCAAGTCCTCGGCGACTCGGCTGGATTCTGCGCCAACGCTGATGATCACCGCGCCGCGCGGGCCACCGATGGCGCAGGCCGCTTCGGCCAGCGCGCGGCGCTCGTCGCTGCTTAGCCGCAGCGTCTCCGATACCATCGCCATGACGATGCCATCCGCGCCCTGATCGAAGAGCCAGTGAATTTCTTTCTCCAACGTCTCAAAGTCAATTGTTTCGTCCTCGTGGTAGGGCGTTTGGAAGACGGGCAAGACGCCGGCGATGGGATGAGGGTGCGCGTTGTTCATGGCTAGGTTAGTGGCTGGCGATAGCCGATGCAGCGCCGGCCCAATCGTATCAGAGTTCTCCACGTCGTCTAACGCGTTGTCCGGGCGCGGGCACACTTTGCGCGCGCCCGGCGCGCGCCGCCGCACTGCGTTGACATGTGCGCTCATCCTCATATAATGCGCGGCGA
Source organism: Candidatus Roseilinea sp. NK_OTU-006 (assembly GCF_012931985.1). Lineage (GTDB taxonomy): Bacteria > Chloroflexota > Anaerolineae > J036 > Brachytrichaceae > JAAFGM01. The sequence goes on from NZ_JAAFGM010000026.1 coordinate 6,235, forward strand.
AATGGTGGCTTTCGAGATCCGCTTCCGTCGTCCGCGTTCCATGGGCCGTGTGTCCGGCGCATGCGCGCGCGCGCGACGAGGCTAGTCTCGATTGCGCTCGGTTTCGCAGCGAAGCCCCTGACACACGGCGCGGTGTTGGGGGCTTTCCATTTTGGCACGCATCCTTTGTTCTATCGGCTGAGCAGCTCAATCACCAACGAAAGATGATCAAGGTGGGAATCTTCGGGGCGACCGGCTACACCGGCGCGGAACTGGTCAGATGGCTGGCGCGGCATCGCCGCGCGCGCATCGTCTTTGCGCACAGCGAAAGCCACGCCGGCGCAAAGCTGAGCGAGGTGATGCCTTGCCTGTTCGACTTGACCCTCGTTGCGGCAGACGATGCGCCGCTGGATGAAGTGGACCTCGTGTTCTCGTGCCTGCCGCACGGCGCCAGCGCCGAGTTGTGCAAGCGGGCGTTGACGGCCGGCAAGCGCGTCGTGGACTTCTCGGCGGACTTCCGATTGCGCGACGCCGCAACCTACGCCGAGTGGTATAAACACGCTCACCCGCATCCCGAATTGCTGGCCGAGGCCATCTATGGCCTACCCGAGGTCTATCGGCGCGACATCGCCGACGCGCAACTGGTGGCCAACCCCGGCTGCTATCCCACCAGCATCCTCCTTGGCCTGTTGCCGTTGTTAGAGCTGGGCGCACTGGCCGATCCGGTCATCATCGCCGACAGCAAGAGCGGCGTGAGCGGCGCGGGGCGCAAGCCAACCCAGGCGACCCATTTCGTCGAAGTGAACGAATCGCTCGCCCCATACAACATCGGCCATGTGCACCGCCACGTGCCGGAGATCGAACAGGAGTTGAACGCTGCCTGGCAAGGTGCAGATTGGAGATTTGAGACCGGAGATTCAATCTCTAACCCCCCATCTCCCATCTCCGTGATCTTCTCCCCTCACCTCTTGCCGATCTCGCGCGGCATGCTCAGCATGATCTACGTCCGGCTCACGCCGGAGGCGGCGCGGCAGGACTGGCACGCGATCTTCGCGCAGCGCTACGCGGGCGAACCGTTCGTGCGCGTGTTGCCCAAGGGCCAGATTGCGACGATCGCCCACGCCGCGCACACGAACTACGCCGTGCTTTCGGTGCATCCGGTCGCCGGCATGCCCGATCGCTTGCAAATCGTCTCTTGTATAGATAACCTGGTGAAGGGCGCAAGCGGCCAGGCCGTGCAAAACATGAACGTCATGTTCGGCCTGGACGAATGCGAGGGGTTGCAATGAGCATCGAGATCATCGAGGTCACCTCGCCGGAGCAGATCGCGCAGTTTCGCGCGCTGCTGATGGACTACTACCAGGAGCGCCCGAACAGCTTCAGCGAGCGCATGGCGCAGGACTTGCAAGACCTGCCTGGGCGCTACGCGGCACCGCACGGCGGGATGTTCCTGGCGCTGTGCAATGGCCAACCCATCGCCACGGCGGCCTGGACGCAGCACACGCCGGCGCTGGTCGAGATGAAGCGCGTCTATGTGCGCCCGGAATATCGTCGCCAGGGGGTCGCGCGCGCGCTCGCGCAACACATCATCGCGATTGCGCGCGCGCGCGGATTTGCGCAGGTGGTCATCAGCACCTGGGCCGATGCCGAGGACGCCGTCGCGCTGTATCGCCGACTCGGCTTCACCGAGATCCCGCCCTTCAAGCCTTCGACCGTCCCCGGCCTCATCTACCTGGGCCTCGACTTATCGCCGGCTCGTCCGGCCGGTGCGCAAGTGATCAAAGTCGGCGGCGGCGAGCTGGACGATCCGGCCTTCGTGGCGCAGTTCGCCGGGTCCATCGCGCGGATGAAGCGCGCCGGAGCGCAGCCGATCATCGCGCACGGCGGCGGCAAGGCGCTGACCCAACTGCTGGCGATGATGGATGCGCCGACGCAGTTCGTGGAGGGCCTGCGGGTGACCGACGCCCGGACGCGCGACGCGGCGCTGATGGCATTAAGCGGGCTGGCAAACAAAAAACTGGTCGCCGCCCTGATTGGGCAGGGCGTGGACGCCATCGGCCTCAGCGGCCTCGACGCCGGCTTAGTCCGCGTGGCGCGCCTCAACGACGCCCTCGGGTTCGTCGGTCGGCCCGTCAGCGTGCGCGCGTCGTTGATCGCCGCATGGCTCGCGCAGGGCCTCACACCGGTGATTGCGCCGATGTCGCTGGGCGCCGACGGCGAGATCTACAACGTCAACGCCGATCACATCGCCGGCGCGATCGCCGTCGCGGTGGACGCCGGCATGCTCACGTTCGTGACCAACGTGCCGGGGGTGCTCGATCGAGGCGGCTCGCTCATTCCCGATCTCTCCGCGGCCCGAGCCGAAGCCATGATCGCCGACGGCGCAATCTCCGGCGGCATGATCCCTAAGGTGCGCACGGCGCTGGAGGCGCTCAGCGCCGGCGTGCGTCGCGTGCGCATTACCAACTTGGCCGGGCTGGCCAGCGGCGATGGGACGGTGTTCGCGTTGCCCGCATCGCGCGTCGGAGGGGTCTAACGGTGAATGCGGATACACAGGCAGCGGAGCAGGTCAAGGGATTCGTCGAGATCATTCGGCGCGACTTTCCCACGGCACAAGCGATTTACCTATTCGGCAGCTATTGAAAGTTTGATTGAGTCGGCACCATGTCAAGAATCTTGCAATCTCTCCCCAAAGGCGAAAAGATCGGCATCGCGTTCAGCGGCGGCCTCGACACCAGCGCGGCCGTCACCTGGATGCGCGAGAAAGGAGGCATCCCATACGCCTACACCGCCAACCTCGGCCAGCCGGATGAGCCGAACTACGAGGAAATCCCCGAGCGCGCGCTCAAACACGGCGCGGAGAAAGCCGTGTTGGTGGATTGTCGCAGGCAACTGGTTCAAGAGGGACTCGTAGCATTGCAGTGTGGCGCTTTTCACATCAGCACCGCCGGCAAGACCTACTTCAACACCACGCCGCTGGGCCGCGCCGTGACCGGCACCATGCTGGTAAACGCCATGAAGGAAGACGGCGTCAACATCTGGGGCGACGGCAGCACTTACAAAGGCAACGACATCGAGCGCTTCTACCGTTACGGCTTGCTGGTGAATCCCAACCTGCGCATCTACAAGCCGTGGCTCGACCCGGAGTTCGTCGCCGAGCTGGGCGGTCGCAAAGAGATGAGCGAGTGGCTGGAGCGGCGCGGCTTCAAATACCGCATGTCGGCCGAGAAGGCATACTCCACAGATGCCAACATTTGGGGGTGCACGCACGAAGCCAAACACCTGGAATTTCTGGACGCCAGCGCCTACATCGTCAATCCCATGATGGGAGTACGGTTCTGGGACCCGGCCGTGAAGATCGAGCCGGAGGTGGTCAAAGTCACCTTCTACGAGGGCATGCCGGTCGAGATCAACGGGCGTGAATATCGCGACCCGGTGGCGCTGGTGATGGAGGCGAACAAGATCGGCGGCCGGCACGGTTTGGGCATGAGTGACCAGATCGAGAACCGCATCATCGAGGCTAAGAGCCGGGGCGTGTATGAAGCGCCCGGCATGGCGCTGCTGTTCATCGTCTACGAGCGGCTGGTCACGGCCATCCACAACGAGGACACCATCGAGAACTACCGCACGCTGGGCCGCCGGCTGGGGCGCAAACTGTACGAGGGCCGCTGGTTCGACCCACAAGCCATGATGTTGCGCGAGAGCCTGCAACGCTGGGTGGGCAAAGCGGTCACCGGCACGGTCACGCTCGAGCTGCGCCGCGGCGACGACTACACCATCCTGAACACCACCGGCCCGCACCTGACGTACCATCCCGAACGGCTGAGCATGGAGAGCGGCCAAGCCGAGTTCGGCCCGCTCGATCGCATCGGCCAACTGACCATGCGCAACCTCGATATTGCCGATAGCCGGGAGAAGCTGGGCGTGTATGCCCGGGCCGGCGTGCTGAACCTAGATGGCGGCGCCGAATTGGGCTTGCTGGAAGCCACTGCGCGGTCCGCGTCGCCTGGGCCTCAGCCCAAGCCCCCCGGCGATGACGGCGAGTGGATCACGGATCTGGAGGGCTAGAGGGCCGGTTGCCGTGACCGTCATCATTCGACCCGCGACGCTCGACGATGTGCCGGCCATCGTCATGCTGATCGCGCAGAACGCGCGCAAGGGCGGCCTACTGCCGCGCGACGAGGCGAGCGTGCGCGCGCACATCGGCAATTTCCTCGTCGCCGTGCAAGTGGCCCTAGACGAAGGATCGTCGGAGGCCGGACCGGACGCGCTCGGCGCTCCATCCAGGATCGTCGGCTGTGGTTCGCTCCTGCCGATGAACGCCACGCTGGTCGAGCTGCGTTCGCTGGCGGTGGACGAAGCGGCGCGCGGGGCCGGCATCGGTCAGCGCCTCGTTGCGGCCCTGGTTGAAGAAGCGCGCCGGCGCCGGTTCGGCACCATCTTCGCGCTCACCCGCGTCGTCGGTTTTTTTGAAAGGTGCGGCTTCACCGTAGCGCCCAAAGCCTTCTTTCCCGAGAAGGTATGGAACGACTGCGTCGCCTGCCCGATGCTGGAGAACTGCGACGAGGTCGCCGTGATGATGCCGTTGCAGCAAGGCGAACCCGGCGCCATTCGCGTCACACCTGAGGATCGTGAGCGCGTGCTACAAGCCATCCAGGCAGGGCGCATCGCGCGGCGCGGCGTCAGCCGCGAGAACCTCATCCCGCTGGAGACAGTCGCCCGGCTGACCGAAGAGGTCAAGGCCCATCGCGCGCAGGGCTTCGCCGTTCCCAAGCGCGATGTGCGCAAGGTGGTGCTGGCCTACAACGGCGGGCTTGATTCGTCGGCCAGCGTGCCGTGGCTGATCGAACACTATGGCTGCGAGGTGATCTGCTTCGTCGCCGACATCGGCCAGCGCGAGGACTTTGAGGCCATCCGGCAGAAAGCATTGCGCACTGGCGCGAGCAAGGTCATCATCAAAGACTTGCGCGATGAGTTCGCCAACGAATATCTCTTCCCGCTGATCCAAAGCGGCGCGATCTACGAGAACAAGTATTTGCTCGGTGCTTCCATCTCGCGCCCGCTCATCGCCAAGCATCAGGTGGCCGTGGCCGAAGCCGAAGGCGCGGACGCCGTGGCGCACGGCGCGACCGGCAAAGGCAACGATCAGGTGCGCTTCGAGCTGACCTATATGGCGATGAACCCCAAACTGCGCGTCATCGCGCCCTGGCGCGAGTGGGCGTTCAACGGTTGGCAGGAGGTCTATGAATACGCCCGCTCGCGCGGCGTGCCGCTGGGCGAATACGAGAAAGGCGTGTACACGACGGACGAGAACCTCTGGCACTTCAGCCATGAAGGCGGCCGGCTGGAGGACTTGGAGTACGAGCCGGAGGAGTGCTTATGGGAATGGACGAACGCCATCGAAGAGACGCCCGATCAGCCGGAGTACGTCGAAGTCGAGTTCATCAACGGCATACCGAAACGGCTGAACGGCGTCGCGCTGGGCGGCGCCGCGCTCATCGAGCGGCTGAACGAGATCGGCTCGCTGCACGGCATCGGCCGCGCCGATCTGGTGGAGAACCGCTTGATCGGCATGAAGGTGCGCCGGCTGGACGAAGCCCCCGGCGGCATCATCCTGCGCGTCGCCCATCAAAGCCTGGAAGAGATCACGCTCGACCGCGAGACCATGCACTTCAAGCAGATGGTGGCGCTCAAGTACGCTGAGGTGGTCTATAACGGCCAGTGGTTCACGCCGTTGCGCGACGCGCTGCAGGCCTTCGTCACCGTCACTCAGCGCGACGTCACCGGCAGCGCGCGCGTCAAGCTGTTCAAGGGCAACGCGATGGTCGTGCAGCGCCGCGCCGCCTATTCGCTCTACCGCGAAGACCTCGCCACCTTCAACACCGACGCGGCTTACGACCACGACGACGCCGACGGCTTCGTGAAGCTCTATGGCCTGCCGATGCGCGTCAAGGCGCAGCTTGACCGACGACGCGTGACGCGCGCCACGTCGCAGGACGCGGGCTAACGTGAAGCGACGCTTGAATCGCCGCCCAGCTTCTGACTCAGCGCAATCAGCGCTTCGAGCTTCTTCAGCGCGGCCCCGCTGCGGATGCTCTCGCGCGCCATCTCGATGCCGGTCGCGATGTCCGGCGCAGCATCGGCGGCGTAGAGCGCCGCGCCCGCATTCAACAGCACCACATCGCAGCGCGCCTGCACGTCCTCGCCGGAGAGGATGGCGCGGGTGATGGCCGCGTTGAAGTCCGGCGAGCCGCCGCCCAGGTCATCGAGCGTCGCCGGTTTGAAGCCGTAATCCAGCGCGTCGAGTGGATACTCCGTGACCCGGCCGTCGCGCACTTCGGCGACCCTGTTGGGGCCAACGGTCGTCAGCTCGTCAATGCCGGTCACCTGCGGCGACGAGCCGCTGACGACCAGGGCGTGCGCGTCCTCCAGTTGCACCAGCACATCGGCCATCAGGCGCACGTAGCGCCAATCCCACACGCCGAGCAAGTGATGGCGGGCGAGGGCGGGATTGGTGGCCGGGCCGATGATGTTGAAGAGGGTGCGCTGGCCGATCTCGCGGCGCGCGCCGGCGACGTTCTTCATGGCGGGATGGTGCACCGGCGCGAAGGCGAAGCCGATGCCGATTTCGTCTATGCAACGGCCGACCTGCTCCGGCGTCAGATCCACTTTCACGCCCAGCGCGTGGAGCACGTCGGCGCTGCCGCTTTGCGACGATGCGGCGCGATTGCCATGTTTGGCCACCGGCACGCCAGCGCCGGCCACCACAAATGCAGCCGTTGTGCTGATGTTGAAGGTGTTGGAGCGGTCGCCGCCGGTGCCGACCACGTCAATCAGCCTGGGCTGATGGGTGGGGATGCGCGCCATGTGCGCCCGCAGCGCTCGCATGCTGCCCACGATCTCATCGGCGGATTCGCCCTTCATATGCAGCGCGGCCAGGTAAGCGCCGATCTGCGCCGGCGTAGCCGCGCCGCGCATGATGTCGTTCATCGCTTCCTCGGCCTCTTCAGCCGTGAGCGAAGTGTGGGTGAACAGCTTGGCGATGGCTTGTTGGATCATAGGGATGGATTATCGCTGAGCGCGTCGGCGTTGCGCAATGCGGCGAGCCGCTCCGGCATCGCCGATCCGTTTCACCAATAACCGAACGCCAGGTAGCCGCCGTCCACGTAGAGCGCGTGACCGGTGATGAAGGCCGCCTTGGGCGAGCACAGAAAGGATACGGCGTTGGCGACGTCCGCGACTGTCGCCAGCCGTCCCAGCGGGATGCGCCTTTTCAACGCCTCTACGCTCACCACGCCCCGTCGAATGTTCTCGAACGTCATGTCGGTCTCGGTGTGGCACGGCCCAACGGCGTTGACGCGGATGCCGTATTGCGCCCACTCAATGGCCAACGTCTTGGTCATCATGTTGACGCCGGCTTTGGCGCACGCATAGGCCGTGCGCATGGGAAAGGCGGCCTCGGCGTTGATCGAGGAGATGTTCACGATGCAGCCGCCCCAGCCCTGCTTGACCATCTGTCGGCCGGCGGCCTGAGAGGCGAAGAACACGCCGTTGAGCTGCACCTCGATCATGCGTCGCCAGTTCTCGGGCGACACATCGAGCGACGGCTCGGGCCGGCTGATGCCGGCGCTGTTCACCAGCACATCCACCCGCCCGAACGCCTCAACGGTTCGGGCGATCATGGCGGCGCACGCGTCGGGGTCGGTGATGTCCACCGGCAGCGCCAAGGCCGGTCGGCCCTGCGCGACGAACGTCTCGGCGGTTGCTCGCGCAGCGTCATCGCGCAGGTCGGCGATCACGACGGCGTAGCCATCGGCGGCGAGTTGGTCAGCGCAGCCTTTGCCGATGCCGCCGGCTGCGCCGGTGATGACGGCGACGGGAAGCGATGCGACTTCACTCATGACCTTATTTAAGCCCGAGGCAGTCTCCGGCGCAACAGACGATGAATCCGCCCGCTATCCTGAACCATGCAGTCGGCTAATCTGTTGTTAACGGAGAGGCAAGCTGAGCTTAACGCTAGAGCGATATTGTGCTTTCTTGGCAAAGGTAAGCAACCATGTCGTATCCCGCTGTGTCCGGCCAAGTTGCGCCCGATGCGCTGTTTGCGCCGCCCCTGCGCCGGCTGCGCCTCGACCGCGTCGCCGGTTGGATCTCCAACGCCACCCATCCCCCCATCGTCGGCGCCTTCAGTGTGCTCGTCGCCGCGCTTGTCCTGGCCAGCGTCGCAGCCTGGCTGTGGGGCGCAGGGTATCTGGTGCTTGCCGTCCTGCTGCCCACCCTCTACGTAGCCTACATGGTGCGGCGCGGCGAGATCACCGACATGCAACTGCCGAACCGGCGCCAGCGCCTCAAGCCATATTGCGTCGCCACGGCGTGCATGGCGCTGGCTGCGCTGGCGCTGCAATGGACCCATGCGCCGCGCCTGCTGCAGCAGATAGCCCTGATCAACGTCATCCAGTCCGCTGCGCTGTTCTTGGCGACCCTGCGCTGGAAGATCAGCGCGCATTGCGCCGCGATGGGGGCGCTCGCTGTGTTGACTTGGACGCTGTTCGGCGCCGGCAGCTTGCCGTTTTGCGCTGCTGTGCCGGCGGTGGCCTGGGCGCGCGTGTGGTTGAAGCGACACGACGTCTTACAAGTGCTGGCCGGTGCGATGCTCGGCGTCGCTGTCGCCTGGATTGTGCTGCGCTGATCAAGGACGCGATGCGCATTGCCCTATTTACCGAGACCTTCCTGCCGCGCGTGGACGGTGTGACGAACACGTTGTGCCGCTTGCTCGATCACCTGGCAGCGCGCGGGCACGAGAGTATCTTGTTCGCGCCGGAGGGCAGCCCGGCGCGCTATGCGCATACGCCGGTGATTGGATTGCCCGGCCGACGCTTGCCGATGTATCCAGATTTCAAGCTGATCTCGCCGTTGGCACCCATCGCCGGGCCGCTGCGCGACTTCGCGCCCGACCTGGTGCATACGCTCAATCCCGTCACGCTGGGTCTGGCGGCGATCCGCCGGGCGCGCGCGATGCGCGTGCCGGTCGTGGCGTCGTATCACACCGACGCGCCGGGCTTCATGATGCGTTGGGGCTATACCTGGCCGGCCCGGTGGGTGGCGCGCTACCTGCGCTGGGTGCACAACCAGGCCGACCTCAACTTGTGCCCCTCGTCGGTGACGCTGGAAGCATTGGCGCGCCAGGGCTATTGCCGGCTGAAGGTGTGGGGGCGCGGTGTGGATACCGCCCTCTTCAATCCTGACAAGCGCAGCGCAGCATGGCGCGTCCGCCTGACGTGCGGGCAACCGGAACGCCCGCTGCTGCTGTTCGTCGGGCGGCTCTCGCGCGAGAAGCGCGTGCATTGGATCTATCGCGCCCTGCAAGCCCTCCCGGATGTTCGGCTGGCGATCGTGGGCGACGGGCCGGCGCGTGCAGCGTTGCAGCGTCTGTTCTTCGACGCGCCGGTCGTCTTCACCGGTGTGTTGCGCGGCGAGGACTTGGCCGCCGCCTACGCCAGCGCAGACCTCTTCGTCTTCCCCGCCGCCAACGAGACGCTGGGCAATGTCGTGCTCGAGGCGATGGCATCCGGCCTGCCGGTCGTCGCGCCGCGCTCCGGTGGCTTGCTGGATTGCGCTGTGCATGGCGAGACGGCGCTGCTGTTCGAGCCGGAAGATTGCCAGGCGCTGGTCGCTGCCGTGCGTGCACTGGTGCAAGACCCGACGCGAGCCAAGCAGATGGGGCAGGCCGGCCGCGCGCGCGTCGAGCCGCGCACATGGGCGTCGGTCCTCGACGGATTGTTGGATGACTATCGCGCGCTCCTGGCGCCGCAGCCTGCGCCCGTCGCCGCGCGCTCCCCCGCGCCGCACCGCTTGCCACAAGCCGACCGTCGCGGCCTCGCATAACTTGCCCGGCCGATGGCCCCCCACTCCGCAACCGAAGCGCGCCTCACGCTCCTGCGCTTGGCTGCCATCGTCGCCATCAGCTTTGGCCTCACCCTCATCAGCAGCACGCTCGAGCCGGCGCTGCTGGGGAGCAAAATCATCGCACTCGTCCCCGACCGCTCGGCCGACGCTGCGGTGTTTGGCGCGGTGACGTTTGGCGGCTTGCTCGTAGCTGTCTTCACCCAACCGCTCGTCGGCGCCTGGTCAGATCGGGCGAACACGCAGCTAGGCCGGCGGCGACCATTCATGCAGGCCGGGGCGGTCGGCGTTGTGGCAGGGCTGATCCTGATTGTCGCAGCGGACTCGCTTGTGCTGTTGGCGATCGGCCTGCTCCTCACCCAGCTCGGCGCGAACAGCGTGCTGGCCTCGTGGCAGCCGGTCATCGCCGAGGGCGTGCCGCAGGCGCAGCGCGGCTTGGCCGCGGGGTTCAAGGCTGGTTTCGATCTCCTGGCGGCGATCGTCGGCCGGTTGACGGCTGCGGAGCTGGTGAGGCTACAGCCGGAGTGGGGGAGTGCAGCGCTCTATGCGGCGATCGCGGTCCCGATTGCCGGACTGCTCCTCACCCTGTTCGCTGCTATGTGGGCCATGGGTGTAGACCGGTCGCCGCCCAAGGCCGAAGCGCCTCTGACCTTGGCGGGCACGTTGCGCCAGGCCTTCACCGTGGATGTGCGCGCGTATCCGGCCTTCGGCTGGTGGTTCGCCAATCGCGTGTTGTTCTGGGCCGGGGCGATCGGGTCGAGCGTCTTCTTGCTGTTCGCTGCGCGCGACGTGTTCGGGATGAGCGAGGCCGAGGCGCAGCGCGTGATCGGCCGGTTGATCGTTGTGTTGGGTGTGGCGCTTGGGCTCGTGATTTTGCCGGCGGGCTGGCTGGCGGATCGAATAGGGCGCCGGCCGATGGTCATCGTCGCCGGGCTGATGGCTGCCGCCGGCGCAGCGTTCGCCGTGGTCAACTTCAACTTGATCCTGCCGGCGGCGATCCTGATCGGCGCAGGCACGGGCGTCTATTTGAGCAGCAGCGTGGCGCTGATCAACGACATCGTGCCAAAGGCGGATGCGGCGCGTCACCTGGGCGTGGCCAACATTGCGACGGCAAGCGGCAGCGCGTTGGCTCGATTGGGCGGCGGCGCGCTCATCAGTGGGCTGAACCACGTGAGCGGCTCCAGCGTGATGGGCTATCAAGCGCTCTATGCGGTCGTCGCGCTCTTCTTCCTGCTCAGCGCAGTCGTGATGGCGCTTGCGCCGGCGGCGCGTCCGACCAGTAGCCCCAGTCGCGCCCGCGCCAGCGCGACGGCAGCAGATTGAAATACAGCAGGAAGCAACGCAGCGCAGAGTGCACGACCTTGCGCATCACGCCGCGTTCCAGTCGGCGGTGGTCGCGCGCATAGACCACCAGGCCAGGTGCGAACATCGTCCGATAGCCGCGCCGCTTGATGCGCCAGGCGATCTCGGAATCTTCGTTGCAGACCAGGCGCAAGTCGAAGCCGCCCACGTCGCAGAAGGCCGTGCGGCTGATGAGCAAGTTCGAGCCGGTGGCCGCCGGAATGCCCAACCCGGCAAAGAAGCGCTGGGCGCGGGTGAACCAGCGATGGTAGGCGATGAAGCGGTCGCAGGCTTTCTTCGCGCCATAGATCGCGCCCAGGCGCGGGTCGCTCGCATCCAACCGAGCCAGATCGCTAAAGTAGGTGAGCGAGAAGATCACGTCGGCGTCGGTGAAGAGCAGCCAAGGGGTGTTGGCCGCTTCCGCGCCGATCTGACGCGCGGCGACAACGTTGCACGGCTGCTGAATGAGGGTGGTGTTGCGCGGCCGGATGTCGCGCACAAGCTGGGGCGTCTCGTCGTCGCTGGCGTCTACTACGATGAGCTGCGCGTCTTCGGGCAGCGACGCCAGAAAGGCGCGGATGTTGTTGCGCTCGTTGCGCGTCGGTAGGATGATGGTCAGGTCTTCGATCTGCACAATTCATCGTCCTCTTCGCTCAACAGCCGATTGGCCCGCCGGCGCTCCAGCGCCCGTTGGGCAGCGTCCGCAGCGTCGCCGGCCTGTGCGGCCGGCCGGAGCGTAAGCTGACGCACGCGCCGGTTATGCCGGCCCTGCTTGTTGCACGCCCGCATCGGTGGCGCATCGTCCGGCTTGCCGCGCTCAATCGCGACGGTCTCGATCCGATATACGAATCGCTGCACGGCCTGAATCATCGGTCGCGCGTGTTGCACTGCAATTAAGGGCAGATTAAGCTCGTATGAATCGAGGTAAAAAACGGTGGGGACCTGGTCGAGTTCAGCGTGATCACGTCCTGAATTGGAGCGCCGTCCTCCCAGCGACTCCACATTACGCGAGATTTTCGGCTGGGCCGGGTGGTCCGGCGAGGATTTGACACGATCTTCTACCTCTGGTATAAAACCTACCAATGGTAGAAATGACACCGGCGCGCGCGCGACGCGAGCGCGATAAGCTCCAGCAGCGCCAGGCCATCCTCGATGCTGCGCGTGAGATCGCCGCCAGCGAGGGCTGGGGCGCCGTCACCACCCGCCGCGTCGCCGAGCGCATCGAATACACGCACCCCACGATCTACGAACACTTCGAAAGCAAAGGCGCGTTGCTGGCCGAACTGACCCGCGAGGGCTACCGGCTGCTGCTGGCCGAGCTACAGGCTGCCCGCGCCAGAGCGCGTGATCCTGAGCAGGTCGTCCGTGACATGGCGCAGGCGTATTGCGCTTTCGCCTGGACACACCGTGAACTCTACGAGGCGATGCACGGCCTGAGCGGCGTCTCTATCGAACCCGAGGCGTATCGCAAAGAAGGCGAAGCCGTGATTGCCGAGGCGCGCGCCGCGCTCGAGGCCTGGGCCAAAGCCGAAGGGGTGAAGACCGCCCGCGTGGATGACGCTGTGCTGATTCTGTGGAGCACGCTGCACGGCATTGCGTCGCTGGCGTTGAACAAGCAGATCGTGGGCGGCAAGAAGCACGCCGCCGCGTTGGCTGCCCGCGTCGTGGATGACTTGTTGTCGGCCTGGCGTGTGGCGAAGCATGTCTAGCCGTTTCACCACGAAGACGCGCTGAGGGCACGAGGGCTGATGGCTTCTCTTCGTGGTGAAGAGTTTGGAGGGACAGCATGAAATTCAAACAGCCGTTCGCGACAAAGAAGGGCGACACCGGCAACGGCGCGACGTCCACCGTTGCGGCCGAGGCTGCCCAGGCGCCCACGACGAAACCTGTTGACAAGGCGTTGGACTACTTCGACTTCGATTCGCTGCTGCGGCCCGAGGAGCGCGAGGTGCGCGACCGCGTACGCGCTTTCGTCGAGACGGAGGTGACGCCGGTAATCAACGAGTATTGGGAGAAGGACGAGACGCCGATGTTCCTGCTGAAGAAACTGGCCGCGCTGAACATCTGCGGCGGCTCGATCCAGGGTTACGGTTGCCCAGGCTTCTCGCCTCTGCTCACCGGCCTGGTGCAGTTCGAACTCACGCGCGGCGATGGTTCCATCGGCACGATGTTCGGTGTGACCAGCGGGCTGGGCATGATGAGCATCTACTTGTGCGGCAGCGAGACGCAGAAGCAGCAATGGTTGCCCCGGCTGGCGCGCATGGAGGCATTCTGCGCGTTCGGCCTGACCGAGCCATATATCGGCAGTGACGCCTCGCACATCCAGACCACAGCGAAGAAGGTCGGCGACACCTACGTGCTGAACGGCGCCAAGCGCTGGATCGGCGGCGCCACCTTTGCCGATGTGACGGTGATCTGGGCACAGGATGACCAGACCGGCCAGGTGGGCGGCTTCCTGGTCGAGAAGGACACGCCGGGCTTCTATCCAACCAAGATGAAGGGCAAGCTGGCGCTGCGCGCCTTGCCCAACGCAGACATCAAACTAGAAAACTGCGTCATCCCGGCGAGCAATCGTCTCGAGAAGGCCAACTCCTTCCGTGATACGGCAGCCGTCTTGCGCGCCACGCGCCTGGGCGTGGCGTGGGCAGCGATCGGGCATGCGCAGGCTGCCTATGAGCTGGCCCTGGCCTATGCCAAAAAGCGCCATCAGTTCGGCCGCCCCATCGCCGGCTTCCAGTTAATCCAAGAGAAACTGGTGAAGATGCTGGCCGAGCTGGAATACATGAAGATCACCACGGCGCACCTCAGCCGGCTGAGCGAGACGCCGAGCAAGTTGACCGACGGCATGGCCTCGCTGGCCAAGATGAACAATGCGGCCAAGGCGCGGCAGATCGTCGCCATCGCGCGCGAGATCTTGGGCGGCAACGGCATCCTCCTGGAGCATCACGTCATGCGCCACTTCGCCGACATGGAAGCGGTCTACAGCTACGAAGGCACGAACGAGATCAACACACTCGTGGTTGGGCGCGAGATTACGGGGCTGCAGGCGTTTGCGTGAAGCTGCCAGGATCCAGAATCCAGAATCCAGAATCCAGAATCCAGAAGCCAGAAGCCAGAATCCAGAAGCCAGAATCCAGAAGCCAGAAACCAGAAGCCAGAAACCAGACTTCCAAGTGGAGGTGCTCGATGCACAACTATGAGAACCTCAAGGTGTGGCAGCGCGGAATGGATTTCACAGTGAGCGTGTATCAAGCGAGTGCAAGATTCCCGTCAGAGGAACGATTTGGCCTAACGAGCCAGCTACGTCGAGCATCCTCGGCGATTCCGATGAATATCGCCGAAGGATCGGGTAACTCATCGGACAAAGAATTCTGTCGCTTCCTCGAGATCGCGATGCGCTCTGGATACGAAGCACTCACTGCAATTGAGATTGCTCGGAGATTGGGCTATGTCGAGAACGAACACGCTGCCAGGCTCTCGAAAGAAGCTCACGAAATCGTAGGCATGCTTATTGGCCTCATCCGCAAATTGCGGAGTGAATCCAAATAACATCTTTCAACCTGGCCTCTGGCCTCTGGCCTCTGGACTCTGGACTCTGGACTCTGGCCTCTGGCCTCTGGACTCTGGCCTCTGGCTCTGGACTCTGGACTCTCTAACCATGACTTACAAAATCCAAACCGCCGTCGTCCTCGGCGCCGGCACGATGGGCGGGGGAATCGCCGCCTTGCTTGCCAGCGTGGGCATTCCCGTCACGCTGCTCGATCTGCCGGCGCAAGAAGGCGATCGCAATCGGCTCGTCAAGGCGCTGTGGGAACGGCAAGTGCAGGCCCGTCCCGCGGCGCTGTTCTATGCCGATGCCGCCCGGCGCGTGACGTTGGGCAATTTGGAAGACGACTTCGACGCCGTCGGGCGCGCCGACTGGATCGTCGAGGCGATCATCGAGCAGTTAGGTCCGAAGCGGGAATTGATGGCGCGCGTGGACGCAGCACGCAAGCCCGGCAGCATCGTGTCGTCGAACACGAGCGGCATCCCAATTCACGCCATTGCCGAAGGGCGCAGCGAAGATTTTCGCAGGCACTTCCTGGGCACACACTTCTTCAACCCGCCGCGCTACCTCAAGCTGCTCGAAATCATCCCCATGGCAGACACGCGGCCTGAAGTTGTGGCCTTTATGCGCGACTTTGGCGCGCAACGGTTGGGCAAGGGCGTGGTGATCGCCAAGGACCGCCCCAACTTCATCGCCAATCGCATCGGCGCGTTCATCGGCCAGTACCGCATGCAGGCTGCGATTGACAACGGCTACACCGTCGAGGAAGTGGACGCGCTGACCGGCCCGATCATCGGCAACCCGAAGACCGGCACCTTCCGCCTGGCCGACCTGGTGGGGCTGGACGTGATGGCGCACGTGGTCAACAACTTGTACGAGTATGCGCCGGAGGACGAGAGCCGCGCGGCGTTTGTCATCCCCGAGGTGATGCAGCGCCTGATCGCGCAAAACGCCCTCGGCAACAAGACCGGCGCCGGCTTCTACAAGAAAGTCACAACGCCCGACGGCGCAACGGAATATCACGTCTTGAACCTGCAGACCATGCAGTACGAGCCGCCGACCCAACCGCGCTTCGACGTGATTGACCAGACCAAAGACCTGGCGCTGCCCGAACGCATCCGGGCGATCTTCGATCGCTTCGCCGACGATCGCGGCGGCCTGTTCATCGTCGAGACTACGCTGCCGATTTTGGCCTACGCCGCGCGACGCATCCCGGAGATCGCCGATAGCATCGCCGACGTTGACAACGCCATGCGCTGGGGCTTCAACACCGAGGCCGGACCATTCGAGCTGTGGGACATGATCGGCGTACGGCGCGGGCGCGAAATGATGCGCGAACGCGACATCGCCGTGCCGCAGTGGGTGGACGAGATGCTGGCTGCCGGCGTCGAGTCGTTTTATCAGCGCGTGGATGGGCGCGTGGTCGGCGTGTATCAGCCGCAGGCGCATTATGCGCCGCTGCGTCGCTCCAAATTTCACATCGTGCTGGCCGAGAACCGGGGCACGCCGCGCGAGCTGCGGCGCAACGCCAGCGCCAGCATCCACGATCTGGGCGATGGCATCCTCAACCTGGAGTTTCACTCCAAGGGCAATACGCTGGATCACTACATCAACGACCTGGCGCTGGCAGCGCTGGAGATGCTCGAGCGCGATGAGTGGCGCGGACTGGTCGTCGCCAATCAGGGCAAGGACTTTTGCCTCGGCGCGAACATCGGGTTGTTCATCTTGCTGGCCGGCACGGGCGATCCGAACGCGATTGAGAACGCGGTGAAAGGACTACAGGACTATTTGATGGCCTTCCGCTTCGCACCCAAGCCGGTGGTGACCGCGCCGCGCCAGCGCGCGCTCGGCGGCGGCGCCGAGGTGGTGATGGCCGGCGCGCGCACCGTCGCTGCCGCGGAGACCTACATCGGCCTGGTCGAGTTCGGCGTGGGGGTGATCCCGGCCGGCGGCGGCTGCAAAGAACTGCTGCGTCGCGTGGTTTCGCCGCACATGACCAACGACCAAGTGGACGCGCTCGGCTACCTGCAGCAAGTGTTCGAGACCATCGCTTACGCCAAAGTGAGCGAGAGCGCGTTCGTCGCGCGCGAGCGCGGCTTTCTCTCGCCTTGCGACTTAATCGTGATGAACGACGACGACCTGATCGGCGCAGCCAAGGCGACGGCGATCCACCTGGCCGAGACCGGCTACACGCCGCCCGACCGCAACGCGGCTTCGATCTACGCCATCGGCCGGCGCGGCAAGGCGGCGATGGAGATGGCCGTGAATACGCTGCGCTGGGGCCAATACATCAGCGCGCACGATGCGCTGATCGCGCGCAAGCTGGCGCACGTGCTGTGCGGCGGCGACTTATCGGCCCCGCAGTGGGTGACCGAGCAATACATCCTCGACCTGGAGCGCGAGGCGTTCTGCTCGTTGCTCGGCGAGCCGAAGACCCAAGAGCGCATCAGCCACATGCTGAAATACGCCAGGCCGTTGAGGAATTAGTGCAGGTGACAAGTGCGGATCGCGGGCGAGCGATAGCGACGATTCAACGCCTCGAGGCGGCGGCGCGGCCGCCGGCCCGCGCCTTCCGCAACCTGCAACCTATCATCTCATCCTGAACAGGAGTCATCATGCCCGAAGCAGTCATCGTCAGCGGCGCGAGAACCGCCGTAGGCAAAGCGACAAAAGGGAGCCTGCGGACGGTGCGGCCGGACGACATGGCGGCAGCCGCCATCCGTGCCGCCGTCGAGCGCGCGCCCGGCCTCGACCCCAACGAGATTGACGACGTGATCATCGGCTGCGCCATGCCGGAGGCCCAGCAGGGCCTGAATGTGGCGCGCCTGGCCGCCCTCCGCGCCGGACTGCCGGACCGCGTGCCGGCACAGACGGTCAACCGTTTTTGCTCGTCCGGCCTGCAGACCATCGCGCTGGCCGCCAACCAGATCATGGCCGGACAGGGCGAGGTGATCGTCGCCGGCGGCACGGAGAGCATGAGCATGGTCTCGATGTCCGGCAACTTCTTCTCGCCCAACCCCGACTTGGTGGATGTGAACCCGGAGGTGTATATGCCGATGGGGTTGACTGCCGAGGAAGTAGCACAACGCTTCAACGTCTCTCGTCAGGATCAAGACGAGTTCGCACTGCGTTCGCACCGTAACGCAGCAGCGGCCATTGATGCCGGCAAATTCGATGAGGAGATCACGCCGCTGGAAGTGAGCGTCACACAGTTCGACGGCGCGCGCGCCGTGACCCGATCCTATACCTTCCAGGCCGACGAAGGGGTGCGGCGCGACACTTCGCTCGAAGCGCTGGCCAAGCTCAAACCGGTCTTCCATGCGCGCGGCACCGTCACTGCCGGCAACGCGTCGCAGACCAGCGACGGCGCGGCTGCCGTCGTGGTGATGAGCGCGGACAAGGCCAAGCAGCTCGGCCTCAAGCCGATGGCGCGCTTCGTCAGCTTCGCCGTAGGGGGCGTGCCGCCGGAGGTGATGGGCATCGGCCCCACTGTCGCCGTGCCCAAGGCGCTCAAGCGAGCCGGATTGACGCTCGACCAGGTTGACCTGATCGAGTTGAACGAGGCATTCGCCGCGCAAGCGCTCGCCGTCATCCGCGCGCTGGAGCTGGATCTCGAGAAGGTGAACGTGAACGGCGGCGCGATCGCGCTTGGCCATCCGCTCGGCTGCACCGGCGCCAAGCTCACCGTCACGTTGCTGCATGAGATGCGCCGGCGCAACGCGCGCTACGGCATGGTGACCATGTGCATCGGCGGCGGCATGGGCGCAGCGGGCATCTTCGAGAATCTCAGTTAGCGCCCCAAGCAACGGGGTAGGGACAGGCGGGGGCGGCTGCTTGGGTTGACCCTATGACACCGGCAACACCTCGCTCAGCCGCTCGCGCGCAACCACGGGCTGGGCGTCGTATAGATAGCATGAGGCGGCCTGTTCCGGCGCGACTCTGTAGAGCGGCGGCGGCGCTTGCCGGCACTTGTCCATGGCGAACGGGCAACGCGAGGCGAACTTGCAGCCAGTTTCGATGCTGCCGTGCTCTTGTTCGCGCGCGACGATCTCCGTCTGACCCCACTTGCGGTTGATGTCCGGCCAGGGGATCGAGTCAATCAGCAAGCGCGTGTAAGGGTGCTGTGGTTCGCGGATCACCCGGTCAATGCTGCCGGCCTCCATCACCGAGCCGCGATACAGCACGATGATCGAGTGGGCCACGTGGTACGCTGTGGTCAGGTCGTGCGTGATGTAGATGATCGAGATGCCGTATTCGCGGTTGAGGTTGCGCAAGCTCTCCAGAATGGTGGCACGCAGGCTGGCATCCACCATTGAAACCGGCTCGTCGGCGACTAACAAACGCGGCTTGAGCAGCAGCGCGCGCGCCACGTTGATGCGCTGGCGCTGCCCGCCGGAAAGCTGGTGCGGGAAGCGCCCCAAGACATCTTCGGGGCGCAGGCCGACGGCGTTGAGCGCCTCGTCTATCTTGTCGCGCGCTTCGCGTCTGTTGCGCGCCAGCTTGAATTTCTCGATAGGCACGCTCAGCAAGTGATCCACCGGGTAAAACGGGTTGAATACGGCGAACGGGTCTTGAAAGACCGCCTGCACTTCTCGGCGAAAGTTAGTCTTCGCCTCGCCTTGCAGGCGCGTGATGTCGTTGCCTTTGTAGAGGATCTGCCCATGTGTGGGCGCGATAAACCCGAGCAGCAGCATGGCCAGCGTGGTTTTGCCGCTGCCGCTTTCGCCAGCGATCGTCAGAATCGTCGGCTGGTCATCCTCGATCTTGAGCGAGACGTCGTCCAGCGCCGTCGTCGCTGCGCGCGACAGCAGCCCTTTGGTATAGATCTTCGTGACGTTGCGAAATTCGAGTAGGGGCGTCATGCGTGTGTTTGAGAATGTGGGCGACGCACGGCGGCGCCGTCCATGCTCACCCCGCTGTCTTCAGTTCGGCGTTCACCACATTGCCCTCCCGGTCATACAGGTGACAGGCGACGAATCGTCCGCTGGGTAGGCGTTCGAGGGCCGGCGTGACGCTTCGGCAGATCTCCATCGCGTAGGCGCACCGCGGGTGAAAGGCGCATCCGGACGGCCGGCGAATCAGCGATGGCGCCAAGCCGGGGATGCCTTTGAACACGCCCTTGTTGTCAAGCGTGGGCAGGCTCTCGATCAGCGCGCGCGCGTAGGGATGCAGGGGATGGGTGAACATGTCGCGCACCGGGCTGATTTCGGTGAACTTGCCGGCGTACATCACCGCCACCTTGTCCACGAATTGCGCCATCAATCCCATATCGTGGCCGATCAAGATCACGGCGGAACCGAGTTGCTGTTGCACGCGGCCGAGCGTCTCCATCACTTGACGTTGAGTGACTACGTCCAGCGCGCTGGTCGGCTCGTCGGCGATGATGACTTTCGGGCCAAGCAAGATGCCGATGGCGATGCAGACGCGCTGCTTCATGCCGCCACTCAGTTCGTGTGGATACATGCGCGCGACGCTGCGACGCAGCTCCACCGATTCGAGCGCGTGATAGATGCGCTCCTGGATTTCGGCCTTGCTCATCTCCGGCCGGTGCTCTTGGATCGCGTCGCGCATTTGTGTCTCGATGCGCAGCACCGGGTTGAGCGAGTTCATCGCGCCCTGCGGGATGTAGCTGATCAGGCTCAGGCGCGCTCGGCGCATCTGTTCTTCGGGAAGGGCGGTCAGCTCGGTGTCTCCCACGAAGACTTTGCCGCCCTCGATGCGGCCGGGCGGCTTGATCATGCGCATCATCGCCAGCGCCATGGTGGACTTGCCACATCCGGACTCGCCGACCATGCCCAGCTTCTCCCCGGGATACAGCTCCAGGCTGACGCGGTCGAGCGCCAGCGCGCGGCCGGCTTCGGTGTAGTAGCTCACCTGGAGATCGATGACTCGCAGGATTGGCGATGAAGCGGTCATTCCGCCCTCCGCACGCGCGGGTTCGCCAGCTCGTCCAGACCGACGTTGATCAACGTCAACGACACGAAGATCAGCACGAGCGCCAGCGACGGCCACAGCGGCCACCACCACCAGCCGTTGAAGAAAGCAGCCTGCTGCTGCGCAAACCAGATGGTGTTGCCGATCAATGGCTCGCGCAGCGGCCCGAGGCCGAGCACCGACAGGCCGAACGAGGCGAAGATGCCCGCAAATACGCCGCTGACGAAGCTGGCCAGGATGAACGGCAGCATGTTCGGCAGGATTTCTTTGAAGACGATCTCCAGGTTGCTCATGCCGGAGAGTCGGGCGACGTTGACGAACAGCCGCTCTTTCAGCGTGAGCACCTGCGCGCGCATCACGCGCGTCGGCCCCATCCAGGCCAGCAGCGATACGATGAGCGCCATGGTGTAGATGGTGACCGATTTGCGGTCTATGGAGCCGGCGATGATCACCAGGATCAGAAAGGCCGGAATCGGCAACAGCACCTCGGTGATGGCGCGGATGAGCGTATCCACGACGCCGCCGTAGTAAGCCGACAGGAAGCCAAGGATCACGCCCACGCCGGTGCCGATTGCGCCGGCGATCAGGCCGATCACCGCCGTCTGCCAGATGCCGCGCACCATCACGGCTAACAGGTCGCGACCGAAGAAGTCGGTGCCGAGCGGATATTCGGCGCTGGGCGGCTGCTTCGGCTTCACCGCCAGCGGGTAGGCGCGTTTCTCGGTGTCAATGGTCAACGAGCCAATCACCGTGAACAGCGTCAGAGCGATCACGATGGCCAGGCCCAGGACCAGGCTCTTGTTGCGCCGAAGGTAACGCCCGGTGAGCGTCAGCCGCGAAGGCTGCTCGTAACGGATCTCCTGAGCGTCCGGTTGGGGTCCAACAGCAGCCATCTGCGTCATCTTGATTCGTAGCGTATCCGTGGATCGAGCAGTGGATAGATCAGGTCAACCAAGAACATCAGGATGGCGATCGAAAGAATCACGAAGAGTGTGATGCCGTAAATGACGAAGTAATCGTTTTTCAGGATGGCGTCTCCCAGCAAGCCCCCGAGTCCGGGCAGGCCATATAACTGCTCGACCAGCACGCCGGAGACGATGACGCTGCCGAACGCCAGGGCTAAGCCGGTGACTTGGGGCAGCAGCGCGTTGCGCACGTAATATTGGGTGAAGATCGTGCGCGGATGCAGTCCTTTGTGCTCGGCGAAGTTCACGTAGTCTTCGCCCTGGATGGTGATGCCCATGCCGCGCATGCCCAGCGCCCAGAAGCCCAGCGAAGCGAGGATGAGCGAGATGGCCGGCAGGATTTGGTGCCGTGCCGCGTCGAGGATGAACTCCAGCGTCAACGAGGGCGTGACGCCCTGCGAATACGCGCCGCCCATCGGCAGCAGCTTCAAGCGGAAGGCGATGAAGAAGATGAGCAGCAGGCCGAGCAGGTAAGCCGGCACCGCTTGCAACATCATCAACGGGGCCATCAAGCCCTTCACGAACCTCGGGCTGCGCGGCCATGAGGCCAGCGCGCCGAGCAGGTTGCCCAGGGCGAATGAGAGCAGCGTCGTAAGCATCAACAGCACGATCGTCCACGGCAGCGCAGAGAAGATCAGCTCCAGGACGGTCTTCGGGAAGCGCGTCAGCGACGGCCCAAGGTCGCCGCGCAGCACGCCGCCCATATACTCGACATACTGTTGGAGCAGCGGCTTGTTCAGGCCAAACTTCACTTCGTAGGCGGCGATGATTTGCTCCAGGTCCTTCGGGGCGAAGCCCGTTGAGCGAGCGATCTCGGCGAAGCGCTCGCGGATCGGATTGCGAGCGGACAAGCGTGGGATGAAAAAAACGATCGTCGCGGCCACCCACACCACCGCGATTAAAAAGAGAACGCGTTTAACGAGATATGCTAGCCTCATCGGATTGCTCGAAGCGCCGCAAGAGCAATCATAGCCGAACGTGAGCTGTAATGAAGGGGAATGAAGCCCTGGCCTCCCCGAAAGAGGAAGGCCAGGGCGAACTGCGGGCGAGTGCTGAGCGCACGCTTCGGGTTTAGCTGGCCGGCTTCAACGCGGCGATGACACGCGGGCCGGTCCAGTGCCAGAACGCGCCGTTGTAGCCTTCTCCCACGTTCGTCTCGGTCGGCCAGTTCACCCAGTAGGTCTGGTTGTAGGCGATGCGGTGCAGCCACTGGATGATCGGCACGTCAATGACGTCCTTGTAGTAGAACTCCATCGCCTGGAGCGCCAACTCGTCGAACCTCGGATCGCCGGCGGGATACTTCGCCATCTCCAACACCAGCTTCTCGAACTCGGGGTTGTTGTAGCGTGAGAAGTTGTTGCTGCCGGCGGTGTTGCCCGTCGGCTTGGTATTGAATAGCTCGAACACGGCGAAGGGATCGCGCAGGCTGGCGCCGTGGCCGAACATGTACAGGCCGGGTCGGCCTTGGGCCATGTTGTTGTAGGCTTCCGGCGAAAAGTCCGGGCCTTCGCCGGTGTCGAAGCCTGCCTGGCGCAGCATCTCGGCCAAGACCGGCACGATGTCCGAGTGGATGCCGGCAAAGCCGCTGATCTGCGCTGGCACCGTCTTGCCGTCCTTCTCCCAAAGGCCGTCGGCATTCTTCTTGTAGCCGGCTTCTTCCATGAGCTTGGCCGACTCTTCAAGGTCGAATTTGCCCGGCTGATACTTCTCGACGATCGCCCGGACGCCCGGCGAATCGGCGAACTTCTGCAGCGGCGGATAGAGGGGGAAGGGATAGATGGTGCTCACCTTTGCGCCGCCATACACCACCTCGTCAATCTGTTCGCGGTTGACCGCGCGATTGATGGCGCGGCGCACGCGCACGTCGCTGAACGGCTCGATCTCGTGGTTCATCCATAGCGAGTTCGGCCACCAGTCGAGATAACCGTGCGGCTCCTTATCGCCGGTATGGGTGGTCACCTTGGGGTTCTGCTTCAGGATGTTGGCGATGATGTCGTTGCGGAAGTCCAGCGCCGTGTCGAGTTCGTTATTCACCACGCGCTGGGCGACGACGCCCATATCGTCGCCGATGCGCTGCATGATCACACGCTTGACTTCGGGCACGGGTTGGAAGCCGGTCTTGATCGCCCACCAGTCCTCGCGCAGGTCGAAGATCTTCTGGTTGTTGGTCCACGACACCAGCTTGTAGGGGCCGGAGTGCGGCATGTCCAGGCCGCCGGGGAAGGCGGTGACGTCTGCTTCCTTCTCGAGCACGTGGGCCGGCACGATTGGGCGGCCGGTGTCGAAGTGCACCGTGAGCACGTCGAACACGAAGCGCGGCGAAGGCTGCTTGAAGATGATCTTGACCGTCTTGTCGTCAACGGCGACCGCTTCCTTCACATAGGGCGCGACGCGGCTGTGGTAGTCCAGCTTGTCGTTGTCGCGCCAGGTGTTGACGGTGAAGACCACGTCCTTCGAGGTGATCGGCGTGCCGTCGCTCCACTCGATGCCGTCGCGTAGCTTGATCGTCACTTCGGTGTAGTCGGCGTTGTATTCCGGGTCGCCGGCTGCCAGCCACGGATACACCGTGTCCGAGAAGGCCGCCCAGTAGTACAACGGATCCCATAGCGACGAATTGAAGTTCTGGTGATTGTGGCCGGCTGCGAACGGGCTGGTCACGCCGATGTTGTCGAAGTCGCTGACGGTCCAGCCCATGATGACAGTGCGGTTGCGGGGCACTTCCGGAATTTGCGCTGCGGCTGCGGGCGCAGTTGTAGCTCCGGCAGCGGGCTGCGCGGGTTGTTCGGCCGCCGGTGCGGCGGGCGCGGCAGGTGCGCATGCGGCAATCACCGCGCCGGTGCCGGCGAGGGCAGACAGGCGCAAGAGTTGTCTTCGAGTGATCTTGTTCCGTGTCATATCGGGTTTATCCTCCTGGATCGAATGCTGGATATGCTGGGCATTCATCAGCGACCTAGCTGCAGAAGCCTGGACGGGTTCTCGAGTGCAACCGATTGTCGCCTCATCAGCACAGATCGTTGTTCTAGCACAATCTCCGGGGATTGACAAACTCTGGTTGCTGTAGGTTCACCGGGGGATTTTGACATCGGTCGAAACCAATGGCCGTATCCCCAGCTCGGCGCATAGGGGGATCGTGCAGGGGTTCGTGAGATGCGCTAGCGTTCCGCGCTGCGCAGCACGTTCATCATCTGGTTGAGCCACACGCCGCCGAAGCCCAACAGGTAGATCAGCATCGGCGCGGCCGACAACCAGTAACCCAGCGTCAGGATGGAGATCACGACGCCGCCGACATATAGCGCCAACCCTAGCTCGATCCACATCGTCCAATCCGGCCGGATCAGGTAGGCTTTGGGCGCAGCGTGAGGCGTGCTCCAGTGGAGCTTCGGCGTCCGTGCGAAATCGCCGGTGTGCCTTTCGCAGAGCGCTTTGAGCATAGCGACGGTGTTAGAAAAGGAGACGCCGATGCCGAGCATGAGGGAGGCCGGCAGGTCGCGCAGGAATTGAAGCACGGGGCGCCCACGCGCGGCGTGCGCAGCGAACATCGAGGCGATCGGCGCGAGGCTCAGCAAGCTGACTGCGTTCACCCAGACGGGCAAGTCGGCGGACGCGCCGCGATGTATGCCGAGCAGGGCGTGTAACACCAGCAATGGCGTAGTCAGGCTCGTCAGGAAGATGAGCGGGTGAACGAAATATCCGGTCAGATGCATCCAGGCGGCGAGTTTGCAATGCCACGGCAGCGAAGAGGCGACGAGGGTGGGCAGCAGCTTGCGCGCGGTCTGTAACGTGCCGCGCGCCCAGCGCGCCTGTTGGCGTTTGTAGGCCGGCACGTCGTTGGGCAGTTCGCCAGGCGCCGACTCGTCGGCCAGATAGACGCCGCGCCAGCCGCGCAACGCTGCGCGATAGCTCAGGTCGAGGTCCTCCGTCAGCGTATCGTGTTGCCAGCCGCCGGCGTCCTCGATGCACGCGCGGCGCCAGATGCCGCCTGAGCCGTTGAAGTTCATGAGCAGGCCGTGGCGGCTGCGCACCGGCTGCTCGATGATGAAATGCACGTCCAGCGTCATGGCCTGCGCCCGGGTGAGCAGGCTTGCATCGCGGTTGAGGTAATCCCAGCGCGTCTGCACGAAGCCCACACGCGGGTCGTCGAAGATGCGTCGTTCGCAGATCAGCCGGCGGAGGAAGTCCGGCGCAGGCCGAAAATCGGCGTCGAAGATGGCGATTAGCTCGCCCTTGGCGCGAGCCAGGCCGGCGGCCAATGCGCCGGCTTTGTATCCGGCACGGTGGGTGCGGTGCAGCAGCTCGATGCGAACGCCGCGCCGACGCGCGCATGCCACAGACCGGCGCGCGATTTCCGTCGTGTCGTCGGTCGAGTCGTCCAGCACTTGGATGTGGAGTTTGTCGGGGGGGTAGTCCTGCGCCGCCGCCGCAGCGATGATCCGCTCGGCTACGTAGCGCTCGTTGAACAGGGGGATCTGCAGGGTGACGGTCGGCGCATCGTGGCGCGCCTGTCTTCGGGGCATCGGCGATGCAGGGTGGTGCGATCGCGGGCGCAGATACAGCACTAGCAGCACGCCCTGATGGAACGCATAGGCCGAAAGCAGGATCAGACACAAGGCGTGCAGCGCGATGACAACTTCCATGCAGGTGGCAATGGCAGCGAAGCGCAGCAAACAAAAAGCCACGCAGGTGTTCATTCAATGCGAATGAACACGCGTGGCTCACCCCGGCTGCGCTCGGGGGTCATTTCTTGTCCAGGTCGTCCAGGTCGAGTGTGCCGAGGAAGTCCTTGAAGGCCCCCAGGTCTTCTTCCGATTCCTGGCCGGCCTCTTCTTCCGGCTCCTGGCCATGTTGGGCCATGATGTCGTCGTCCACGTAGATCGAACAACCGACGCGCACAGCGATGGCGATCGCGTCGCTGGGGCGCGAATCTATGCTCAGGTCTTTGCCGTCGCGCGTCCTCAGGACGATCCGGGCGTAGAACGTCTCCTCACGCAGATCGTTGACCACCACATAGCGCACCGTGGCTCCCAGCTCGCGAATGGCGTTCACGATCAGGTCATGCGTCAGCGGACGAGCGACCCGCGTATTCGTGAGGTGAATGGTGATTGCCTCAGCTTCGGGCTGCCCGATCCAGATCGGCAGAAAGCGCTCAGATTCCACATCTTTCAGGATGACCACTCGGTGCGAACCCATCAGGTTGACCCGCACTGCATCCACCTTCACTTCCACCATGGGGTATATGCCTCCTCGTATCTATACTCCTGCCAAGCCGCAACCGCGCGTCGCGGCGATTTTGCCTCAACGGCCTTCATAAAGTGGGCCAAGCCGCGCGGACGGTCATTTATCCTTATCCAGGTCACTCAGATCGAGCGAGCTGATGAAATCGCTGAACGCGCCCAGGTCTTCTTTGTTGCTCGTCTCGGGTGCGCCCAGCGGCTCGACGCCGGCTTCGTCCAGGACGTGCTCCGCAACGAAGATGGGACAATCCAGGCGCACGGCGAGAGCGATCGCGTCGCTCGGTCGGGCGTCCAGCGCGATTTCTTGCTCA
Source organism: Candidatus Roseilinea sp. NK_OTU-006 (assembly GCF_012931985.1). GTDB lineage: Bacteria > Chloroflexota > Anaerolineae > J036 > Brachytrichaceae > JAAFGM01. Next base: position 33,446 of record NZ_JAAFGM010000026.1, read on the forward strand.
TCGTCCCCCGCGTGCACGATGATGGACGCGTAGAAGTGTTGATGGCGCAGGTCATTGATGAGCACATGGCTGAGTCGCGCGTCGAGCTTGTTGAGGATGTTGGCTGCCAAATCGTGGGTGAGGGGGCGCGGGACGCTGACTCCGTTGAGGTGAAACACGATCGCGTCTCCTTCCGGCTTGCCGATGAAGATGGGCAGGCGGCGCTCACCATCCAGCTCTTTCAGGATCACCACCTGCTGATTCGTGCTCATCAGGCTAATGCGAATGCTTTCGATCCTCATCTCGATCATGCGCGAGCAGCCTCCTGCTTATCTGTGGCGCAAAATTATACTCACGCAAGTGCGCTAGACCACTTTCGGATGCCATGCAAATCACCTTCTGGGGCGCTGCCCAAACCGTGACCGGTTCGCAACATCTCATCGAGGCCGCAAGCGACAGGATCCTGCTGGAGTGTGGCCTCTTCCAGGGCAGGCGCGCCGAGTCGTACGCCGTCAATCAACAACTGCCATACGACGCGCGCGCCGTGGATGTGGTGCTCCTTTCCCACGCCCACATTGATCACGCCGGCAACATCCCTAATCTGGTCAAGAATGGCTTCCGCGGCAGCGTCGTCTGCACCCATGCGACACGCGACTTGTGCGCAGTGATGTTGCGCGATTCCGGCGCGATCCAGGAAGAAAACGTCGGCTATCTCAACCGGCATCGCAAATCCCCTCAGCCGTTGGCGCCGATCTACACCCTGGCCGACGCCGAGCGATCGCTGCGCCGGTTCGCCGGATACGATTACGCGCGCTGGATCCCGATCACTCGGCATGCCCGCGCCATGTTCGGCGACGCCGGCCACATGCTCGGCTCGGCGTGGGTGCTCCTGGAACTGACCGAAGGCGCGCGCACCGCGCGGCTCTGTTTTAGCGGCGACCTGGGCCGGCGCGGATTGCCCATCCTGCGCGATCCGGCGCCCCTGCCCGAGGCGGATTATCTCATCCTGGAGAGCACCTATGGCGACCGTCTGCACCCGCCGGTCAACGAGGCGACGCTGGATTTGCAACGCGCCATCAGCGATGTGGTCGCCCGAGGCGGCAAAGTGGTGATCCCCGCTTTCGCCGTGGGCCGCACGCAGGAGATCGTGTACCGTCTGAACGACCTGGTCAATCGCGGCGAGTTGCCCGACGTGCCGGTCTTCGTAGATAGCCCGCTGGCGGTGAACGTCACGGAAGCCTTTCAAACCCACCCGGAGTGCTATGACGATGAAACTCAGCGGATGTTGCACGCGGACGCCGACGGCAGCGTGTTCGGCTTCAACCGGCTGACCTACATTCGACGCGTTGAGGACTCCAAAGCGCTGAATGAACTGGACGGGCCGGCTGTCATCATCAGCGCATCCGGCATGGCCGAACACGGGCGCGTGTTGCATCACCTGCGCCACACCATCGCGGATCCCAAGAACATGATCCTGTTCGTCGGCTTTCAAGCGCAGGACACCCTGGGCCGACGCATCCTGGACGGCCAGCGCTACGTGAAGATCCTGGGCGATGAGTTCGCCGTGCGCGCCGAGGTGCGGCGCATCGAGGCGTTTAGCGGGCACGCCGATCGCCATGAGCTACTCGATTGGGTGCGCCCACAGGCGCGCCGGCTGCGCGGCGTCTTCCTGGTGCATGGCGAGAGCGGGCCGATGCGCGCGTTGGCGCAGGGATTGACCGAGCTGGGGATCGGCGATGTGCGCTTGCCGAAGCGGGGCGAATCGTTTGAGCTATGAACACATCGCGGGGCGAAGTTCTTCCAGGAATACGATCACCCTCCGTAAACCTGTCTGAAACGAAACGGCGCGGCGCCTGAGGCATAGGCCAAGGTGCGCCTGCGCTGTATCCGGACAAGTCCCAGTCGAGGTGCCGAGATTTGAACTCGGGACCCCTTGCACCCCATGCAAGTGCGCTACCAGGCTGCGCCACACCTCGATCGGTTTGATTTTAACACGTCATGCGCTATGATTGCATTCCGATGACGGTCGCAGGCATCCTGAACATCGCCGGCGCCCCGATGCGCATGCCCGACGTGTAACGCCACACGGGCGAGGTGATCACGTCCGACCGCCTGTCGCTTGAGGAACAAGCCGCCCGCGTATGCGCCGGGCGGCTCTTGTTTGGGACGCCGGGCTCACTGGACTTGCGACGGACAACCCTTCACCGAATTACCGAAGTATGGAGAACATTCTCGTTTGCGTCGCCTGGCCGTATGCCAACGGCGATTTACACGTGGGCCACATCGCAGGCGCGTATTTGCCTGCCGACATCTTTGCGCGCTATCACCGCTTGAAGGGCAACCGCGTGGTGATGGTCAGCGGCAGCGATGCGCACGGCACGCCCATCGTCGTGCGCGCCGAAAAAGAGGGCAAAACGCCTCGCGAGGTGTTCGAGTACTTTCACGGGCGCTTCCTGGAGACGCAACGGCTGCTCGGCATCTCGTATGACCTGTTCACGCACACCGACACGGAGAATCACCACGCCATCGGCCGTCAAATGTTTCGTCGGCTGATGGAGAACGGGTATCTGTTTAAGGCGAAGCAGAAGCAGCTCTACTCGGAGACGCAGGGGAAGTTTCTCCCCGACCGCCTGGTGGAGGGCACTTGCCCGATTTGCGGCTACGACAAAGCACGCGGCGACCAGTGCGACAACTGCGGCAGTCTGCTCGATGGCACCCAACTGATTAATCCGCGCAGCCGCGCGCAGCCGGACGATAAGCTGACGATCCGCGAAAGCGAGCACTATTTCTTCGACCTGCCGGCGCTGCGCGCGCCGATTTTGGCTTACCTGTCGGACAAGGATCGCTACTGGCGCGCTGCGGTGCTGGAGTTTTCCCGGCGCTATGCCGAAGAAATGGAGCCGCGCGCGTTTACGCGTGACCTGACGTGGGGCATTCCCATCCCCATCGAAGGCGCGGAGGGCAAGTGCATCTACGTGTGGTATGAGGCGCTGCTGGGCTACCTGTCAGCCACGGTCGAGTGGGCCGCAGTCTCGGGCCAACCTGACGCATGGAAGGAGTTCTGGTATCGGCCGGATAACGTGCGCATCTACAACTTCATTGGCAAGGACAACATCCTGTTTCACACGGTGCTGTGGCCGGCCATTTTGATGGGCATGAAGCAGCTTGGCGAGCCATGGGATAGCCCCAACGATGTTCTTGCGTCGCGCGCGGACGACCAGAAGTTCAACCTGCCCTACGACGTGCCGGCGAACCAGTACCTCAACCTGGGCGGGCAGAAGTTCAGCAAGAGCCTGGGCGTTTCGCTCGATGCGATCGAGCTCGCGCAGAAGTACGGCGCCGATCCACTGCGTTTCTACCTCACCTCGATCATGCCCGAAACCAAGGACAGCGACTGGAGCTGGAGCGATTTCGCCCAGCGCAACAACAGCGAATTGCTGGCCAAGTGGGGTAACCTGATCCAGCGTGTGCTCTCGCAAATCTGGCGCAACTTTGAGGGACGCATCCCGCAACCCGGCGACTTGGCCGAGGCCGATCGGGCGTTGATCGCAAAAGTGGAAGCGAGCTTCGATTCCGTGGGAGAGAAGCTGAACGCAGTCAGGCTGCGCGATGCGCTGAACGAGGTGCTCGACCTGGCGACGGCGACGAACCAATACCTCGACTTCGAAGCGCCTTGGAAGACCATCAAGGCCGATAAGGCGCGCGCCGGCACACAACTCTACGTTGCAGCGCGGGTGATTGACTCGCTGGCCGTGTTGTTCGCGCCCTTCACCCCGGGCTTGTCGGAGCGGGTGCGGGCGCAGTTGGGCTACACCGACCCGCTCTTCGGCGAACAACGCATCGAGACGCTGCGCGAGCGCACACACAGCCACGACGTGCTGCGCTATGACGCCGGCCGAGCGAAGGGCGAGTGGAAGGCGAGCCAACTGCCGCCGGGACAACCGCTGGGCGGCGAACCGAGGGGGCTGGTGAGCAAAATCGAGTTAGCGAGTGAGGGGTGAGGAATTAAGTTCGAGGATAAGGAGTGGAAAGTCGGAGATCTGCCACTCAACTGATTCCCCACTCCCTACTTTCAACTTCTGACCTCTGCTTCCTGACTCCTGACCCTTTACTCCTCAATACGCGTTCTCGTGCTCGCCGGTGATCGTCTGCCAGATCGTCATCAGGATGATCTTGATGTCGAGCCAGACCGACCAGTTCTCGACATACCACAGGTCGTACTTCGTGCGCTCCTCGATGGAGGTATCGCCGCGCAAGCCGTTGACCTGCGCCCAGCCAGTCATGCCGGCCTTCTCACGGTGGCGCTCCATGTAGCGCGGGATGCGCTTGCGGAATTCCTCCACGTAGATCGGCCGTTCGGGCCGTGGGCCGACCAGGCTCATGTCGCCCAGCAACACGTTGATGAGCTGCGGCAGCTCATCCAGGTTGGTCCGTCGCAGGAAGGCGCCCAGGCGCGTCTTGCGCGGGTCGTCGGGGCGTGTCCAGCCGGGGCCGCTCTGCTCGGCGTCCACGCGCATGCTGCGGAACTTAATCAAATGGAAGCGCTTGCCGTCCAGCCCCATCCGCTCTTGCGTGTAGAACGCCGGGCCGGGCGAATCGAGCTTAATGAGGACGGCGATCAGCAGCATGAACGGCGACAACAACACCAGGCCGACCGCGCTGCCGATTAAATCCACGGCCCGTTTGAGCGAAACCTTCCAGCCGCGCAACGCCACATCGCGCAGGTTCAGCAACGGCAGGCCGCTCAGCTCGCCGATGCTGAGTTGACCGGCCATGATTTGAAACTGATCGGGCAGCACTTTGATGCTGATCGTGCTGCGGTCGCATTTGGCGATCACGTTTAGCAAGTCCTCGCTGCTCGCTTCCGGCAGGGCGATGATCACCTCGTCCACTGCCTCACGGGCGACCAGGCGCGAGAGGTCATCCAGCGAGCCAAGCAGCCGCACGTCGTCCCAGCGCTTTTGGCTGTCGTATGGCACCATGCCGACCACGTCATAACCCAGCCGCGGATTTTGTTGGATGCGCTGCAGCACGGTGGCTGCCGGCTCGCCAGCACCCACCACCACCACGCGCGTTCGGCCGATGCCGCGCATTTGCAGCGCGCGTTGGATGCGCGCCTGTATGCTGCGCCCCAGAACAACGGCGACGATGGTCAGCAACCAGGCGTAGATCACCATAACGCGCGGGAAGTCGGCGATGGCCGATTCGCCCCTGAATGTGAGCGAAACGAGCGCGATGCTAATCAACGTGCCGACGGAAACCGCCGAGAAGATGGCGGCCAGGTCATCGGTGTTATAGCGCGTGCGGCGCCGATGGTACATCTTCCCGAAGAAGAAGGTGCTGATAATCGCGACGACCTGCAGCGCCAGCAGAGGAAGGAACTGAGCGAAGCCGGGCACGCTGCGCGCCGGCTCGGGCAGGGGGATCAGCAATCGAAGGCGATAGGCTATGAAGAAGCTGGCCGCGATGCCAAGCACGTCCACGGCCAGCAACGACAACGTGATGAGGGTCTGATAGTGTCGCTGGAGAAAGCTGGACCGCGACTTGGCCGCAAAAAGCGTGGTCGTGTGCATAACGCTTACACCCCATGTGCCCGAGTTGCCGGATCGCCTGGGCCAACAAAGCCGGTCGTCAGGGCGCACGCTGATTATAGGGCGTTGCACAAGGGTCGCCGGCAGTGGCTCATCTTTGCTGTGCGGCCGACGCCCAGCCAAAAAGACGCGTGGGCGCAGGCTTCGACCGGCTCTGCCTGCACCCATGTCACGTTGGGGAAGGCGAGGAGGTTAGAACTCGCCGCCAAAGTCTAAGCCGCCGGCGTCATCCCAGTCGCTCATCGCGCCGGCCTCGAGCAAGTCGCCATTGCCGAGCAACGGCGTTTGTGGCGTCGGCTCGCTCAGCATCCCCGGCATCGTCCAGCCGCCCGTTCCCCAGAACATGCTCTGCGCCAACATGCTGAACATCAGCGCCGGCACCAGGCTGCTCATCATGTCACTTGCCGGCTCCGGTTGCGCCGCATCGCCCAGTTGTGCGTGGGCCAACCATGCAGACAGAACGCTCCCGGTTGCGCATATGAAGCCCATGTATGCAACCTGATCATCCGCTGAGAGGCGCATTTGCGCTAAGCGCAGGTTGCGCCTATAACGCTAGCGAGGTGCACTATGACAACCGTCGTTTTGATCGGCACGTTCGACACAAAGGGCGCAGAATTTGACTTCGTCCGCAAACGGATTCGGCAACACGGCGCCGAGGTGATCCTGGTGGACGCGGGCGTCCTGGGCGCGCCCCAGATCAAGCCCACCATTCCGCGCGAGGAAGTGGCCCGCGCCGCAGGCGCGGAGATCCGCGCTTTGGCGACCTCCGGCGACCGTGGTGCAGCGGTGATGACCATGGCGCGGGGCGCGGCGGAGATCGCCAAGCGCCTCTATGCCGAGCAAAAGCTGGATGGCATCATGGGCATGGGCGGCAGCGGCAATTCATCCATCGCAGCGGCGGCCATGCGCGAGTTGCCCGTGGGTGTGCCCAAGCTCATCGTCAGCACGCTGGCCAGCGGCGACACGCGCCCTTACGTCGGCGCGAACGACGTGACCCTGATGTACTCGGTGGTGGACATCGCCGGCGTCAACCGCGTCAGTGAGCGCATCTTAAGCAATGCAGCGGCGGCCATCGCGGGCATGGCCGCCGCGTATGCCAAACGCAAGCGCGCCTCCAAATCTAAACCGCTGATCGGCGCGACGATGTTCGGCGTCACGACGCCGTGCGTGAACGCGGCGCGCGCTTGGCTGGAGGAGCGCGGCTATGAGGTGCTCGTCTTTCACGCGACCGGCACCGGCGGACAAAGCATGGAGGCGCTGGTGAAGGGCGGCTTTTTGGCCGGCGTGCTGGACATCACGACCACCGAGCTGGCCGATGAACTGGTGGGCGGCGTGTTGAGCGCCGGGCCGGAGCGGTTGGAGGCGGCAGGCAAGCTGGGTGTGCCACAGGTGGTGTCGCTCGGCGCACTGGACATGGTGAACTTCGGGCCGCTGGACACCGTGCCGGAGCAGTTCCGCGGGCGTAACCTTTATCAGCACAACGCCGCCGTGACGCTCATGCGCACCACAGCCGAGGAATGCGCCGAGCTGGGCCGCATCATCGCCCGCAAGTTGAACTTGGCCAGCGGACCGACCGCAGTCTTCATCCCGCTCAAGGGCGTCTCGATGATCGCCACGCAGGGCAAGCCGTTCTATGATCCCGAAGCGGATGCAGCGCTGATTCGCGAGCTGAAGGCCAACCTGCGCGCCGATATTCCGGTGCGGGAGATGGATACGGACATCAATGACCCGCAATTTGCGCAGGCAATGGCGCGCGAGCTGGATCGGATGATCGCCGGCGCAAAAGAGAAGAAGAGAAGAAGTACTGCGGCGCTGGGAGAGATGGATGCGTCCCGGCGACAAAGGGGTTGACAGCTTATGGACAGAGCAATTGCGCTAGAGAAGCTCAGGGCGACTGTGGCTTCTGGCGGCGTCATCATCGGCGCCGGCGCGGGCACCGGCTTGTCGGCCAAGTGCGCCGAAGCCGGCGGCGTGGACCTCATCATCATCTACAACAGCGGACGCTATCGCATGGCCGGGCGCGGATCGCTGGCCGGGCTGATGCCCTACGGCGACGCGAATGCCATTGTGATGGAAATGGCCAACGAGGTGTTGCCGGTGGTGAAGCATACGCCGGTGCTGGCCGGCGTGTGTGGCACCGACCCCTTCCGGTTGATGCCGGTCTTCCTCCGGCAGGTGAAGGAGGCCGGCTTTACCGGCGTGCAGAACTTCCCCACCGTCGGCCTGATTGACGGCGTCTTCCGTCAAGGGCTGGAGGAGACCGGCATGGGCTTCGGGCTGGAGGTGGACATGATCCGGCTGGCGCATGAGATGGATTTGCTCACCTGCCCATACGTGTTCGACGAAGATCAGGCCGTCGCGATGACGCAGGCCGGCGCGGATGTGCTGGTGCCACACATGGGGCTGACGACCAAAGGCGCCATCGGCGCGAAGACCGCCCTCACGCTGGATGAATGCGTCGAGCGCATCCAGCGCATGCACGACGCCGCGAAGCGCGTGCGCGCTGATGTGATGGTGCTGTGCCACGGCGGGCCGATCGCCGAGCCGGAGGACGCACAGTATGTGCTCTCGCGCACAACGGGCGTTGTCGGCTTCTTCGGCGCCAGCAGCATGGAGCGCCTGCCCACTGAGGTGGCGATCACCGAAAACGCCCGACGCTTCAAGCAGTTGCAGCGACGCTGACGGCTTCCGCGCATCTAATGTTACGGCCCGAAAACCTGAAGCGCGCGACGACGGCGCTGCCGTTTCTGGCGCATGCGCCGGCGGAACTCCTCCGCGATTTTCTGCGCGAGGCGAGCATCCACGCCGTTCCCGCCGGCGCGCAGATCTTCGCTGAAGGCGATGAATGCAACACTATTGCGGTCCTGCTCAGCGGTGTGGTGCGCGTGTTCAAGATCGGCGAGACCGGACGTGAGATCACGCTCTACCGCTTCGAGCAAGGGGAAAGCTGCATCCTCACCGCCAACTGCATCCTGGGCAATCGCCAGTTCCCCGCCATCGCTATGGTCGAGCGCGATGCGGAGGCCATCGTGATTCCGGCGACGGCGTTCCGCGATTGGGTCAATCGTTATCAGCCGTGGCGGGACTACGTGTTCGACCTGCTCTCGCGACGGCTGGCCAGCGTCATGGCTGTTGTGGACGAGGTGGCCTTCCGGCGCATGGATGCGCGCATCGCCGACTTCTTGGCTCGTCGGCTCAGCCCCTCGGCTTCCAGCTTGCGCATCACCCATCAGGAGATCGCAGCCGAGTTGGGCACCTCGCGCGAGGTCGTCAGCCGCATCCTGGAGGACTTCCGCGCCAGCCGCCTGATCGAGACCGGCCGGGGGACGATCATGCTGTTGGATCATGCCGGGCTCCTGCGCCGCGCCAGGGCGATGTGATGCCGCCGGTTGAGCGCGGGCGAATCGCCTCAGTTGTGTGACATTGTCACCGACAAATCGCCGCTGGCACGCTACCCTATAGTCAACACGATATGTCCACAATCCAGGAGGTTTCGAGATGAAGAAGAATATGGGTAATTTGGATCGCGGGATTCGCATCGTCGTTGCGGTCATCGTTGCTGCGCTCATCGTCACCGGCACAATCAGCGGTGTGCTGGCCGTCATTCTAGGCGTGTTGGCAGCGGTCTTCCTGCTCACCAGCCTCATCGGCTTCTGTCCGCTGTATGCGCCGTTTGGCATCAGCACCTGCCCGCGCGAGCGCTGATTCTTGCATCATCGCTGCTTCTAACTCGGCCGGAACGCCATGGCACTCCGGCCGAGCCCCTTGTACGGGCTTGGCTCATCGAAGGCTTACGCATTGCGCGCTGCGCTGCTACATGCTAATCTGTCCGACATCTCACTATCGAGGAGTATGCCATGCAGAAGATCGGCGCAGGTTATGTCGTTTACGGCGAAGACGTCGAGTCGCTCCAGTTCGACTGGGGCACGCTGAAGATGCACAACGAGCCGGCAGTGACCGGCTCCCAGCGGTTTAGCTCCGGTGTGGTCATCGTCAAGCCCGGCATGGGCCATGCACGGCACAACCACCCCGGCAGCGACGAGATCATCTACGTCATCAGCGGCGAGATCGAACAGATGATTGACGACCAGCCGCCGGTGCGCTTGCACGCCGGCGCGAGCATCTTCATTCCCGCCGACGTGTATCACGCGACGCTGAACGTGGGCTGGAAGCCGGCCGAACTGTTCATCATCTACGCGCCGCCTGGACCAGAGCGCTTCTTCCGCACGCTGCCCGGTTGCACGGTGACGCCGCCGGAGAATGCGTCGAAGCCGTGAGGACGCATCGGAACTTTTAAGCTTTTCGACCTTGACGAGGCACTCACCTTGTGTTACAAGGGTGCTTGCCTATAACTTAGAACCTATCTCTAAACTTACGGAACGAGCCATAATAGGGATATGGATAATACCAGTGGGACGCGATACGCCGACGTTGCAAGTTGGGAGCTGTCTGATAGTCTGTGGGCGCGCATTGAACCGTTGT
>NZ_JAAFGM010000027.1 GCF_012931985.1 Candidatus Roseilinea sp. NK_OTU-006
AACCGGCGACGCATGCAATACCAGAGCCTGCGCGAAGATGGCTGGCCGATCGGCAGCGGCGTGGTCGAGAGCGCCTGTAAGCAATTCCGTCATCGCTTCGCCGGTAGCGGGATGCGCTGGAGCCGTCTCGGCATCGAGCGTCTGCTCCCGATTCGGGCGGCCGTCATGGGTCACGCCTTTGACGCGATGTGGTCTGCTGCCTATTCTTCGCCCCCAAACTGAAATAGACCCTTCACATCTTGCGCATTGCGCATCCGGCCATTCGTGCGCAAAATAGACGCCGTGCGATGACACACGGAGGTGAGCCATGTCGAGAGTGCTGGTGGTCGGTTCGTCGGTGGGCGGCAGCACGGCAGCCAACACACTGCGCGATTTGGGCGTCGAGACGATCCTGCTCGAGCGCGACCTAAACTACGTCAAGCCATGCGGCGGCGCCGTGCCGCCGCGCGTATTTAGCGATTGGGATTTGCCGCATGACCTGATTGATCGCAAAGTCACCATCGCCGTCGTGTGCTCGCCCAGACACTACAGCGAGTTCCCCGTCCTCAGCAGCCATCCGGCGCCGGAGACGGACTTCATCGCCATGGTGCGCCGTGAGAAGTTCGACCGCTACATCCGCGACCGCGCCGTGCGCAAAGGCGCCGAGCTAATCGAGGGCAAGCTCGAGCACGTCGAGTTCGGGCCGCGCGGCATCCGGGCGACCTACGAGGACAAACGCAACAAGACGCACATCATCGAGGCCGACGCCGTGATCGGCGCGGACGGCGCCTACTCCACCGTGGCGAAGTCGCTGGGGCTGGAGCGGCTGCCCATGGCCGTCGCGTATCAGGAGCGCATCCGACTGCCGGCGCACGCGATGACATACTGGGAGAAGCGGGCGGCGCTCTACCTGGGCGACGACGTATCGCCCGACTTATACGCCTGGGTCTTCCCCAAATACGACCATGTGGCCGCCGGCATCGGCGCGGGTGCGGGCAAGACCAAAGCAGCGCGCCAGTTGCTGGCCAACCTCAAGCACAAGCTGCGCGATCAGCTCGGCGAAGGGCTGAGCGTGAAGTTCGAGGCGCACCACCTTCCGATGCACCCGCGCAAGCACCTCTCGTACGACCGCGCCGCACTGGTGGGCGACGCTGCCGGCCTGGTGCAGCAGACCAGCGGCGAAGGCATCTACTGGGCGATGAAGAGCGGCGAAATGGCCGCGCGCGCCATCGCCAAACACCTGGACGCGCCGACCGCTGCCAACCTCCGCCAGGACTACGACGCGCCGTGGTGGAAAGCCTATCGCCCGACCTACCTCTTCCTCGCCTTCCTGCAACGCATCAGCTACAACGGCGACCTGCAACGCGAAATCTTCGCCAAGATGTGCGACGACCCCGATGTGCAACGCCTGACTTTCGACGGCTACCTGACCAAGCATATCGAGCCTGCGCCCTGGACGGTGCAGATGCGCATCACCAGGCATTGGCTAAGCACCGCGGTGCATGAGTGGATGCGTCAGCAGAAGGAGAAGACGAGTTCGTCGAGCGCATCTTCAGGATGATGGCTTGGGATGATCAAGGGCCGGCAACATGAACCAAAACTCGCTGCCCTGCCCCAGCCGACTCTCGACGCCGATCCGCCCGCCCATGTTCTCGACCAGCGACTTGGCGATCGCCAGGCCGAGGCCGGCGCCCCCTGTGCTGCGCGACCGCGACCGGTCGCTGCGGTAGAAGCGATCGAAGACGCGCGGCAGGTCTTCTTCGGCGATGCCCTCCCCGGTGTCGCGCACGCTCACCCGCACGCCATCCGCCAACGCCTCCGCGCTCAGCGTGATCTGCCCGCCCGGCGGCGTGTGCCGGAAGGCGTTGCTCACCAGATTGTGCAACACCTGCGCCAGCCGGTCGGGGTCGGCCTGGGCCGGCGGAATCCCCTCTGAGATGGAGACGCCCAGCGCGACCTGCTGCGCATCCGCGGCAGCCGCGAAGCGCTCAGCCGTCGCACGCAGCGCCGCGCCGACATCCACCGGCCGGATCGCCATCGGCAACTGGTGCGCTTCGGCCAGCGCCAGCTCGCGCACATCCTCCACCAAGCGCGCAAGCAACCGCGTCTCGTCATAGACGGCGGCGATTTCCTTCATCTGCAGCGGATGCACGCCGTCCAACAAGGCGCGTAGCGAGCCTTGAATTACCGTCAGCGGCGTGCGCAACTCGTGCGCCACGTCGGCCATCAGGTTGCGCCGTTGCGCCTCCGCTTGCTGGAGCGAGTCGGCCATGCGGTTGAAGGCTTGCGCCACTTCGGCGACCTCGGCGATATGGGCTGTTGCTTTCAGCGGCACGCGCTGCGACCAGTCGCGCTGGGCGAAGGCGTGCGCCGCCTGGGCCACCACGGTCAGCGGCTTCGACAGGCTGCGGCTGACGAACAATCCCGCGACGATCCCTAAGCCTACGCCGACCAGGGCAATCAGGGCGATTGAGCCTTGCAGATCGCTCAGGAAGCGCCGCTCCAACGGGCCGAGCGGATCGAAGTCCGGCGAGCCGGCAAGCACGTAGCCGACGACGGCGTCGCTGACCACGACCGGCTGCGCCGAGGCCAGCGCGATGGGATCGAGCATCTGGCCGATGCGCTGACGTCCCGCCTCGTCATACACGATTCGGCCCTGGGCATCGGTCACGAGCAACGGCGGGCGGTGTTTGGGAAACGCGCCGCGCCGAAGCCGAGGACGCACCGCGCGCAGTGAATCTCCCACCCCCGCCCATGAGCCGTACGCCTCGTAGTGTGCCTCCAACACGTCGAGCGCGCCGCCGCGGGCGAAAACCCCCGGCTGCGCCAAATAACCACGGAACTGCCGGCTGGCGCTCCACGTGATGGCGACGGCGACGAAGGCAGCCATCAGCAAAGTCACCAGCAGAAACGCCAGCGTCAGGCGCACCCAAAGGCGGTTCACAGGGGCGCTCCAATGCCGCGCGCGTCCGGCTCACCGTTTGCACTGTTCGGCGCGGCGCGCAGACGATACCCCACCCCAACCACCGTCTCGATGTAGGTTGGGTTGGCCGGATCAGGCTCGATCTTGCGGCGCAGGTTCTTGATGTGGCTGTCTATCGTGCGCTCCAGACCCTCATAGTCGTAGCCCAGCGCGCGCTCGATCAGCTCGCTGCGCGTAAAGGCATAGTTCGGGTTGGCCATCATCGCGCGCAGCAGCGCGAACTCGGTTGGGGTGAGATCAAGCGGCCGGCCGTCGAGCGAGACAGTATGTTCGTGATCGTTCAGCCGAAGGCCGCCGATCTGATAGACCGCTTGCGGCGTCTGCGCGCTCCACCGCGCCCGGCGCAGAATCGCCCGCACACGCGCGACCACCTCCTGCGGGTTGAACGGCTTGGTGATGTAGTCATCCGCGCCCAGCTCCAGGCCGACCAGCTTGTCGGTGTCTTCGACGCGCGCCGTCAGCATTAGGATGGGCGTGGCGGCGAGATGCTCATCTCCGCGCACCCACCGTGTCACGTCCCAGCCGCTGCGCTTGGGCATCATCAGGTCGAGCACCACGCAGTCCGGCCGTTCGCGCCGGATGACGTGCATCGCTTCCTCGCCATCAAACGCCGTGAAGACGATCATGCCGGCGTGCTCGAGGTAAGACTGCAACAGCCGGACGATCTGCCGATCGTCATCCACGATAAGCACGCGCGCAGACATGACGCGATTTTAGGACGAGGGAGACCGCTAGGCCATCGCCAGACCGATGTCGAACGTCGCGCGGTAACCGTCGCCGTCCGGCGTCAGCGTGAGCGTGGTCTGATCGCCACCGCTCCGGTAGATGCCATCGTTGGCATTGCGCAGGAACCCTGATCCCTTGCTGGAGTACGGCGCCCGCATGAACACCTGCTCACTCAGCCCGTCATCAAAGAAGAACTGCGACGTGAATTCGTAATTTTGACCGGCGGCGTTCGCACTGCGCACCTTAAAGTGGATGTGCACTGCTCTGCCTGGATACCACCCAGGATAGATCGTGGTGAAATTGACCACACCGTTCGCGTCGGTGATCTGATAGCCGCGCAAGAAGTCTTGGCCAACAGTGTTGAAGCTGCGATCCACGACGTCCGAATACACGCCCAGCGCGTCGCAATGCCAGATATCCACCATCGCGCCAGCCAGTGGCGCACAGCCGCGGCCGCTGACCTGCAGCACACGCAGCGTCAGTTGGAGCGGAACGCCCGCCTTCACGGCGCCGTCCGCAGTGTTCACGCGAATGTCGGAGCGGTTCAGCCGCTCGTCTACGAAGTATGGCCCTTCCGTCATAGCCGGGCTGACCACGCACGTCGGCAGCGCGACTTCACTCGTGGTCGTCTCGATTGCGCTCGGCGCTGAGGTTGCAGCCGGTGTAAGCTCCTGAGCGATCGCAGCGATGGTTGCGCCAGGCGTTGGGGAAGCCACCGGTTCGGGCGAGGGTTGTTCGCCCACCGATGCGCCTGAAGATTGTGTTGCAATAGGCGCAGCACAGGCTGCCAGCACGCCAACACCCAAAACACCGAGGACCATGAGCGCTTCGCGCCGGCTCAGGATGCGTCCAACGGGCAAATCGTCGTTATCCATAAGGCGCTTAATGTGTCGGGCTGGGCTACGAACACAGCCCAGCCCTCACCGTATAAGCGATTACAGCGTTGTATCGGTATTCGTCGGTTGCGGCGTGACGCCTGGCCGCAACCACTTCCCCGGCCAACGGCCAAAGCCGAAGCCGAAGGCGCCGCCTTTCAGCGCGAGCAGTTCTGGCAGATTCTCTTTCAGATTGGCGATGGCCGCATCGGCCTGTTCTTGCGTGATGCGCCCCGCAGCGACCGCAGCGTTGAGGCGCGTGGTTTGCTCGGCGACAATGGCGTTAATCACTGTGTCGAGCGCGACACCCTTGGCGGCAGCCACGTCGGCGATGGACTTGCCCGATTGGAGTTCGGCGGCCAGCTCGGCGACGGTCATGTTCAGCGATGTGGCGGCCGGGCCGAGCAAAGCGCCGGCATGATTGCCCAAGCCACCTTTACGCCCGTGCGCCCGGCCCCACTTGCCCAAGCCGACGCCATGGCCTTTTAACCCAACCACCGGCCGCACTTGCAAATGTGCGGGGAGCACTATCTTGAGATTGGCCAGGATCGCATCGGCCTGCGCTTGGGTGAGGCGGCCCGCCGCTACGGCTTCATTCAGCGCGGTCGTTCGCTCGGCGATGACGGCGTTCACGATGGTCTCCAGCGCCACACCCTTGGCGGATGCGACGTCGGCGACCGACTTGCCGGCCTGCAGCTCCGTGCGCAGTTCAGCTTCGGTCATGTTGAGCGCTTGGGCGATGGCGGCCAGTTCTGCGCCGCTCCGGCCCAACCCGCCGCCCCAGTGCTGCGCGCCGGCTCGCAGCGACGCTGCCGGCACCAGCGCCGCCGCCGGCGACGCGAAGGCCAGA
The DNA here is from genome assembly GCF_012931985.1 of Candidatus Roseilinea sp. NK_OTU-006. Lineage (GTDB taxonomy): Bacteria > Chloroflexota > Anaerolineae > J036 > Brachytrichaceae > JAAFGM01. The sequence continues at coordinate 5,414 of NZ_JAAFGM010000027.1, forward strand.
CCGGCGGACGCGATCAGGGCAACAGCGCCCATCCCCAAACTTACTTTGAACCATGTGCGTGTCTTCATATTCATCGTCTCCTTTTTGTTTGTCGTCTTGCGGCTTTGCCGCTCGCGCTCGATGGTATTGCGGCGCTGTGGAGAAGCGATGGAGGCAAGATGAGAGCAGAATAAGCGTTGAGCTGCGCGCTTACGACACGCGCGGCACGCGCGCCAGGATCGCCGAGATCACTTCGTAGCTGATCGTGCCCAGGCGCGCGGCGACATCCTCGGCGGTGATGCGCTGGTCGCCCTGCCGGCCGATCAGCACCACCTCGTCACCCAGCCGCACGCCGGGGATGTGCGAGACGTCAATCATGGCCTGATCCATGCACACGGCCCCGACGATGGGTGCGCGCCGGCCGCGCACCAACACCTCGCCGAAGGTGGACGGCGCACGGCGGAAGCCATCCGCATAGCCTACCGGGATGACGGCGATGGTCGTCTCGCGTTGGCAGATGAACTGCTTGCCGTACGACACCGGCGAACCGGGCGGCAGACGCTTCACCTGGGCAATTGTGGTCTTCCAGGTAAGCGCCGGCCGCAAGGCGAGCCCGGCCGGTCGGAGCGGCGCGGGCGAGAATGGGTTCAAACCGTACAGGGCTAAGCCCACGCGCACCAGATTGAAGCGCGCTTCGGGGTAAGCCAGCGCGCCCGCCGAGTTCGCGGCGTGAACGTAGCGCAGCGTCGGAAGCGCATCCCCCAGCGCGTCAAGCACCTCACGAAAGCGCGCGATCTGTAGTCGCGTGTAATCCGGGTCGGAATCGGCGCAACTGAAGTGGGTGAAGATGCCCTCGACGCACACGCCCGGCAGCGCCGCGACCGCGCGGATGAAGTCCGGCGCGGCATCCGGCAGCACACCCAAGCGGCCCATGCCGGTATCCACCTTCACGTGCAGGCGCGCCGTGCGGTTCAGCTCCTGCGCTGCCCGCGCGTAGGCGCGCGCCACGTCCAGGTCATAGACCGTGAGTGCGACGTCGCGCAGCAACGCCTCGCGGGCGTGCCAGGGTGGGGTAAAGCCCAGGATCAGAATGGGCGCGTCTATGCCGGCGTTGCGGAGCGCTGCGGCCTCGTTCAGCGAGGCCACGGCGCACGCGCTCGCGCCGTTGTTCAGCGCCGTGCGCGCCACCTTCACCGCGCCGTGGCCGTAGCCGTCGGCTTTGAGCACCGCCATCAGCGCCACGTCCTCGCCGACGACTGCCTTCACGGCGCGCGCATTGTGGGCGATCGCGTCCAGGTCCACCTCCAGCCAGGTCGGCCGGGACGGCATAGCCACGCGCACCGACTCCCAGCCCGGCTCTTGGCGCGGCAGCCGCGCAAGGTCGGCGCGGTCGGCCAGCAACTCGGCGACGATGCGCTCCATGCGCGCGCTCACGTCACCCTTCACCAGCACCAGATCGCCGGCCCGCGCGTGGTCGCGGATGTAAGCGACCGCATCCCGCGCCAGGTAGGTGACGACGACTGAGGCCGGGTCCATCCCCGCTTCGCGCGCGCCCTCGGCAACGTGATACGCCTGTTCGCCCAGGGTGATCAGCCTGATGCGCCCATCGGCGCGCTGCGCTACGAGCGCGCCGATCTCGCGGTGCAGGCGCGCGCTGTGTTCGCCGAGATGGTCCATGTCGCCGAACACCAAAAAGCGGCATCCGCGCGGATGCGCGCCGACGCGCGCCGGCAGGTCGCCGGATGCCCATGCGACGGCGTCGCGCATCGAGGCCGGCGAGGCGTTGAACGAATCGTCCACCAGGATCGCGCCGTTCACGCCGCGCAGGACACTTTTGCGGCCGGGCAGCGCCGGCAGGCGCGAGAGCGCCTCGCCCGCCTCGCGTTCCGGGATGCCGTAGTGCCGCGCCATGGCGTGAGCGATGGCGCACGACAACGGATGCAGATGAGGCGGGGCTGCCTGACAAAGCGACGCTCCGACGGCAACCACTTGGGCGCGGGTAAAGTCGCGCATCGCCCAAACGCGCGGGTCCTCGCAGTTCAGGATGGCCAGGCCGTCGGTCGGCAGCGCCTCGACCAGCGCGCGCTTCTCGCGCGCGGTCTCATCGAGTGCGCCGAAGTAGGCCAAATGTGCCTCGCTCACATTGGTGACCACGCCCACGCGCGGCGCGGCGATCTCACACAACTCACGGATCTCGCCCAGCCGGTCGGCGCCCATCTCCAGCACGATGATCTCGTGCTCCGCTTCCAGCGCGCCGAGCGCGATCGGCACGCCCAGCCGCCCGTTGAAATTCGCCGGGTTCTGGAAGACGCGGAAGCGGCGACCGAGCACAGCAGCGATGGCGGCGCGCGTGCTGCTCTTGCCCACGCTGCCGGTGATGGCGATGACGGGGAGGTTGCGCCGACGAATGATGTGGCGCGCGTAGCGTGTCAGCGCCTCGTAGGTATCGGGCACGACGATCAGGGGCGGCGCATCGTCGGGCGCGAACGGCTCACGCGCCACGAGACGTCCTGCTTCGACCAGCGCCCCGCCTGCGCCCTTGCGAATGGCGTCGGCGACGAAGTCATGCCCATCGCCGCGTTCGGTTCGGAGCGCGACGAACAGCTCGCCGGGCCGAGCGCGGCGCGAGTCGAAGCAGAAGCCGGCGAATGCGCGCGCACCGGGCGCATCACCGAGCAGACGGCCGCCCGTCGCTTCGATCAGATCGAGAAGGCGAATCAAGTCAATAAACCGGCCTGGGAACGAACGTCAACACGAACACCAGCACAGCAGCGACGATGAGGGCGTAGTGATGCGATTGCAGCCGCACGGCTTCGTTGAGCGGCGGCGGATGCTGGCGGGCGAAGGAGAACAACAGCACCGCCCACACCAGCCAAGTCTGCGCAATCAGCGCCAGGCCGAACATGGCCAGGATGACGACGTAGGACAAATAGCGCGCGCGGGAGCCGAGCAGCGCGTAGGCGATGTGTCCGCCGTCGAGCTGGCCGGCCGGGATCAAGTTGATGGCCGTGATCAACAGCCCGATCCACGCGCCCAACGCGATCGGGTGCAGCATGATGTCATAGCCGTCGCTCGGATACACCCTTCCGAAGCGCGCGACGCCGACCAGCCGCGTGAGGAGCGAATCGCCCAGGGTGATGTATTCGCCGGCCGGCGGCAACGGCGCCACGTTCGACAACCAGATGCCGAGCACGAACAACGGCACGGCGAGGATGAAGCCGGCCAACGGCCCGGCGACGGCGATCTCCAGCAGCGTGCGGCGATTCTCGAACGGCTCGCGCTGGACGATGACGGCACCGAGCGTGCCGACGAAGCTGAACGGCGCCGGCAATGGAATGAAGTAGGGCAACGACACGCGCGCCCCGCGCAGCCGGCCCACAATGTAATGCCCGGCTTCATGCACCCCAAGGATACTCAGCAGTGACGCGCCGAACATCAGCCCGTTGCCCAGGTTGAAGCCGTCGGCCGTCAGCCCGCCGGTGAAGATCACCGAAACCACGGTGGCGATGAACAAAATCAGGTTGATCGCAGGGTTCGATGGCGTGCGCGGCACCACGCCCGGCACGGCCAGCACCTCGTAGCGCTCGCCATGGATGCGCAGATAGGGCGTGTAGCCCAAATCCTCCACGCGCGGCCGAAGCCGGCGGTAGGCCTCATCGGGCGGCAGCTTGAGTTGTCCGCGCAGGCTGATCTCGCCATTGGGTTGCACGGTGTAGGCCTCGATGCTCATCGCATCTTCTACGGCCAAGCGCAGCCGGGCGATGAGTTCCAGGCGATCAAGCGACATGAGGCGTGGTGTAGCGCTGCGCCAGCCGCTTGACGACAGCAGCAATGCTGAGCAAGCCCTGCCCCTTACCCATCGAGATGTTCTTGCCGAACAGCGTCGGCACGATGTCCTCAATCGGCATGTTGGCGATCTCGTCGGCGGGCAACCCGCTGATCGTCGAGTCGAGAATGGCAGAAAGCGCGCGCGCGGAAACGCCGAACGGGTTCTCCACAGCAAAATAGAACTTCAGCCGCGGCGGCCCGCCGGCGCTATCGCCAATCGGCTCGACGAACACGTAGGAATCTGATTCGCAGTGCGGCACCTGATTGGACTGCGGATAAGGGCGCTTGGCGATGCGCTCCGGCACACCTTGGAACTGATCGGAATACTCGATCAACATGTGATTGCGTTCGCCCGGGTTTGCGGCGAAGATCTCCAGCACTTCGCGCAGCTTCTCCGGATAGCGGGAAAGGTCAGCCATACACTGCTACTATAGCGCAGCCGCGCCGCGCCATCGGCGCGGAACGGCGCCGGCGCTTGACGGTGTGATGTGTTGCTTTTACCGCGAAAGCACCCTACAGCCCCTGAGTCAGCCTGCGATACAATTGAGCTTCACATGGCGCTATTCGGCGAGCGACTCCCGGACTTAGAGCGGATCAAACGAGACATCACGACCGGGCCCATCGGCTTGTATGTTTCGATGTGCTTCGCCTACGCCATGCTCTGCGCCCTGATCGCCGCCAGCACGGTGAACGAACTGCTCGAAGACGGCCGGCACTTTCTGCAGGCGCCGCGGCTGGATCTACACTTAAAGTTCAAAGCGCTCATCGTGCTGTGCCACGAGAAGCTCGGTTACCACACCCTCCCCTCGGCAGATTTCATCCCTGAAACGGCTCAGCTCGACCGCGTAATCGGTTTCATCCCGTCGTGCATAAAGAGCGCGTGGCCTGGGCCGGCTGCCGTCCCCCGCGCGCCCTGATCGCTGTCTTGCCCCGCAACCGCATGCGGCGTCAGGTGTTTCTCTCGACAGCCTGATCATGCCGCGCACGGCCAATGTGTGGACGATCGAAGCCCTTCAAGGCTGGATCGTCGCTTTTGCGATTCCTGAGGGAATCCTTTCAGGCAATGCTAAATGGAGCAAGCAGTGATCAGCAACAACCATCATTCCCAATCCATGCCGCGCGTCGTCATCACCGGCATGGGCGCAATCACGCCCTTAGGGCACGATGTACGCACGACCTGGGACGCTATTGTGGCGGGCACGTCCGGCGTTAGTTACATCACCCTCTTCGACCACAGCCAGATTGATGTGCACATCGCCGCCGAGGTCAAGCACTTCGATCCCGCCGCGCACTTCGGCAGCAAGGATGCGCGCCGGCTGGATCGCGTCTCGCAACTGGCGCTCGTCGCAGCCAAGCAGGCGCTCGAGGATGCCAGGCTGACCATCACCGAAGACAACACCTACGACATCGCCGTCGTCGTCGGCAGCGGCATCGGTGGCATCACGACGCTGCTCAACGAGCATCACGTGATGATGACGAAGGGCCACCGGCGTATCAGCCCGTTCGCCGTGCCGATGATGTTGCCCGACACGGCCACCGGTCAGATCGCCATTCACTTCGGCATCCGCGGTCCGAACTTGTGCATCGTGACGGCGTGCGCCAGCGGCGTCAACGCCCTGGGCGAGGCGTTCGAGATGATCCGCGCTGGCCGTGCGAAGGTGGCGATCGCGGGCGGTTGCGAGACGCCGATCAACCCATTCTCGATGTCTGCCTTCAACAACATGGGGGCGCTTTCCTCGTACAATGACGAGCCGGAGCGCGCCAGCCGGCCATTCGACAAGACGCGCAACGGCTTCGTCACAGGCGAAGGGGCAGCCATGTTGGTGATCGAATCGCTCGACCATGCGCGGGCGCGCGGCGCGCACATCTATGCCGAAATACTCGGCTACGGCTGCACCGACGATGCCTTCCACATCACGGCGCCCGACACGCGCGGGCCGGCGATGGCGATGCGCATGGCGCTGAAACAGGCCAACTTGCAGCCCAGCCAGATTGACTATCTGAATGCGCACGGCACGAGCACCCCGCTGAACGATGTGAATGAAACGCGCGCGATCAAAGACGTGTTCGGAGAGACAGCCTATGATCTGCATATCAGCTCTACCAAGTCCATGACCGGGCATTCGTTCGGCGCCGTCGGCGCAATTGAGTCGGTAATCTGCGTCCAGGCCATCAACGATGACGTCGTCCCGCCCACCATCAATTACGCGCATCCCGACCCGGAATGCGACTTGAACTACACGCCGAACGTCGCCGTGCGCAAACCCATCCGAACTGCAATGTCGAACTCATTCGGCTTCGGCGGCCACAACGGATGCATCATCTTTTCCGAGTTCAACGATTGACGATCAGCCGGACGCTGCCGCTGCGGCGCGTCCGGCTGCCGATGTCGCAAGATGAGATATGCGCACATTACCGGCTGGGGCAAATATGTGCCCCAGCGCGTCCTGACCAATGATGAGCTCGCGCAGATGGTCGAGACGTCGGACGGCTGGATCCGCGACCGCACCGGCATCGCCGAGCGACGCATTGCTGGTCCGAACGAAACCACGGCCAGCATGGGCATCGCCGCCGCCATCGAAGCGCTGGATGTGGCCGGCGTGAGCGGCAGCCAGCTCGACCTGATCATCGTGGCGACGACGACGCCGGAGCACCTCTTCCCGGCGACTGCGTGCCTCGTCCAGGACGCGCTCGGGGCAACGCGCGCCGGCGCGTTCGATCTGAGTGCGGCCTGCTCCGGCTTCGTCTACGGCCTGAGTATGGGCGCCGACGCAATCAGGGCGGGCAGCGCAAACACGGTGCTGGTGGTCGGTTCCGAGACGCTCTCCCGCATCGTGAACTGGAAGGATCGCAACACCTGCGTGCTATTCGGCGACGGCGCCGGCGCGGTGGTGCTGCAAGCCAGCGACCAGCCGGGCGGCGTCCTCTCCACGTTGCTGCGCGCCGACGGCTCGGGAGGCGAATTACTCATCGTCCCTGCCGGCGGCAGCAAACATCCGCTTACAGCCGAGGCGCTGGCATGCAACCTGCACACCATCCAGATGAACGGGCGAGAGGTCTTCCGCTTCGCTACCCGCGTGATGGAGCGGGCCACGCGTGAGGTGATCTACAAAGCCGGATGGACGACCGATCAGGTGGACATCTTCGTGCCGCACCAAGCGAACCTACGCATCATCGAGCTGGCGGCCAAGTCGCTCGGCGTGCCGCTCGACAAGTTCTATTGCAACATCGCGCGCTACGGCAACACCAGCGCCGCCTCAATCCCAATCGCGCTGGCCGAAGCGGCAGGGAGCGGAGTGCTGCGCCCGAAGGATCGCGTCGTCATCGTCGGATTCGGCGCCGGGCTGACCTGGGCGGCAGCAGCGATGGAGTGGAGCGAGCCCCGGCCGGCGCGCCGGTCGCAGAAGACGCTTCATCGCATCGGCTATGGCGTGGCCAGCGTGCGCTCGCGCGCCTTGCGCCTGTTCCGGCGCGTCGAGGACCGCATCTTCGGCACGCTCGACCCCACGCTCCATCCCCCCTCGCGCGAATTGCCGGACAAGAACGGCAGCGCGCCGAACAAGGTCGCCGATGGACGCGAATCTACGCCCACGCCAAGGCCGGAAGCCGTTACAACGCACAGCTCGGCCCGAGCCGAAGCGAGCACCGTCAACATCAACAACAGTAACAGCGGTTGACTCCACCGGCTCATGTGATGCAGCAGACTGCGCAGCTCTGTCCAGTGACTCGAAGCCGCGGGCAACCCAGCCACTTATTGCCCGGCACCCGGCGATGCAGGGGGGAGACGCAGCGACTGGTCGAATGGCCAGTTCGCCAACTGACCGAGTGACAGACGCACCCAAACACGCACACGCCTAGACTACATAGCGCAATGTCCGGTTTGGTCGCCGAACCCGTGCGCGTATTGCTGGCGGATGACCAGGAGAAGGTTCGCTCCGCGCTGCGCCTACTGATCGAGCAGGAGCTAGGCTTTTTCGTGGTGGGCGAAGCCGGCGCAGCCGACGAGCTGTTGCACAGCATCCTCAAGACCTATCCCCAGATCGTGTTGCTCGACTGGGAACTCCCCGGACTGCCCGAAGCCCACAAGCTCGACGCGCTGCGCCTGCTGGATCCGCGCCTTAAGATCATTGCGCTGAGCGGAGCGCCGGAAGCGCGCAAATCCGCCCTGGCCGAGGGCGTGGATGGGTTCATCAGCAAGTCGGAGCCGCCGGACGGCATCCTGAGGGCTTTATACTTTGTGTACAACAAAGTATGACGCTCTCTCCCGCAGCGTTGAACCTCGCCGACCTGTTCCACGTTATTGTTGACGCCGTCATCGCATTCGACGGTGAGCAGCGCATCCTGTTCTTCAACAAAGGCGCCGAGGCGATCTTCGGCTACACCGCAGAAGAGGTGCTGGGGCAGCCGCTGGACATCCTGCTCCCCGATCGATTCGTCGCGATTCACCGCCGCCATTTCGAGGAATTTGCCGCGTCGCCGGTCGCATCGCGGCCGATGAGCGAACGGCGGCCGATTTACGGGCGGCACAAGGATGGCCGGGAGTTCCCTGCCGAGGCCGCCATCGCCAAGCTGGATCGCGATGGCGAGCGGTTGTTCGTCGTCATCATGCGCGACATCACGCAACGGCAACGCGCAGAGGACGAGCTGCGCGTGCAGGCTCAGCAGGCAGCCGTTGCGGCAGAGCGCAGCCGGCTGGCGCGTGACCTGCACGATGCCGTCACCCAGACGCTGTTCTCGGTCAGCGTGATTGCCGACGTGTTGCCTCGCATCTGGGAACGCAACCCGGAGGAAGGCCGGCGCCGCTTGAACGAGCTGCGCCAGCTCAGCCGAGGCGCATTGGCCGAGATGCGCACGCTGCTGCTGGAGCTGCGCCCATCCGCATTGATGGAGGCCAACCTCGGCGATCTGTTGCGCCAACTCGCCGCTTCGATCAACAGCCGGTCGGGCATCGAGGTGGACGTGCAAATCGAGGGCAACGCCGAGCTGTCACCCGACGTGAAGGTCTCGCTCTATCGCATCGCACAAGAGGCGCTGAACAACGTCGCCAAACACAGCAACGCCGTCCATGCACGCGTCGCGCTCAGCACGGGCCCGAGCAACGGCGCATCGAACGGGCAAGTGCGATTGGTGATCAGCGATGACGGCTGTGGCTTCGACGCGAAGCTCAGCAAGCCCACGCACATTGGTCTGGACATCATGAACGAACGTGCCGCTGCGATCGGCGCGCGCTTGACGATCCACAGCGAAGTCGGCGCGGGGACGACGGTTCAGGTGGAGCTCGGAGATTGAGCATGAGCGCGTAGGCGGCGGCCGTCTGACGGTTTTCGTACAATATGGGCGTGAGTAGCGACGAGAAGATGATCCGAGTTTTGATCGTTGACGACCACCCGATGGTGCGCAGCGGGCTGAAAGCACTGTTGTCCGCCTATGACGACCTTGAGCTGGCCGGCGAGGCGTCCAACGGCGCAGAGGCGGTGCGCATGTGCGCGCGATTGAAGCCCGACGTGGTGTTGATGGATCTGGTGATGCCGGAGATGGATGGCGCTACGGCGACACAAATCATCCGTGAGCAGAATCCCAACGTGCAGGTCGTCGTGCTCACCAGCTTTAAGGAAGATGAGTTAGTGCAGGGCGCGCTGCGCGCCGGCGCGATCGGCTACCTGCTCAAGAATGTTTCCGCCGATGAACTGGCCAGCGCCATCCGCGCCGCGCATGCCGGCCGGCCGACGCTCGCGCCGGAGGCGACCCAGGCGCTCATTCACGCGACCACCCAACCGCCGGCCGTAGGCAGTGACCTGACCGAGCGCGAACGCGAGGTGCTCGCCTTGATGGTGCAAGGGCTGAGCAATCAGGATATCGCTTCCAGGCTCTACGTCAGCCAATCCACCGTCAAGTTCCACGTCAGCAGCATCCTCTCGAAGCTGTACGTGAATAACCGCACCGAGGCGGTCGCGTTGGCGGTGAAGCAGAAGCTGGTGTAGCTACCGGGCGCGTCGCAGAGCACACTTCCGACTCACAGCGTGATCACCGGCTGCTCCTGAAGCACCATGCCGGTGAGGTCGTATTCCAGCGCGCCGGTGATCTTGACAGGCGCCATCTCCCCTGCGGGTAACGTACCCTCGATGATCACCAGCCCGTCTACTTCCGGCGCATCGCGGTAGGTGCGACCGATGCTGATGGCTTGTTCCGGGTCGTTGCCCTCGATCAGCGCGGTGAGCGTCGCGCCAACGAAACGCTGGTTTTTGACCAGCGAGATCTGCTGCTGCCGGCGCATGAGCACATCGCGGCGCGCCTCGGCGACTTCGGCAGGCACCTGGTTGGGCATCCGGCCGCTGGGCGTGTTGGCCTCGAAGGAGTAGGTGAAGACGCCGACGCGGTCGAATTGCATCTCCTCGATGAACTGCACCAGCGCGTCGAACTCGGCGTCGGTCTCGCCGGGGAAGCCGACGATAAAGGTGGTGCGCACGGCCAGGCCGGGGATGGCCGCGCGCATCTTACCGATCGTCCGATGAACCCACTCGATGTTGCTCGGCCGGCGCATACGGCGCAAGGTGTCCGGATGGGCGTGCTGCAACGGGATGTCTAAGTACTTCACCACCTTGTCGTTTGTAGCCATCACTTCGATCAGGCGGTCGGTGACTGCGCCGGGGTAGGCATACATCAGCCGCACCCAGTCGAGCTGGGGCGCGGCGCGGGTGATGTCGGTGATCAAGTGCGCCAGGCCATCGCGCAGGCCGATGTCGTTGCCGTAATCGGTCAGGTCTTGCGCGATCAAGATCAACTCGCGCACGCCGCGTTGCGCCAGATGACGGGCCTCATCCACAATCAACGCCGGCGGGCGGGACTTCATCGTGCCTTTGATCGCCGGGATGGTGCAGAAAGCGCAGGGGCGGCGACATCCATCGGCGATTTTGAGGTATGCGCTCGCGCCTTGCCGGGCGGCACGCAGCGCCCCGCGTTCGTCATCACCGACGGTCGTCGCTTCATCCGGCAGATGGAAGAGTGGCTCGGGCCGGGCGCGACCGCGCAGGCGTTCGATGAATGCGACGATGTCCATCCAGCGGCGCGTGCCGATCACGCCGTCCAGCCCCGGCACGGCTTCGGCCAACTTTGCCCCCCACAATTGCGCCAGACAACCGGCGGCGATGAGCAATTGGCCATGCCGTTTGCGTTCGGCCAAATCGCGCAAGTGGCGAAGCGATTCTTCGCGCGCGGGGCCGATGAAGCCGCAGGTGTTGACGATCAGCACCTCCGCCCGGCGCGCGTCTTCGACGCCACGATAGCCGGACGCATCGAGCAATTGGGCGATGCTGTCCGAGTCAACGGTGTTCTTGGCACAGCCAAGCGACAGCAGATAGTAGGACTTCTTCACGTTGAGGATGCCTATGGGCTGCCCGCGCTCCACGTCTTGACCACCGTCTCGTTGCGCGCACCGAGAGGGCCAAGGCGAACGTTGTTGAGGATGATATCGAACGCGCCAGCGTTGCCAGTCTCGACCTGGATGTCCTGATTAGCGCTGAAGGGAATGCCCGGGCCGATGGGTGGGATGCCCTCGAACACGACATTGCCATCCACCTTCACCCGCACCCAGGCACGTTCGCGCGCGTCGAGGGCAAGCTGCAAGCCGCCGACGAAGGCGGGTTGATTCGGCGCGATCGGTCCGCCTGCTTCGCGGGTGGGCGGCGCAGCAGCAGGGGCGGGCTGATCGGCAACCGCAAGCGCGCGCGTCGGTTGCGGCGCAAAGATCGTCACCTGTGGCACGAATGCGGGTTCGTCGGCTACCGCCGCTGGTGTCTGGGGCGGGAGGACCGAGTTGATCCATTCTCTTATCGCCGGCGCGACGACCAGGATGCAGAAGGCGAGGACGCCGGCAATCGCCAGCGCGCCCAACCCGTAGGGCAAGTAACGCTCGATCCTCGACGGCCGGAGCATGGCGCCGAATGGCTGTTTCGGCCCACGCGCGCTCATCTTGTTCGGGTCGTACTCGGCAAACGGCCCGCGGATGTTCTTCAGACGAAACGAAGAACCACTGGCGCGCAGGGGACGGGGGACCGTGATGATCATCGCCTTGCCTGTAGTGCCGTCACGGCGCGCAACAGCCTGCTGCGAGGAAGCGTAAACGTCTTCCGCCAACGCGCTCACAGATGCAGCGTGGTCATTCGCTGCGTCGGCTGCCTGTGGCTCGGGCAACGCGACTTGAGTCAATCGAGATACCGGCTTATGACGCATCGGTGGAGGCGGCGCGGGGTCGCGCAACATCAGCACCGGCACGCCCACCTCTGCTTCGAAGAGCTTGATTGCAGCTTCGGGATTGAGACCGAGATAGCGCGCATAGTTCTTGACGAAGCCTCGACCCGGCGGGCCGTCTGGAAGCTGCGCAAAGTCGCCCAATTCGATCGCTTCCAGATACTTGCGCCGAATTTTGGTAGCGCGTTCGGCTTCGTCGAGGGTGATCCCGCGGGCATTGCGCGCATCACGAATGCGCTGAGCCAACTCAGACGGCATTTGCAAGATTCTAGCACGCCCGCTCTGGCGACAGCGTGTGGGGCATCGTGCCCTGGCAGGCGATACCTCCGAACGGACCAGCGCACATGCCCGCGTGCGCATCGGGGCGTTTGTGATAGACTGTTTGCCCAACACTATTAGGCCATGCATCGGCACCCCTCACCGTCGAGGACCGTCCGACGCGTGCCCAATTTCACGCTTGTACGAGGAGGTGGAATCAGCCCAGCACTTCATTCCGCGCCTATCTCACGTTACTTACGCACGTCATCCCAAGTCGCGATGATTTGGCATCATGTTTGGAAGTTAAGTTCCTGCAACTCAGGAGGAGAAGGGTAAGAATGTCTGATCAACATTTGACTCGCACTAATAAGAGAATCGCTGCAGCGCTGGCGACTTTTGCCGCGCTATCTCTGCTGGTGGCCGCGTGCGCGCCTGCTGCACCCGCTGCGCCGGCGCAACCTGCCGCGCCTGCCGAACAGCCCACCGCGCCTGCTGCACCCGCTGCGCCGGCGCAGTCCACCGCGCCTGCTGAACAGCCCGCCGGAGAGGTGAAGGATTTCGTCACCTGGTACCAGTACGATGAGACGAACGTAGACCCCAAGTCTGATGAGCGCGTGGGCAACGAATACCTGCGCAAAACCATCCCGTTGTTCAACGAGGCCTTTAAGGGCAAGTGGCGCTGGGTGAATCAGCCTCAGCCGTTCGATAAGATGGCCACCAACTTGGTGGCGGCCGTGCAATCGGGAGGCGAGGTGCCGGACCTGATGCAGTCGGGCGATGCGGACCTGGTGCCGTTCATCAAGAACGGTGCAGTGCAAGACCTCACCGACTGGGTGAAAGCACAGCCCTGGTTTTCCGACCTGGATCCTTCGGCCGTGGCTTCATGCACCGGCCCTGATGGTCGGATTTATTGCGTTCCGGTTGCTATGACGCCGCAAGTCGTATTTGTCTGGCGCGATCACTTCCCGGATGGCTATCCCAAGACCCCGGAAGCATTCAAGCAAGCCGCCGAAGCGCTGAAGGCCAAGGGAGTGTATGCCATCACCTATTTCGGTTCAACCGCGTTTGATGGCGAGGGCACCACGCGCTTCACCAACACACTGATCAAATCCTTCGGCGGCACGTTCGACGACGGCCAGGGGAAGATGAAGCTGGATACGCCTGAGAACGTGGCGGCGATCACCTTCCTGCGCGAAATTATCGCTGCCGGCTACGTCCACCCGCGCACGTGGGAGGGCACCACTACTCCCTTCATTGAAGAGGACCCGATGAAGACTGCCGAGGCCGCGTCGTTCCCCACCGGCATCTTCGGCTATCGCTACGTGAATCCGCTGAAGGCGCCGAACGGCAAGGAATACAACAAGGGCAATGGGGAAGATATGCTGGATGCCATCACCGCCGGCGATGTCTTCATCGCGCCTTTCTTCGCCCCGGAAGGTCGCAAGCCCGGTTGTGGCACCGGCGTGTCCGGGTTCGTCATCCCTACCGGTGCGAAGAATGTCGAGGCGGCAAAGGACTACATCAACTGGATCATGACCAAGGAGCAAAACCCGGATTGGGTGCTTGGCCCAGGTGGTGGCTTCCCGGCGCTGCGCTCCATGTTGCCGGAGATCGAGGCGCGCGCGCCGATAGCCAAAGCGTTCTATGAACAGGCAGCCGCGGCAGTGGCGGCCAGCGAGTGCCGGCCGTGGTATGGCTCGCTTGAGCGTCGCCAAGAGGCGCAGAAGATCATCCAGAGCACGATCTACAAATTGACCAAGGAAGATCCGACTGCCGACATTTCGGCGACGCTGAAGGCGGCCGAAGAGGAATACAACAAGGGCAACTAGCCCTTCATGCTTCTGAACCCGGTGCGCAGGGGGCCTCTCCCCTGCGCACCGGCTTATCTTCGTGATGGCGACACAGGCACAAATCACGAGCACACCCACTCGAACTGCAAACAGACGGATCCGGCAGGGCGGCTTCTTCAACCAAACGCTCCCCTTCTGGTTGTTGCTGCCCACGCTGCTTATTCTTGCTGCCATCCAGTTTTATCCTGGCTTTTATTCCATCTGGCTGAGCTTTCAGGAACGTCAGGGGGCGGTCTGGAACTTCGTTGGACTGCGCAACTTCGAGCGCATCTTCGGCAGCGCAGCCTTCCGCGAGAGCGTCGGCCATACTGTGGTATTCCTGGTGGGCTACGTCGCGGTGACCCTAACCGCTGCGCTGGTTATCGCCTTGCTCCTCAACCGCCGACTCAAGCTCTCCGGCGTTTACATCACGTTGATCTTCATTCCGTGGGTCATCGCAGACGTGATCGTCGGCCTGGTGTTTGGGCTGCTGGTTGTGCCGGATTACGGTTTGCTCTCGCCCATCCTCTCCAACCCAACCTTGTTCCCTCCGAAGGGCATCTCCATCCCATCCGATCCCGCGCCGCGCCCGTGGATTGCTGGTCTCCCTTTCCCGCCCGCGCCGGCCATGTATTACTTGATCCTGGCCACTGCGTGGCGCGCCTTGCCTTTCGTGACCTTGTTGGTGCTGGCGGCGCTCAAAACTGTGCCTCAGGAGATCGTCGAGAGCGCGCGTATTGACGGCGCGAATGGCTGGCAGACCTTGCGCTTCATCACCTTGCCGCTCATTTTGCCGACGCTGGTGGTTGCGCTGTTCAACCTGACCTTGGGCGGCATGAACGGCATCGGCCTGGTCTTCACCTTGACGCGCGGCGGCCCCGGCACGGCCACGGAAGTGCTGAGCTTTTTGCTCTACACCATCGGCTTTGGCCGGCTGGAGTTTGGGCGGGCCGCGGCGTTGTCGGTGTTCATCGCGGTCATTAACCTAGCCTTGATCGTATTAACCTTGCGTGTCTCACGCACCGAGGAGCGTGTCGCCTAAATGTTCGCTCGTCTTCCCTCTCCTCGCGAGCACGCGCTGCGCAAACAAGTCGAGCCGTGGCTGATCAATAGCGCCGTGATCGTGATCGTGGCCCTGTTGCTGTTGCCCATCGCGCTCACGCTCAGCACGTCGTTCAAGCGCGAGCAGGACGTACTGCGCCGCCCACCGGTGCTCTTGCCGTGTGATGACCCACAAGGTCATTTCCGGCTCTCTGCTTGCCGATTTGTCGTTGAGGGCTACGAGCGGGTGATTGCCCCTCGCCCTGATCCGAATGCGTTGCTCGGCGTCAGACTCACCGGCCGCATGTTCAGCACCTACCTGCCGAACACGGTGTTGTACGCCTTGCTCTCTTCTGGGCTGGTGTTTGTGCTGGCCGGCTTCGCCGGCTATGCCTTCTCGCGCTATCGCTTTCGCGGCCGGCGCGCGCTGATGGTCGCCATCCTCGCCATCACCGGCATCCCTTTGTTGACAAACCTGTTGGCGCTCTATCAGATGGCGGTGGACCTGCGCAAGTCGGGCCTCCCTGGCTATGACGAGCGCATGTTCATCATCGCCGTTTATGTGGGCTTTTATTTGCCCATCAGCGTATGGATCGTCAAGGGATTCTTCGACACCATCCCGCGGGAGCTGGAAGAAGCAGCGCTGATTGACGGCTGCACGCCCATCGGTGTGCTGTGGCGCATCGTCGTCCCCTTGGCCATGCCGGGGTTGCTGGCGGCCTTTTTGTTGTGCTTCGTCAACGTGTGGAATGAGTTCATCGCCGGCTACCTGCTGATCACAAAGCGCGACCTGCGCACGGCGATGTTCGGCATGTACGACTTCCTCAGCCAGAACATCATCAACTATCAGGTCATCGCTGCCGCATGTGTGCTGATCGCAGCGCCGGTGGTAATCCTCTTCCTGTTCACACGCCAGACCTTCTTCCAAGCGATGACCGAGGGAGCGGTGAAGGGATAGCCGAGCGTGGCGCAGGCGTGCGGTGTCCCACCCGGGGGATTGAGGTGCTCCCCGGTGCAGTGGAGGGCGGGGTCATGACGCGCGTGATTTTCATGGGCACGCCGTCGTTTGCTGTGCCGGCCTTGTCGGCGCTGATCGAGGCCAACTATGACATCGTGGCCGTAGTCACTCAGCCGGATGCGCCAGCCGGCCGCGGTCGGCAGATTCAATCGCCTCCGGTGAAGGCGCTGGCGCTGCAGCATCGGCTCCAGGTGATGCAGCCGGATTCGCTGCGTCCGCCCTCGGTCGTTGCTGAGCTGCGCGCGCTTGCGCCCGACGTGATCATCGTCGCAGCGTTTGGGCAGATCCTGCGCCCAGAGGTGTTGGCGTTGCCTCCCCATGGCTGCCTCAACATCCACGCTTCGCTGTTGCCGCGTTGGCGCGGGGCCTCGCCGGTGAGCGCCGCGATTGCGGCGGGTGACGCCGTCACCGGCGTCACGCTGATGCTGATGGAAGCCGGGTTGGATTCCGGCCCGATCATTGCGCAACGCCCTGAGCCGATCCGGCCGGACGACACGACCGGCTCGCTCACAGAGCGCCTGGCCCGGCTTGGCGCTGCGCTGTTGATCGAAACGCTGCCGGCCTGGTTGGCCGGCGCAATTGTGCCCCAGCGCCAGGATGAATCGCGCGTCACGCTGGCCGGGCGTTTGAAGAAAGAAGACGGCCGTCTGGATTGGTCGCGCAGTGCCGAAGCGCTGGAGCGGCATGTGCGCGCCATGTCCCCCTGGCCTTCGGCGTTCACCACCTGGCAGGGACGGCAGATGAAAGTGCTGCGCGCCGCGATCGCCGCGGCTGCGTGCGCTCCAGGCCTGCCACCCGGCGGCGTGAGCGTGGATCGCAGCGGCGTCTACGTGCGTTGCGGCGACGGCGCATTGCGCCTGCTGGAAGTGCAGATGGAGGGCAAACCGGCCATGGAGGCCGCTGCCTTCGCGCGCGGCCATCCGAATTTGGCCGGCAGCACACTCGGCCAGTGACGGAAGCCACCTGACTCCTCCCCACCCTCTCTGCCGTTGGGTTTCGTCCTTCCGGCGCTGTCCACACAGGCCGTCCAGACGCGCACGAGCAACCCGATCAGCCTGCGCCTCACGCGCCGGGCGCTTTTTCAGACTGCCACCACACCGATTCGGCCAGCGATGTCGCGCGATCCAACAGTCGTGCCGTCCAAGCCGCGATCGGCCCACGTGTCCGAGAAAAGTTAGGACGCTCTCTAAGGCTCCTTTAAGCCTTGATATACTAAACTGCGAGCTTGCTTGGGAGTGAACGGAGTGAACATCGAGTTGCGATTACGCAACGGAAGGAGCGTCTTGAGTGAAATCCTGATTCTGAACACCCAAACCGAGTATGTCGAACAGTGCGCCGCCTTGCAGCCGCTATGCTATCCCACCTTAGCCAAAGAAGAACAGTTCACGGCGGAGCACTTCCTCAGCCATATTCGGCTGTTCCCAGAAGGCCAATTCATGGCGATTGACCGCGAGACCGGCCACGTCGTCGGCACCACCGCGGGTTTCCTCACCTACTACGATCAAATAGACCAAGAACACTTTCAGCATCATAAATTTATTGACGCCATCGCCGGTGGATGGCTAACCAATCACAACCCCCACGGCAACTATTACTACGGCGTGGATATGTGTGTGCATCCAGACTATCGTGGGCGTGGGATCGCGCGCAGGTTGCACGATGCGCGCAAAGCGTTGTGCAAACGGCTGAACCTGAAAGGTCAAGTGATCGGCGGCATGATCCCCGGCTTTGCCAATTACAAGCATGTGATGACGGCGCACGAGTATGTGCGCTGCGTGCAAGCCGGATTGATCTACGACAGCACGCTGACCACCCAACTGCGCAACGGCTTTGTGCTCCGCGGCATGTTGCAAAACTACCTGAATGATCCCCCAACCGACGGATGGTCTACGCTGCTGGAATGGCGCAACCCAGACTATGTAGAACCCGGCCAGCCCGCGCCGCCGGTGTCTCAAGACGCATCGCACCCTCCACCGGCGACCGCTCGCCCGCCCAGCGTTTCATAGGCCGGCATCGCGGCATCGCAGCGCAAATTCACAATTCCGCGCAAAGCCTGTAAAATGGCGACAGCGAAAGGCAAAGAACGAGACAAGTAGCCCTTCGCAAAAGCGCACAGAGAGCAGCGCGGGTGGGTGAGAGCGCTGCGCGTGGAGCGAAGGGCGAATGGACTCGGGAGCTGCGAGCTGAACGGGGCGCCAAAACACGCTCCCAGTAGGTAAGCCGGAGCCGCCACCGTTACAAGGCGGAGCGAATGATGGTTCGCGCAAAAGGGGCGGCTAGATCGGCCGCCCGAAGCAGGGTGGCACCACGAGCAACGCCTCTCGTCCCTCAAGATGAGAGGCGTTGTTGTTTGCATGGAGTTCTGACCGATGGGACAACTGACGATCACACCCTCCCTTGAAGGGATGCGCGCGCTGAGCGAGCGCGGCAATCTGATCCCGATCTACGCTGAATTGCCATCCGACCTGGATACGCCGGTTTCGCTCTTCCTGCGGCTGGCCGGCGATGACCCCGCCTTCCTCTTGGAGAGCGTCTCCGGCGGCGAGCAGGTCGCGCGCTACTCGTTCATCGGCGTGCACCTGCGCGAGGCGCTGGTGTTCCGCGATGGCCGACTCCACCGCCACACGCTCACGCCGGACGGGCTGACAGCGCAGCCCTTCCCTGCCGGCGAAGGCGACGTGTTAGACCTGCTGCGCCGCGAGATGGCCAAATATCGCTTCGTGCCGTCGCCACAATTGCCGCGCTTCTGCGGCGGGTTAGTAGGTTACACCGGCTACGACGTAGTGCGGCAGTTCGAGCGCCTGCCGGCGTCCGCCGCTGATGTGCTGCACCTTCCCGAAGCCGCTTACTTGCTGGCCAATACGCTGGTCGCATTCGATCACGCGCGCCACCGATTGCTGATCATCGCCAATGCCTACCTGGACGGCGCGCCCACCCTGGTCGAAGCTTACGAGGACGCCGTCGCACGCATTAAGACGATCCATGCGCGGTTGAGCGCGCCGATGGCTACGCTCAAGCCCAATCCGCAGGCCATGTGCACGCCGCCGCGCGCGAACAAGTCGCAGGCAGAATTCGAGCAGATGGTGCGCACGGCCAAGGAGCATATTCGGGCCGGCGACATCTTCCAGGTGGTGCTATCGCGGCGGATCGAGCGGCGCACGACGGCTCACCCATTCACCATCTACCGCACGCTGCGTATGTTGAATCCATCGCCGTGGATGTTCTACTTCAACTTCGATGGGCTGCTGACGGAGAATCTGAAGCTGATCGGCGCGTCGCCGGAGATGCACGCGCGCTTCGAGAACGGCATTGCTAGCGTGCGGCCGATTGCTGGCACACGCCGGCGCGGCTCCAATGAACACGAAGACGCGGCACTGGCAAAGGAGCTGCTGGCCGATCCGAAAGAGCGCGCCGAACACGTTATGCTCGTGGACCTGGGACGCAACGACATCGGCCGCGTCGCACAATACGGCACGGTGCGCGTGCCGGAGTTGATGGTCATCGAGCACTACTCGCACGTGATGCACATCGTCAGCCTCGTGGAAGGCAGGGTGCGCGACGGGCTGGACGCCTTTGACGTGTTGCGCGCTACCTTCCCCGCCGGCACCCTCAGCGGCGCGCCTAAAGTGCGCGCGATGGAAATCATCGAAGCGTTGGAGGGCGAACGTCGAGGCATCTATGGCGGATGTGTGGGCTATTTCTCGTTCAACGGTCAGATGGACACCTGCATCGGCATCCGCACCATCGTGATGCGCGACGACATGTGCTATGTGCAGGCCGGGGCCGGCATCGTCGCCGATAGCGATCCCACTGCCGAGTTCCACGAAACGCACAACAAAGCCCGCGCGCTGATGATCGCGATTGACGAAGCCGAGAATCGGTAGGCGGAAATAGAAGCCAGTCTCCCATCCCCAATCTCAAACGGTGGAATCCAATGATCATCGTCATTGATAACTACGATTCGTTCACCTACAACCTGGTGCAATACTTGGGCGAGCTAGGCGCGGAATTGCGCGTCTTCCGCAACGACCAGGTGACGCTCGATCAGCTCAAAGCGCTCAAGCCCAGGGGATTCGTGATCTCGCCGGGGCCGGGCACGCCGCAGCAGGACAGCGGCATCAGCAACGATGTGCTGCGCGAGTTCAGCGGCCAGACGCCCATCCTTGGCGTGTGCCTGGGGCAGCAGTGCATCGGACATGTGTTCGGCGGCAGCGTCGTCCACGCGCCGCGGCTGATGCACGGCAAAACATCGCTCATCCACCACAACGGGCGCGACCTGTTCCGCGGCCTGCCCAACCCGTTCGAGGCAACGCGCTACCATTCGTTGATCGTAGCCGAGCCGCTGCCGCCGGCGCTCGAGGTCACCGCGTTCACCGCAGAAGGCGAAGTGATGGGCCTGCGCCACAAGCAACATCCCACCTTCGGCGTGCAGTTTCATCCCGAAAGCATCTTGACCCAGAACGGCAAACAGATCATCGCCAATTTCCTCGCCATGGGGTGAGCGCAAGGATGACCGATGCCTCGATCCGTTAGTTGAGGCGGTATAATGTCGCCCGCTTTGCAGCCGCGAAGCGCGTCGGCCCCATGGGCGCGAATCTCGAACATTCCGTCAGCTCCGGCCAACGATGCTACATCCGTGAGTAGGTCCACGCGACCGATGGGCGGCTGTACCGCAAACCGAAGGAGGCTGAACACTCATGGCAGACAAAATCGAATTGCGCGCGGAGATCCGCGCTGCCGTCGGCAGCGGCGTCAACGCGCTGCGACGCTCGGGCAAAGTGCCCGCTATCGTCTACGGACGCAACACGCCGAACATTCCCATTCAACTCGATGCGCGCGAAGTGACCAACACGCTGCGCAAAACCGGCCACAACACGCTCATCACCCTTCACATCGCAGGGAAAGACGCGCCGCAGATGGTGCTCACCCGCGAGGTGCAGCGCGATCCGATCCGTCGCACCATCCAGCACATTGACTTCTACGCGGTCTCGATGACCGAGAAGATCACGGCCAGCATCCGCGTGATGCTCGAAGGGGAACCCGAGGATGTGAAGAGCGGTGTCGGCGTGCTGTTGCAGGAGCGTGACACGTTGAAGATCGAATGCCTGCCGAGCGACCTGATCGAAGCAGTGACGATTGACGTGAGCAAAATGAAAGTGGACGACGTGGTGCGCGTCAAAGATGTCGTTGTGCCGCCGGGGATCACGCTGCTCGACGATCCGGAAGATGAAGTCGTCCGCGTCACGCGCTTCGTGGAAGCGAAGGAGGAGGCTGCGGCCGAACCCGCCGAAGTTGAAGTGATCGAAAAGGGCAAGAAGGAAGAGGCGGAAGGCGCGGAAGAATAGCCGAACGACGGAAGGGAGGCGATCGCGCGCCGTTTGGCGTCGCCGATCAACATCAACGGTCGGGCGCGCGGAGTTCACGCGCGCCCTTTGCTTTGCTCAACCGGTTACACTCTGCGAAGATGAACGCACACTTGGGCCGAGCCTGGCGCGACGCTGTGCTCCTCGTCGCCGGCGCCCTGATCGTCGGCGCAATCGTCTTTGCGGCCGGCCGGCCACAGCAGCCAGCGCCGGCGCCGCTTCAGTCGCCGCTGCAATCACCGATCCAGCCCACAGCGCCGATCGCTCCCGTCGCAACAACGCCGTCGTTCGCGCCCACGCTTGAACCCAATCCGTTATTCTCGCCCACGCCGTCCGGCGCGCCCGACATCCGCAGCACATCCGACGCCGTCATCGCCACACTCACGGCGCAAGCCATCCCCCCGACGATTCCTGTCGCCACGCGGCGACCCATCGGCGCCGGCCCTGAGCAAGCTGCGCAACCGCTGCGCACACCCACCCCACCTCCCGATCCTTCCGGCATCACGTTGCTATCGCTCTCCGACAAGGTGTATGCTGGTGGGGCAGTCGCGTTGACGATTCGCACGCAGCCCAACGCGGTATGTCAATTGCAGATCGCGCGGATGCGAGCCGACGGCAGCCAGCAGGTCGCGCCGATCCCGTCGGGGGCATCGCGCCGGGCAGGCAGCGACGGCATCGTCGCCTGGATCTGGGCTGTGGACGCCCACGAACCGATTGGGCCGGCGACGTTGCTCGTCCATTGCGATGCGATAGGCACCGTGCAGTATCAGGTCGAGGTGACGAATTGACGAACGACGAACGATGGGCGGTCGCGGCTGGACGCGCCGGCGCGTTCAACGCCAAGGGCGCGCCGCTCGACGTGCGCCGAATTCGCGCCGACTTCCCCATCTTGGCGCAGTCGGTCAACGGGAAGCGCGTCGTCTTCTTAGATAGCGCCGCTTCTTCGCAAAAACCGATTCAGGTGCTCCAAGCGATGGATGAGGTGTATCGTTGTGCATACGCCAACGTGCATCGCGGCGTGTACGCCTTCAGCGAGGCTGCCACTGCGCGATACGATGAAGCGCGTGCGAAAGTCGCCCGCTTCATCGGCGCACCGTCGGCCGAGCAAATCGTCTTCACCCGCAATGCGACCGAGGCGCTGAATTTGCTGGCCTACTCGTATGGGCGGCACTTCCTGCGTCCGGGCGACGAAATCCTCATCACCGAACTGGAGCATCACGCCAACTTCGTGCCGTGGCAGGTGCTGGCACAGGAACGGGGCCTGACGCTGAAGTTCATCCCCATCACACCCGAAGGGCAGCTCGACCTGCAACGGCTGGACGAGCGACTCACGCCGCGCACGAAGCTGGTAAGCTTCGCCCACGTGTCCAACGTGCTGGGCACGATCACCGACCCGCGCCCGATCATTCAACGCGCGCACGCCATCGGCGCCAAGGTGATCGTGGATGGTTCGCAATCAGCGCCGCACATGCCGGTGAACGTCGGCGCAATGGACTGCGACTTTCTGGTGTTCTCCGGGCACAAGATGCTTGGCCCGACCGGCATCGGCGTGCTCTACGGCAAGCGCGAGCTGCTGGAAGCCATGCCGCCCTTCCTCACCGGCGGCGACATGATCAGCGCGGTTGGGTTCGACGGGCCGCGCTGGAACGAGGTGCCGCTCAAATTCGAAGCCGGCACGCCGGCCTTCGTCGAGGCGATCGGCCTGGGGGCCGCCGTGGACTACCTGGATGCGCTGGGCATGGAAGCCGTCCGTGCTCACGAGCGCGAGATCACGGCCTACGCGCTCGAACGCATCAGCGAAGTGCCCGGCGCGAAGATCGTCGGGCCAACCGATCCGGAGATCCGCGGCGGCGTGGTGACATTCACGCTGGATCGCGTGCACCCACACGACCTGGCCTCGCTGCTCGACCGCGACGGCGTAGCTATCCGCGCCGGTCATCACTGCGCCCAGCCGCTGCACATCCGGCTCGGCCTGAGCGCCACCGCCCGCGCCAGCTTCTACGTTTACAACGAGTTACACGAGGTGGATGCCCTGATCGAAGCGATCTACAAGGCCAAAGCCGCGCTTAAGCGATGAGGGCTTGGGACATGCAAGACTTGTATCGCGAACACATCCTCGACCATTACGAGAACCCACGCCATCATGGGGTGATCGAGCACGCGGATATCTCACATGAGGAAAGCAATCCCTTGTGCGGCGATCGCATTCGCATTGATGTGAAGCTCGGCAGCGCAGGCGATCGCGTTTACATCGCCGATGCCGCCTTCACAGGCGACGGGTGCATCATCAGCCAGGCCGCCACCTCGATGCTGCTCGAAGACGTGGTGGGGAAGCCGGTGGATGAGATTGATCAAATCGAGCCACAACGTGTGCTCGACCTGGTGGGCGTGCCGTTGACAGCAGCGCGTGTGAAGTGTGCGCTGCTGGGCTTGAAAGTGCTGAAGACCGGCATCAAACTGTGGACGCTGCGACATCCTTGATCGTCGGATGCTTCCCTCCACCGAGCGCCCAGCATCGGGCACGCGCTCATTGACGCCACATGCGCTGCCTCATCATCTCCGACATTCACGCCAACCTAGCGGCCTTCGAAGCCGTCCTGCAGGATGCAGCGAGGCGACGCTTGCGATTCGACATCGTCTGGTGCCTGGGAGATATCGTGGGCTACGGCCCCGACCCCAACGAATGCATTGACCTGTTGCGCAGCTTGCCGCACGTGTGCCTGGCCGGCAATCACGACTGGGCCGTGCTGGGCAAACTCAGCAGCGAGACCTTTCATGAGCACGCCGCCTTCGTCGTGGAGTGGACTCGGGCGCGCCTGACCCGGGAGAACTTGAACTATCTGCGCGCGCGCCCAGAGCAAGACGTGGAAGGCGACTACCTGCTTGCACACGCCAGCCCGCGCGAGCCGATCTGGGAGTATGTGCTCGAGCTGAGCGTCGCAGAGGAGAACTTCGACTACATGCCGACGGCGTATGCGCTGATCGGCCACACGCACGTGCCGGCTATCTTCGTCAAAAACAGCGTCACGCTTGCAGTTTACGCCGCCGCGCCGACGCCAAGCATCCCGATTGCGCTCAAGCCGAACCACAACTACATCATCAATCCGGGCAGCGTCGGACAGCCGCGCGACGGCGACCCGCGCGCCGCCTACGCGCTGCTCGATACGGAAAAGTCGACCTGGACGCCCCATCGCGTCGAGTACCCTATCAAGCGCACCCAGGAGAAGATGCGCGCCGCCGGCTTTCCCGACCGGCTGATCGAGCGGCTGAGCCACGGCCGATGAGTGCGATATGTCCAAAGTTCGCCTGGATGCCCTCATGGTGTCGCGGGGCCTGGCCGAGAGTCGTGACCAGGCGCAGCGCCTGATCCGCGCCGGTGAGGTGCGCGTCAATGAACAGGTGGTGGATCAGCCGGCCAAGCGCTTCGACGAGGATGTCGCGATTACCGTCGCGCACGCGCCGCGCTACGTGTCGCGCGGCGGCTACAAGCTGGAAGCGGCGCTCGATCACTTTCACATCGCGCCGTCCGGCTGGGTGTGCGCCGACGTGGGCAGCAGCACCGGCGGCTTCACCGATTGCTTGCTGCAGCGTGGCGCAGCGCGCGTGTACGCTGTGGACGTGGGGCGCAACCAGTTGCACTGGCGCCTGCGCCACGACCCGCGCGTCGTCGTGATGGAGGGCGTCAACGCCCGCTATCTGGACGCGCTGCCCGAAGCCATTGCTCTGGCGACTGTGGACGTATCGTTCATCTCGCTCATGTTGATCTTGCCCAAGGTGTTCGGCTGGATCGCGCCGACGGCGAGATCAGCAGGCGGCGTCATCGCGCTCATCAAGCCGCAGTTCGAGGCCGGCCGTGCGCGCGTGGGCAAGGGCGGCGTCGTGCGCGATCCCCAGGTGCATCATGACGTCATCGCTCGCATCACCGCATTCTGTGCGCAGCAGGGCTGGCCGGCGCGCGGCGTGATCGAATCGCCCATCCTCGGCGCAGACGGCAACCAAGAGTTCCTCGCTTGGTTTGCGACAAATTGATACAATCGGCGTCAATCAACCTCATGATTCGGAGTCACCATGGCACTGACCGCAGAAGAAGTCATCCGCCTCAACAAAGAATACACCCTGTTTGAGTGGAACATGCAGGGCGGCTATACGCCGATGCCCATTGACCACGCCAAGGGCGTGTATTTTTGGACAACCGACGGCAAGCGCTACATTGACTTCAATTCCCAGTTGATGAGCGTGAACATCGGCCACGGCGACGAGCGCGTGATCCGCGCCATCCAAGAACAAGCCGCTAAGCTGACCTACGCCAACCCCTACGCCGCCACCGAAGTCCGCGGCCGGCTGGGCCAGATGCTGGCCGAGATCACCCCCGGCAACCTGAAGAAGTCGTTCTTCACGCTGGGCGGCAGCGAGGCCAACGAGAACGCGATCAAGATCGCACGCATGGTGAGCGGCAAGCACAAGATCCTGGCGCGCTATCGCTCCTACCACGGCGGCACCTATGGTTCGATGACGCTTACCGGCGACCCGCGCCGCTGGGCCAGCGAGCCCGGCATCCCCGGCGTAGTGCGCATCCCCGACCCTTACTACTACCGTTGTCGGCTGAACATCTCCGAAGAGGAGTTCATGGCCGAGTGCTTGAACCAGACCGAAGACATCATCAAGTTCGAGGGGCCGCACACCATCGCCGCCGTGCTCGTCGAGACCATCACCGGCACCAATGGCATCATCATCCCGACCAAGGCGTATTACCAGGGCCTGCGCCAGTTGTGCGACAAATATGGCATCTTTCTCATCCTAGACGAGGTGATGTGCGGCTTCGGGCGCACCGGCAAGTGGTTCGCCTGCGAGCACTACGACATCGCCCCAGACATCATGACCATGGCCAAGGGGCTGACCAGCAGCTATGCGCCGCTCGGCAACTGCATCGTGTCGGAAGAGATCGGCGCGTATTTCGATGACCACGTGCTGTGGGCCGGCTTAACCTATGGCGGCCACGCCTTGAGCTGTGCTGCGGCCATCGCCTGCATTAACGTCTACAAAGAAGATCGCTTGATCGAGCGCGCGGCGGAAATGGGCAAATTCCTGGCCGAGGAAGAAGACAAGCTCAAGGCCAAACATCCTTCGGTCGGCGACGTGCGCCACATCGGCCTGTTTAGCATCTTTGAGCTGGTGAAGAACCGCGAGACGAAAGAGCCGATGGCGCCTTACAACGCCAAGGGCGACGAGATGCACGTGATGAACTTGATCAAGAAGTTCTTTAACGACAACGGCCTGTTCACCTTCGTTCGCTGGAACAACTTCTTCGTGAATCCGCCTTTGTGCATCACCAAAGAAGAGCTGTGCGAAGGGCTGGAGATCGTGGACCGCGCACTGGACATTGCGGACGATTTCGTCGTCGCGTAACCCGCTGATTCGCTTGCATGGCGCCGGCGCTGCTGAGGCGATGGGGCCGAACTTGCTATGGCCCCCGCCTGCCGCGGCACATCGGCGAATGCCTGCGATGAAGCTGGCGCGTCGCTCGGCGCTAGGAGCCGAGCGACGTCGTGTGCCAGCCGAGATATGCCATGCGGAGAGGGGGCCAGCGCCGGCTATTGTTCCAGCGCTTCCAGTCCGGGCAAGCCAAAACCGCCGAGCTTCGGCACCTGGCGGCGATCCTCATCTTTGCCGAAGTGAATGACCTCGCCCGCTTCGTTGATCGCCTCGACTGCCAAGCCCAGCGACTGCAATTCCTTCACCAACACCTTGAACGACGCCGGGATGCCGGGTTCCTCAATCGGCTCGCCTTTGACGATGGCCTCGTAGGTCTTCACGCGACCTTGCACATCGTCCGACTTGACCGTGAGCATCTCCTGAAGCGTGTGAGCCGCGCCGTAGGCTTCCAGCGCCCACACTTCCATCTCGCCGAAGCGCTGGCCGCCGAACTGCGCCTTGCCGCCGAGCGGCTGCTGCGTCACCAGCGAGTACGGGCCGGTTGAGCGGGCGTGCACTTTGTCCTCGACCAGGTGCGCCAGCTTGAGCATGTGTAGGTAACCGACGGTCACCGGTTTGTCAAAAGGCTCGCCGGTCTTGCCGTCGAACAGGCGCATCTTGCCCAGCGTCGGCAACGGTTCACCGATCTCCATGCTGACCTCGTTGGCGAGCTCGCGCAGCTTCTCGTCGCTCAGGTTGCCCACCTTGCGCCCCATCGCCTCGAGCCACAGTCGCAGGCAGGCGTTCACCGCTTGGCGGTCGGCTTCTTCACGCTCTTGGTGCGAGCGCGGGTCGTTTTCATAGACCAGCAACGCTTGCGGGGCATATCCTTTCTCTTTCAGCCATTCATTCAACACGATGCGGCGTGCATACGTCTCATCCAGCGTGGCGCGGTCGAGGTCGTAGTCGCTGTCGGCCAACCATTCAGCGATGTAGGCCATGCGCGCGTCGTGGTCGTCGCGCAGCATCTGAGTATCCACATTGTTCTCGCGCAACGCCGCCCACGCGCGCTCGGTAATCTCGTGGTAAGCCCGATCAATCATCCAGGCGCGGCACAGCTCGGCCTCAATTTCCGCCTCCGAAGCGCCGTCAAACACCGGCGAGATGGCACGGAAGCCCAGGCGATTCGCTGCCCAGCCGAGGTGGGTCTCGAGAATTTGGCCGATGTTCATACGGCCGGGCACACCCAGCGGATTCAGGATGATGTCCACGGGCGTGCCGTCTTCGAGGAACGGCATGTCCTCGATGGGGACGACGCGCGAGACCACACCCTTATTGCCGTGGCGGCCGGCCATCTTGTCCCCCTGGGTGAGCTTGCGACGCTGGGCCACACTCACGCGCACCATTTGGTTTACGCCGGCGGGCAGGTCGCGGTGGTCATCGCGGTTGAACACTTTGACCTCCACCACTTTGCCGTGCTCGCCGTTGGGCAGGCGCAGCGAGGTGTCTTTCACTTCGCGGCTCTTCTCGCCGAAGATCGCGCGCAGCAGCTTCTCTTCAGGCGAAAGCTCCTTCTCGCCCTTCGGCGTAATCTTGCCCACCAGAATGTCGTTCTGGTTCACTTCGGCGCCAATCCGAACAATGCCATTCTCATCAAGGTCTTTGAGCGCTTCCTCGCCCACGTTTGGAATGTCGCGCGTGATCTCCTCTGGGCCCAGCTTGGTCTCGCGCGATTCGGTCTCGAACTTTTCGATGTGGATCGAGGTGAATAAGTCCTCGCGAACGAGGCGTTCACTCACCACGATCGCGTCCTCGTAGTTGCCGCCCTCCCAACTGAGGAAGGCGACCAGCACATTCTGGCCAAGCGCCAGCTCGCCGTTCTGGGTGCTGGATGAGTCGGCGATGACCTGGCCTTTCTTGATGCGCTGCCCCTTCACCACAATCGGATGCTGGTCAATGCAGGTGCTCTGGTTGCTGCGATTGTATTTGCGCAACGGATACACGCGGCGGCCCTTGCTGTTCTGCACCACGATTTGTCGCCCGGTGACGCTGATGACTTCGCCGTCCTCCGCCGCAACGACGAGCTGACCACTATCCATAGCCGCCTGCGATTCCATGCCGGTGCCGACGAGCGGCACATCGGGCTTGAGGAGGGGCACGGCCTGGCGCTGCATGTTCGACCCCATCAAGGCGCGCGAGGCTTCGTCGTGCTCGACGAACGGGATGAGCGCCGCGCTAATGCCGACGATCTGCTTCGGCGAGATGTCCATGTAATCTACTTGGTTCGGGTTGGCGAACATGAATTTCTGATATCGCCGCACCGAGATGCGGTTATCCAGGAACTCGCCTTTCTCATTCAGCCGAGCGCTGGCCTGCGCAATGGTGAACTTGTCCTCCGTGTCAGCCGACATATAAACCGTCTCATTGGTGACGTAGGGCCGAACAGGAATCTCCGTGATCGTCTTGTAGCGCTGCAGCTTAACTGCCAGCTCGTGGTCAATCCGCGTGCCGGCTTGGGCGATGACCCCACCTTTGCTGTCTAGGACGTCCTCGCGCAACGTGCGGCCTTCGGTCTCAGACGCCACATTGGGCACGGTGTTCTTCACTTTACGGTAAGGCGTCTCCAGGAATCCATAGGCGTTCACGCGCGCATAGGTCGCCAGGCGGCCGATCAGACCGATGTTCGGGCCTTCGGGCGTTTCGATCGGGCAGATGCGGCCGTAGTGGCTGTGATGCACATCACGCACGTCGAAGCCGGCGCGCTCGCGGCGCAGCCCCCCCGGCCCAAGCGCCGACAAAGTGCGCTTGCTGGTCAACTCGCTGAGCGGGTTGGTCTGCTCCATGAACTGGGAGAGTTGCGAGGAGCCGAAGAACTCGCGCACTGCGGCGACCACTGGCCGAATGTTGATCAGATTGACCGGCGAGGGCGAATCATTGTCCGGCATGGACATGCGCTCCTTCACCATGCGCTCCATCCGGCGCAGCCCAACGCGCAGCTTGTTTTGGATCAGCTCACCGTTGGTCTTTACGCGGCGATTGCCAAGGTGGTCTACATCGTCCACGGGCAACACGCCGTTGTTGATCTGAATCATGTGCCGCAACAGCTCGACGATGTCGCGCTTGGTGATGGTGCGATGCGTGCGCGGGATGATGCCTTCGCAGTTCAAGCGCTGGTTCAGCTTGTAGCGCCCAACCCGCTCCAGGTCATAACGGCGTTGGTCGAAGAGCTGCTGTTGGATGAACTCGCGCGCGTTGTCTAACGTGGGCGGGTCGCCGGGACGCACGCGTTTGAAGAATTCGACCAGCGCCTCCTGCGCGATCGGTCGCGAGGGCTTGTAGGCCCACTCCGGCTCCTGCTTGAAAGTCGCCTCAATATATCGGTGATCGGGGTTATTGTCTACGTCGGCAAACAACGCGCGGATCTCTTCGTCGGTGCCGCTGGTCAAGATGTCCTTGGTGATGCCGTCATCCACCGCTGCCAGCGCGCGCAGCAGGATGGTGACCGGGATGGTGCGCTTGCGGTTGAACTTGAGGACGATATAGTCACTCTTGCGTGTCTCAAATTCCATCCAAGCGCCGCGGTCGGGGATAAGCTTGGCCTGGCTGAGCGGCCGGCCGCTGTTCGGGTCTTCTTCGGCGCTAAAGTACACGCCCGGCGAGCGGATGAGCTGCGAGACGACCACGCGTTCGGTGCCGTTGATGATGAACGTGCCGTTCTCGGTCATCAACGGAAACTCGCCGAAGTAGATCGTATCCACCTTATGCTCGTCGGTCTTGCGATTGTGCAATGCGACTTTGGCATACAACGGCGCGCCGTAGGTCAAGTCGCGCTCGACGCATTCCTCAATGCTGACCTTCGGCTCCTCGAACCAGTAAGTCAAGCCATATTCCCTCGCTTGTTTGTAGTTGCCGGGAAAATAAAGGGCCATCTCGCCGTTGAAGCTCTCGATGGGCGAGATTTCTTCAAAGAGTTCACGCAGTAGTTCGTCCTGGAACAACTTGAACGACTGGATCTGCACCTCAATCAGCTTGGGAAGGAGTTGGATGTCGGCCGCGCGGGCGTATGACTTCGTCGCTCCGTTCTGATACATCGCCATCAATCTACCGTCCTTCTTACGTGGTTGTTCAAAGATAACTAAAACTGCATCCGATCGCGGATGCGCTTTACATGCACAGCGGCGGTTTCGGGAGACGAATTTAAGGCGACCGGGCAATCCCTAGTCGCCTGTGTCCCTGAGCTCCCCTTTTCGGGGCGCGATTATACACGACTTTTTCCCCAAAGGACGATCACACAGGTCTGCCTGCAAGGTGTGACTCAAGCGCAGCACCCTGCGGCGCAGCGGCGCCGGCGCCCATTCCCTCGCTCATGCTGCCGTCCGGGAAGACGAACTGCCAGCGCCCGGAGCCATCCACTCACCATCCGCACGTTGCGCTCATGCGGCTCGGCCACCACCACCGGCGGCCCTTCCCGCGTGCCCACTAGCGTCTGGCGCACTCGACGAAAGGCTGCGCAGCGCCTAGAATCCGCTTTCACCGCACACTATGAACATCGGCATCTTCGGCGGAACGTTCGACCCGCCGCATCTGGGTCATCTGGTCGTCGCCGACCAAGCGCTCACCCAACTCAAACTCGACGAAGTCTGGTTCATGCCGGTCGGGCAACCGCCGCATAAGGCCGGTAACTCGATCAGCGGCGCGCGCCATCGCGCGCGCATGGTACAACTCGCGATCGGCGACCACCCGGCTTTTCGGCTATCGTTGATTGATATCGAGCGCCCCGCGCCGCACTACTCCAGCACGGCGCTGGAGTTGCTGGAGACGCGACATCCGCAGCACGATTGGTGCTTCATCATGGGCGCCGATTCGCTCGAAGACCTGCCGCACTGGCACAACCCACGCCGGCTAATTGAGCTGGCGACGTTGGCCGTGGCCAGCCGGCCAGGTGCGCATCCCGACCTGAACGCGATCGAGCGCGACATACCTGGTATAAGCAGCCGCGTGCGCTGGATTCACGCGCCGCTGGTGGACATTTCATCTACCGAGCTGCGCCGCATGGCGCGCCAGAACGCCTCGTTGCGCTACCTTGTCCCCTATCCTGTCGAGGTATACATCAGAACTGAACGACTATATCGGGATTGATCGCGGCTGGCGCAGCATGGCTTCGAAGCGCGCATAGGCATCATCCCAGCGCCCGGCTTCCTGCGGCTCGTAGGTGACGAGCGGGAAGGAACGCCGGATGACCTGGCGCGCATCCTCCGTGGAAGCCAACTCTCCGAGCGCCACCATCTGCATCAGCAAGTTGCCGATCGCCGTCGCCTCAACCGGCCCGGCCACGACCGGCACACCGCATGCATCGGCGGTGAACTGGCACAACAGCGCGTTCTGCGCGCCGCCGCCGACGACGTGCACGACCTCGACCGAATAGCCCAGCAGCGCCTGCAACTGATTGAGCGTGTAGCGATACTTGAGCGCCAGGCTTTCCAGGATGCAGCGCACCATCGCGCCGCGCCCGTCGGGCGCGAGTTGGCCAGTGCGGCGGCAGTACTCAGCGATTGCCGCCGGCATATCATCGGGATGCAGCAAGGTCGCATCGTCAGGGTCCACCAGCGCGCCGAGCGGCGGCGCTTGCTCGGCCATGGCGAACAACTCGCCGTATGGGATCAGGTCGCCCGTCGGCGACGCCCACGCGCGCCGGCACTCCTGCACCAACCACATCCCCATGATGTTCTTCAACACGCGAAACGTGCCCCCCACCCCGCCCTCGTTGGTGAAGTTGAAGGCCAGCGCCTGCGGCGTAATCATCGGCTGATGCGCGACGGCGCCCAGCAGCGACCAGGTGCCTGAGCTGATGTAGGCGTAACGCTCGATGGACGCCGGCACGCCGGCAACCGCCGAGCCGGTATCGTGCGTGGCCGGCGCAACGACGCGCGTCTGCTGCAGGCCATTCGCGCCGAGCGCGCGGACGAGCGACGGCGACAACGCGCCCAGATCCGTCCCTGGCTGGATGACCGGCGGCAAGAAATGCGTGGGAATGCCCAAC
Source organism: Candidatus Roseilinea sp. NK_OTU-006 (assembly GCF_012931985.1). GTDB lineage: Bacteria > Chloroflexota > Anaerolineae > J036 > Brachytrichaceae > JAAFGM01. Next base: position 38,429 of record NZ_JAAFGM010000027.1, read on the forward strand.
GCCGCCAGCAGATCGCGCGCCCAATCGCCAGCGCGCGGATCGTAGCACTGCGTCGTCGTCACATTGGTGAACTCGCAGGCCTTGTGACCGGATAGCCAAAAGTGCAGCAGGTCGGGCATCATGAGGAAGGTGCGGGCAAATTCCAGCGCCGGCGCGCCGGCGCGCACCATCGCCAGCAACTGATAGAGCGTATTGATCTGCATGAACTGAATGCCGGTGGATTCAAAAATGCGCTGGCGGCCCACGCGGGCATCGGCTTCTTCCAACATGCCATCGGTGCGCGCGTCGCGATAGTGCCGTGGGTTGCCGATCAGCTCATCATGCGCATCGAGCAGCGCGAAGTCCACGCCCCAGGTGTCCACGCCCACGCTGGCGAGCGGGCCGCATTGCGCAGCGGCCTTGCGCAGGCCGGCGTGCACTTCGTCCCACAGCGCCAGCACATTCCAATACAAACGCGTGCCTACGCGAACCGGCCTATTGGGAAAGCGATGCGCCTCGGTCAACCGCAGCCGCTCGCCATCGAATGCGCCGACCATGGCGCGGCCGCTTTCTGCGCCGATGTCGAATGCCAGGAAACTGCGCGACGTCATGCCGCGCAGTGTAGAAGCGAAATCTGCAACAGACAAGACAAGCCGGCTGCGGCCGGCCTCTATAATGCTCTCATGGCAGACGCCTCCCCGATCACGCCGGAGAAATTCACCGAGGTTGCGCAGCAGATCGAAAAGCAAGTCTCCAGCGTGATCATCGGTCAGCAAGACATCATCCGGCACACACTGATTGCAATCATCGCCGGCGGCCATGTGCTGCTGGAGGGCGTGCCGGGCCTGGGCAAGACCAGCCTGGTGCGCGCCTTCGCCGATACGCTCAGCCTGCGCTTCGTGCGCATTCAGTTCACACCCGACTTGATGCCGGCCGACATCGTCGGCACCGACATCCTGGAGGACCAAGAGACGGGCAAGCGCGCCTTTCGCTTCCAGCCCGGCCCCATCTTCGCCAACTTGATCCTCGCGGACGAGATCAACCGCGCCACGCCCAAGACTCAGTCGGCGTTATTGGAGGCCATGCAGGAGCGCACGGTCAGCGTGCTGGGCCGCACCTACGCCACGAGCAAGCCCTTCTTCGTCCTGGCCACGCAAAACCCAATCGAGATGGAAGGCACTTACCCGCTGCCGGAGGCGCAGCTCGACCGCTTTATGTTCAAGCTCAACGTCAGCTTCCCCAAGCTCGACGAGCTGACCGCCATCGTTGAACAGACCACCGGCGAAAAGTCTACGCGCGCGACGAAAGTGACGGACGGCAACACGCTAATCGCGATGGGCCAGTTTGCGCGGCAGGTGCCCGCAGCTTCGCACGTGACGCGCTACGCCGCCGCGCTGGTGTCGGCCACGCATCCGGATGGCGAGGGCGCCACGCACGTGGTGAAGAAATATGTGCGCTACGGCGCCAGCCCGCGCGGCGCACAGGCGCTGCTGCTCGGCGGGCGCGTGCTGGCACTGCTGAACGGCCGGTTCAACGTGGCCATCGAGGACCTGAAAGCGCTTGCGCCGGCGGCACTGCGTCATCGCATCCTGCTCAACTTCGAGGGCCAAGCCGAAGGGATCAACCCCGACGACGTGATCGCCGACGTGACCGCCAAGGTCAAAGCGAGCTGAGGACGATGCAAACGCCGATTCCGCTCTCACTCTATGACCTCACGTGCGAGCAACTCGCCCATCAGCTCGCCGAGTGGGGCGAGCCGGCCTTCCGCGCTCGGCAGGTCTGGCACTGGCTCTACCAGCGGCTGGCCAGCAGCATAGACGAGATGACCGATCTTCCTCGCCCCCTGCGCGACCGGTTGAAGCAAACCTACGTGCTGGGCCGCATGACCCTCGTGACCGAGCAGCATTCGTCCGACGGCTGGACGCGCAAGTGGCTGTTCCGACTCGCCGACGGCAGCGAAATCGAGACCGTGCTCATGGAATACGACGGCCTGCGCCGCACGGCATGCGTATCTTCCCAGGCCGGTTGCGCCATGGGCTGTAGCTTCTGCGCCACGGGTCAGATGGGCTTCTTGCGCAACTTGCGCTCGGGCGAAATCGTCGAGCAGGCCCTGTGGGCGGCGCGCGCGCTGCGCGACAAAACACACGGCAACGAACGCCTGAGCAACCTGGTGCTGATGGGCATGGGCGAGCCGTTCGCCAACTACAACAACGTCATGGAGGCAGCGCGACGACTGATGACGCCGGAGCATGAAGGGGGGTTCGGCTTAGGCGCGCGCAAGATTACCCTCTCCACCGTCGGCCTTGTGGCGGGTATCCGGCGCTTCGCCGAGGAAGCAGCGCAAATCAACTTGGCCGTTTCGCTGCACGCCGCTACCGACGCGCTGCGCGACCAACTGGTGCCCATCAACCGGCGCTACCCGCTGCGCGAGCTGACGGCCGCTACGCGCGACTATCTGCGCAAGACCAACCGGCGGGTGAGCTACGAGTGGGCGCTGATTGACGGCGTCAACGACACGGTCGAGCAAGCCCGGGCGCTGGTCGAGTTGGTGCGCCAAACCAACCCCAGGGCCGGCGTCAACCTCGTGCATGTGAACCTGATCCCCCTCAATCCAACCAGCGGCTACGATGGTCATGCGTCGCGCCGTGCGCGCATCCACCGCTTTCGCGATGTGTTGACGCAAGCCGACATTCCCAACACGCTGCGCATCCGGCGCGGCATTGACATCAACGCCGGATGCGGCCAGTTGAAAGCGAAGACGGCGCAGACTGGGTTGGAAAATCAAACGGGCGGATGAGCCGCGCTCACCCGCCCGCGCAAACGAAGAGGCTCACCGTTACTTGCCCTTCGTCTTGACCATCGTGCGCAAGGCTTTGGTGGAAACCATCACCGTCTGCATGCGGCCGTCAATCATCATGCGGCGGCGCTGGAGGTTCGGCTTCCATGCCCGATTGGTCAACTTGAACGAGAACGAGCGAGAATGACCGAAGGTCGTCTTCTTGCCCGTCAATGCACACTTTGCCATGGCGTCCTATGCTCCTGCTTACCCTTGATATTTGCTCAAAAACTGTCTAACATCAAGGGACTATTCTACCATGCAGACGCTTAAGCAGGCGACCGCGCCCGATGGGGCGCAACAAGTGGAGGCGACGCCGCCGGCCGCCGGCCAGATCGTCATCTCGCCGCGCGCGGTATTCACGCTGGCGCGCAACGCCGCGCTCAGCACGTATGGCGTGGTCGGCATCGCCTCGCGCTTCACCGGCTTCGACTGCACCCACGCCGACCCGCGACGCGGTCTGGAAATCCAGATCACCGATCACCCGACGACCGGCAACAAGCACGTCGCCGTCACCATTCACATCATCGCCGAATACGGCGTGCGCATCCAGGCCGTGACCCGCAGCTTGCAACAGCAGATCCGATACAGCATCGAGCGCAGCACCGGTTACGCCGTGGACGCGGTGCACGTCCACGTCACCAGCCTGCGCGTGACGAACGCAGATTAAGCCCCCGCGCGGTCGTGCGTCGGCGAGGCGCACCGCGCGGCGGACAAGAACGCACGAGCAACTTTACTTTAGAACCTATCTCTAAACTTACGGAACGAGCCATAATAGGGATATGGATAATACCAGTGGGACGCGATACGCCGACGTTGCAAGTTGGGAGCTGTCTGATAGTCTGTGGGCGCGCATTGAACCGTTGT
>NZ_JAAFGM010000028.1 GCF_012931985.1 Candidatus Roseilinea sp. NK_OTU-006
CGCCTCCTCCGCCTCAATCCGCCGATCCACCGCCTGCAGGATGCAGGCAATGGCGCGCTGCTCGGAGAGAGGAGGGAGGGGAAAAGGAATTTCTTTGATACGCGTTAGTGCCAACTTGGGCTGTGATGTCTTCGTAGCCCGAGTGTTTATTTGTTCCTGCCCCTGCTCGCTGGTAAGGGCATATACAGTAAACAACTGGTCAATTTTGTTTTTATCTATAACCAACCTTGCCGCATTTTCGGTTAAATGAGCACCATCCAAATCGTCGGGGATCGTACCAACCAGCCCTATAGTACCAGCAATGGAAATGTAGACATCTTCTTTGGTTATGATATATCGCCTTAAGAGGCGATGTTGCCCTTCTGTTACAAACTTGAGATTTGACATATCAATTGAACTATTCTTGAAATCAACAACTCGGATGTAAGGGTGCGGTGTAGCGAATTCAGCAAATTTATCGCCTTTGGGCAATCTCTTGCCACCTTTGACTTCCGCCACCTCCCCCAACCGCACTACCTGCCAGTGGGCGGGCAGGGGGCCGAGTTCGGTGTCCTGCATGGGGATGCGGTCGGCCTGGTCTACGGGCACGGGGCTGTAGGTGAACAGGTGGCGCATCAAGCTCTTTTTCAGTTCGCGCAGCGCGGCGACGACCCGCTCGCTCGCCTCCTGCGCCCGCTGCACCGTGCGCAACACATGGGCAATGGCGCGCTGTTCGGGGAGCGGTGGGAGGGGGAGGAGAAAATTCTCGATTATGTCCCGATTGATGCTTTTGAAAGTCGTGCCGCTTCCTTGTTTTTCCAGACGTCTTTTGGATAGAGTCAAGAGATAGAATACAAACCAGTTATCAGATTGATTCTTAGGAGAAATAGCCGCTAAACCACGACCAATGCAGCAATCAAAAGGAGCTATGTTCACATCGCCAACTGGCGCACGAACAGAAAGCAAAATAGCATTTTGAGGACTGATACGCTGCGGCCGAGAACACCACTTGGTAGGTTTTGGATAGACTTCTGTAAACTCAGCCTTGCCCTGCAAAAAAGGCAAACCTATGCCTTTAGTATTGTATGTTTCAGACGGTGGAGACTGTCCCATCAGGATTGAAGCCACCTCCCCCAACCGCACCACCTGCCACTCCTCTGGGAGGGGTCCGAGTTCGGTCAGGCGGTAGCCTTCGGGGAGGTCGGGCACGCTACCCAAAACTGGATTGCTCGGCTTATCCATCGCGGCCACCCCTAATCACCAAGGAATCGCCAAAATCGCCAAGTCCTCGCCAAACCGCTCGAGAATACCGCCGCAGCCACAGATTTTTGGACAGATAAACGACCCCATGGATGTCCAATATGTCCGATAAATGTCCGTTATCGAGCCAGGACATAGCGTCTTCCTTTCTTTTCGCCCTCCGCATTCACCAGGCCTTTGTCTACAAGGTCCTGCAGATCACGCTGGATGGTTTTCACCGTGACCTGCGGGAACAGTCGGTGCAGTTCGCCCGTCGAAGCACCAGGGCGACCGCGCAAAAAGGCAATGATCTGAATCTGTCTTTCGTTCAAGCCCATCGCCCGCAGACGCTCCGGCGTGTAGGGGTCCTGGCTAAAGACCACGCGCACGCCACCCTGCCAGTTCTGAAACTCCGGCTGCGGCAAGCCCTGCTCCTGGCACAGCCGCACCATGCGCGTCGTGCCCGTGCCCCAGCGCTCGATGACGCCGGCAAAGTAGAACGCCTGGGCAACCAGCGGATTGCGCAGCACCGAGCCGTGCGGACCGTAGAGCGCCTGCGGCGTGAGCGGCGGCGGCAACTCGCCCGGGCTCCAGATTTCCAGGCGATCTTCTTCCATACGAATTTGAATATCTGCCGGATAAGTGTAATCGCGATGGATCAGGGCATTGACCACCGCTTCACGCAGGGCGTCGAGGGGATACTCCCATACCTCGCGGCGCTGCAAGCCCTCCAGAGACAGCTCCTCCACGCGGATGTCAAAGCGCACCTTGAGCACCTGCCGGAATCGCTCCATCGCCCCGTCCAGTTGTTGCCAGAGGTTGCCCTGGAAGTCGTGGCTGTCCAGAATCTCCGTCCCCCGGAAGATGCCGATGCGCACCTGCGCCAGGGGGAAGAGACGCTGCGGGCGATTCCCGAAGAGCAACACTGCGGCATTCTTGAGCCGGCCGTCGGTGAGCAGATCCAGGTTCTGCAGCGTCTGCTCCGGGTGTTCCGGGTCGAGATGTGGAAGCCTGGAACGTGCCAGGTGGGCAAAGTGCGCCAGGGATTCGTGGTCAATCTCCTTCAGGGTCCACTCGCTGGACAAGCCGTCCCAGGTGCGCCCCGATCGCTCCAGGAGATGCCGGGCAAGTTCATCCGGCGCAAAATCCCGGTTGGTGCTGCCCACCCGACGGAGATAGCGCCCACCGTAAACCACCAGACCGGTTGCCGGCGCCACCTGAATTTCCAGAACCGGACGCCCTTCTCTCTCCGCTACCCGAATGGCAGGCGTGATGCCCAGATGGGCAGCGATGAGGTTCGCAATCCGCTGAATCTCCCGGTCGTCCGCGGCGGCGCCTACAACCGTGCCGTCATCCTGAATGCCAACCAGAAGGGTCCCGCCGCGCGTATTGGCGAAGGCTGCCAGATCCTCCAGCGCTCGGTCGGTCCATTGCCGCTTGAACTCTACCGTTTCACCTTCTTTTTCAACGTGTGACATCGGTTGACTCACTCAATCCCAGCATTTGGATGACATCCTTCAGCGCCCGCTCGGCCTCGGCGCGCTCTTCCTCGGCCGCCTCCAGGCGCACCAGCACCTCCTCCAGCTGCAGGACCTCCTCGCCGCCGTTCGTGCTCACATAGCGGCTGGGCGAAATGTTGTAATCGTTGCGGGCGGCCTCCTCCCGGGAAATGACCGCCGACAATCCCGGCTCGGCGCGCCAGTCGTGATACAGCCGGGCGATGGTCTCGATATGCTCGTCGGTCAGGTAGTTCTTGGGCCGACCTTTGGCAAAGAGTTGGCTGGCGTTGATGAGCAGAATCTCCCCTGCATGGCGCTTGCGGCGGTTGATGACGATGATCACCCCCGGCGCGGTGGTGTTGTAGAAGAGATTTTCCGGGAGCAGGAGCACCGCCTCGACCAGATCCGCCTCGACGAAGGCCTTGCGGATGTCGCGTTCGCGGTTGGAGCCTTGATTGCCGCTGCCGCGGCTGACCGCGCCGGTATCCAGCACCACGGCCATGCGGCCGGTCTCGTTGAGCGAAGCCAGCATGTGCTGCAACCAGCCCCAATCGGCGGAAGAGGAGGGCGGCGCACCGTAACAGAAGCGCTCGAAGGGGTCGTTCTCGTACAACTCTGCCGCGAACTTTTGGTTCCACATCGGATTGGCGGTCACCAGGTCGAAGGCCTGCAGCCGCCCGCTCGCGTCTCGAAAAGCGGGCTGACGCATGGTATCGCCGATTTCGATGTCGGCCTCCAGGTCGTGGATGACGGCGTTCATGCGCGCCATGGCAAAGGTGGCCGGGTTGATTTCCTGGCCGAAGAGACGCAACGGGGCGATGCGAGAAGGCAGGTGGCGACGGCCGTTCTCGTTCACGCCGTACTTTTCCAGCAGGCGCAGGTGACACTTGATCAGCAGCCCGCCCGACCCGCAGGCCGGGTCATAGACCGTCATGCCCGGCTCCGGCTCCAGCAGGCGCGCCATGAGCATCCCGACCTCGCGCGGGGTATAGAACTCGCCCGCGCTCTGCCCCTGTCCCTCGGCGAATTTGCGCAGCAGGTACTCGTAGGCGCGGCCGAGCATGTCCGGCTCGACATCGTCCAGGCCGAGGCGCTGGCGCGAGAGCACCTCGATCAACGCCGCCAGGTGCTCATTGGAGATGATGCGCTGACCGGCGGCGGTGGCGTTGAAATCCACCATGTCAATCACGCCGGAAAGGCGTGGGTTCTCTCGCGCCACGGCACGCACCGCCTCGGTGAGATATTGGCCCAGGCCGGCGGTCTGGCGGCGGATGGCCTCCCAGCGGGCGTGATCGGGCAGGTAGAAGCGCACCAGCGAGACCGGTCCGCGCTTCCGTTCCTGTTCCAGCAGGTCACGCGCCTTCTTCTCACCGCCAAACTTGGTTGCGAGACGCTCGAGTTCGTCATCGAACACGTCCGAGAGGCGCTTCAAAAAGACCAGCGGCAGGATGTAGTCTTTGAATTTGGGCGCGTCCACCGGCCCGCGAATGGCGCAGGCGGCGTCCCACAGCCAGGTTTCAAGGGTTTGGATGTCCATCATCACAACTCATCCGGTGGTATCTGCTTGATACAATTCGATGGGGCGTTGAGCGCCCTTCTGCTGATGTGCCATCAGGGCCCCCCTTCAGGGTATCCCGCGCTAGTGTAGCAGGCGCAAGGGGTTTCGCCGGGGTGCGCGCGTTCGCTGCTGCTTTGTTTGCCTCGCGCGATAATTCACGTGGCGTGCTGCGATCATCAGACCATGATCCTTTGGAGATGCTTGCTGCCCCTCACTGGCGCCGACGGATTGAACAGCAGCGGAGGCGGTCTTGCGCCCGACAAAGGATCACCCGTGCGGAGCATTTCCTATGTCCATCTTCCAACGCGATGATCTCTTCGTCTCACCCCATGGTCACGACAACTGGTCTGGCCGACGACCCGATCCCAACGCTGAAGGAACCGACGGTCCGCTGGCGTCGCTGGGTCGCGCGCGCGACCTGTTGAGACAGCGCAAGCAGCGCGGGGAGTGGCGCGGGCCGACGACAGTCTGGATTCGCGGTGGGCGCTATGAATTGAGCGCGCCGCTGGTCTTCACGCCGGACGACTCGGCACCGGTGACCTACGCGGCCTATCCCGGCGAGCGACCGGTTCTCAGCGGCGGTCGGCGCATCTCCGATTGGCAAGTTGTGGCTCACCCCATCCACCCATCGCTGGGCAAAATCTGGATGGCTGAATTGCCCGACGTTGCCGCCGGCAAGTGGGCCTTCCGGCAGCTCTTCGTCAACGGCGAACGTCGCCACCGTCCGCGCCTGCCCAAGATTACGCCGGGCGCCGACGGTCGCGACGACTTCTATCGCATCGCGCACGTCGCGAACGTGCGCCTGGAGAACGCCACAATCAACGATCTATTCGACGGCTGCGATCGGTTCATCGCGGCGCCCGGCCAGTTTGACGCCTGGCGCAACCTCGGCGATGTCGAAGTGGTGCTGCTGCACTACTGGGTCGAGGAGCGCATGGCCGTCGCGTCCTACGACCCAGAGGCGCGCGAAGTGGTCTTCACGCGCCCTAGCGTGTTCGCCCTGCGCGATGACTTCACGCCGCGCTATGCGCGCTACTACGTGGACAACGTCTTCGAGGCGTTGACCGAGCCGGGCGAATGGTACTTGGACCGCGCGACGGGCCGGCTGTACTACATGCCGCTGCCCGGCGAACGCATCGAGACCGTCGAGGCTTACGCGCCGGCGATGGAGCAGTTGCTGAAGCTGGACGGCGACCCCGACCACGGCCGCTACGTCGAGTTCTTGCGCTTCCAGGGGATCACCTTTGAGCATGCGGATTGGGGCGCGTTCGACCTCTCGCCCCAGGCGGCCTGCCATTTGCCCGGCGCGCTTGCGCTGACCGGCGCGCGCTGCTGCGCCATCGAAGATTGCGTTGTGCGGCACGTCGGCTACTACGGCATCGAGCTGGGCGACGGCTGTCGGGGCATCCGCATTGTCGGCAACGACATCGGCGACCTGGGCGGCGGCGGGATCAAACTCGGCGGCGCCGACGCCGGCGGCCCGCTTTGCCGTCGCAACGGCGACCACTGCATCACCGACAACCACATCCACGACGGCGGCAAGGTGTTTCACAGCGCCGTGGGCATTCTGGCCCGGCACACCTTCGGCAACCGCATCGCGCACAACCACATCCACGACTTCTACTACAGCGGCATCTCATGCGGCTGGGTGTGGGGCTATGCGGAGAGCGTCAGCCGCGACAACCGCCTGGAGAAGAACCACATCCACGACCTGGGCAAGGGCTGGCTGAGCGACATGGGCGGCATCTACACGCTCGGCGTGCAACCCGGCACGGTCATCCGCGGCAACCTGATCCACGACGTGGAGAAGGCCAACTACGGCGGCTGGGCCATCTACCTCGACGAGGGCAGCGCGCATATCCTCGTCGAGGACAACGTGTGCTACAACACCAGCAGCCAGCCGCACCACACGCACTACGGGCGCGAAAATATCCTGCGCAACAACATCTGGGCGTTCGGGCGCGAAGGCCAGGTCGCGCTCAGCCGCGCCGAATCACATGTTTCGCTCACCTTCGAGCGCAACATCGTGGTCACCCGTGATCAGCCGATCTTCATCGGCGGCTATTCGAACGACTTGTCGAAGCGCAGCATCATCAGCGATCTCAATCTGTTCTGGGACGCGTCGGGCAGCGAAGTGGTGTTGAGCAGCATGCGGCAAAGCGGGCGCACCGGCCCGGCGCCGAAATTCAACTTGTCAGAGTGGCAAGCCGCCACTGGCAACGACCGGCACTCCATCGTGGCCGATCCGGGGTTCAAAGACGCAGCGAACTTCGACTTCACGCTCGCGCCCGATTCGCCGGCGTGGCAACTGGGCTTCCGGCCGATTGACCTCTCCGACGTCGGCCCGCGACCGCCGGAGCGCCGGACGTGAACTTCAACGCTCAGAAGACCGGCAGCGCCGACTCCCCATCATGATCAAAATCGCCGAATACCTCCCCCCAAATCCTTCGCCCTTGTGGAAGCTGGCCAAACAGGCCGGCGTGGACTATGCCGTGGGCGGATTGCCCCTGCCCAGCGACTGTGGGCCGAACGAGACGCCTTACGACTTCATGCCGCTGCTGCGCATGAAGAAGCGCTACGAGGATGCCGGCTTCAAGCTGGCTGTGATCGAGGCGCGCCCGCCGATGGATAAGATCATGCGCGGCCTGCCGGGCAAAGATCAAGAGATCGAGTGGTGCATCACGCTGATCGAGAACATGGGCCGGCTGGAGATCCCGGTGTGGTGCTACGCTTGGATGGCCGTGATGAACTGGACGCGCACCAGCACCAGCACCCCATCGCGCGGCGGCTCGTTGGTCACCTCGTTCGACCTGAGCGATTACGAGAAAGGACCGCCCCTGCCCGAAGTGAAGGAGGAAGACTTGTGGCAAAACCTCGAGGACTTCCTCAGGATCATGGTGCCCGTAGCCGAACAGGCCGGCGTCAAGCTCAGCGCGCACCCCGACGATCCGCCGCTTTCACCGCTGCGTGGCGTGGGGCGCATCCTCACCAGCGTGGAAAACTTCCAACGCGTGGTGGACATGGTGCCCAGCGACTACAACACCATCACGCTCTGCCAAGGCAACTTCACGCTGATGACGGATGATCTGCCGGCGGTGATCCGGCACTTCGGCCGGCAGGGCAAGATCAGCTTCGTGCACTTTCGCGATGTGAAGGGCGACGTGCGCCACTTCGAAGAAGCCTGGCACGACGACGGCAAGACCGACATGCTGGCGTGCATGGAGGCTTACCGCGACATCGGCTTCGAGGGCGTGCTGCGCCCCGATCACGTGCCGACTGTCGAGGGCGATAGCAACGAGCACGCGGGCTATTCATCGTTCGGCCGGCTCTACGCCATCGGCTATATCCGCGGCCTGCGCGAAGCCGTCTATCGCCAGAAGCGCGAGGCGTGAGGCGGGCAGAGGGACGGCGGAAGCCGACGGCCGCTCGGACGATTCGGGGCGCGCGCGGGCGCGCCAGGCGTTCGGCTTCGTCCCACGCTATGCTTGTCATGATTCACAGTGAAGCAAAGAGGAGATGAGCAATGAAAATCGTCGTCACCGGTGCAAAAGGCAACATCGGCGCTGTGGTGGTCGAATATGCGCGTAGCCAAGGTGCGCAGGTGCTCGGCGTGGATAACGTCGGGCGTGGTGACGGCCTCGGCACATACATCGCCGCCGACCTGACCGACCTGGGCAGTTGCTACGACGTCGTGCATGGCGCCGATGCGGTCATCAACCTGGCCGCCATCCCTGACAGCAAGCTGTTCCCGAACGCCCAGACGTTCATGACCAACATCGCCATCACCTACAACGTCTTTCTGGCGGCGGCGCACCTGGGCGTGCCGCGCGTGGTGTGGGCCTCATCCATCCAGGTGAACCACACTGTGCCGCCGCACCGGCCGGTGCGCTACCGCTACTTCCCGCTGGACGAGGATCATCCCGTAGATCCACAAAGCGACTACGCGCTCTCCAAGCACGCCGGCGAGATGATCGCCGATCACTTCGCCCGCGACTTCGGCCTCATCATCGTCAGCCTGCGCTTTACCGACGTGGTCACCGTGCAGCGCTGGCCGCGCCTGCCGGAGCCGATCCCACCTGATGAGCGCTATCCGCTGCCACACTACGTGCACATTCACGATTGTGCGCGGGCGTGCTACCTGGCCGCAACGGCGCCACTGCCGGCGGGTTCGCACACCGTGGCGTTCATCGCCGCGCGCGACACGCATGTAGATCTGCCCTCGCGCGAGCTGATCGCGCGCTACTACCCCGATGCCGAGCTGCGCGCCGACATCCAGGGCTACGACGCGCTGATCAGCGGCAAGCGCGCCGAGGAAGCGTTCGGCTTCATACCGAAGTTCAGTTGCCGGTCGGATGCGCTGGCGTAGCGCCGGGCGATAATTCCGGTCATGGAGATAATCGAGATCGGCCGGCGCGCCAAAGCGGCGAGCAAGCAGCTCGCCCGCGCCGGCACGACGCAGAAGAACGCCGCGCTGCTTGCCATCGCCGAAGGCTTGATGACTTGTCAGGACGACATCCTGCGCGCCAATGCCCAAGATGTGGCGAATGCGAAGGCGCGCAACGTCGAGACCTATTTCATTGATCGGTTAACTTTGACCCCGCAGCGCTTACAGGCCATGGCCAACGACGTGCGCGCCGTGGCTGCCTTGCCCGATCCGGTCGGCGAGCAGTTCGATCACCGCACCCTGCCTAACGGCCTTCGGCTGCACAAGCGCCGCGTGCCCCTGGGCGTGCTAGGGGTGATCTACGAGGCGCGGCCCAACGTCACCACCGACGTGGCTGCGCTGGCGCTCAAGAGCGGCAATGCCGTCATCCTGCGCGGCGGCAGCGACAACATCCACAGCAACGCGGCGCTGACGGCGGTCATCCACGCCACGCTTGACCGCGTCGGCCTGCCGGCCGACGCCGTCCAATTGATCGCCGACACCGACCGCGCGCGCATCCTGGAGTTGCTGCGGCTCAACGATTACGTAGACCTGATCATCCCGCGCGGCGGCGAAGGGCTGCACCGCTTCTGCCGTGAGCACAGCACCATCCCGGTCATCACCGGCGGCATGGGCATCAACCATCTCTATGTGGACGAGACGGCCGATCAGGCCAAGGCGGTCGAGGTCGTCTTCAACGCCAAAACCAGCAAGCCGACGGTGTGCAACGCGCTGGGCACGCTGCTGGTGCAGGCGACCATCGCGGCGGAGTTCCTGCCCAAAGTCGCGGCGCGCCTTGTCGAAAAAGGCGTGGAGCTGCGGTGCGACGAGCGCGCGTTTGCCATCCTCCGGCCGCAGTTCCCGTTCGCGCGCCGCGCCGATGACGCGACCGACTGGGATACCGAGTGGCTCGCGCTGATCCTCGGCGTGAAAGTGGTGGACTCGCTCGACGAGGCGATCGCCTTCATCCGCGCACACACTATGGAGCACAGCGACGGCATCTGCTCGCGCGACCCGCAAGCGATCGAGCGCTTCCTGAACGAGATAGATTCGTCGGCGGTGTTCGTGAACGCCAGCACGCGCTTCAACGACGGCGGCCAGTTCGGCCTGGGCGCCGAAGTCGCCATCAGCACGCAGCGCATTCACGCCCGCGGGCCGATGGGCCTGCGCGAGCTGACCAGCTACAAGTGGGTGTGCGAAGGCGATGGGCACGTGCGGCTCTGACGTCCGGACCGGCCTGGCTATGCGCCGGCCGCCAGCCGCGCACGCGCCAGCGCAATGGCCTGTGGGTTGGCGTCTATGCCAATCCACCGGCGCCCCAACGCCTGCGCCGCGACCAGCGTCGTGCCGCTGCCGCAGAACGGATCGAGCACCACATCGCCTTCGTTACTGGCGAGCGCGATGATCCGCCGCAACAATGCCAGCGGCTTCTGCGTTGGGTAGCCCACGCGCTCGCGCGACGTCGGCGCAATGGCCGGAATATCCCATACGTCGTCCAGCGGTTTGCCCCCTTTGAGGTAGTAGCGCCGGCCGTAGCTCAGCATGTAGCGCCGACCGTGTGCGTCAACGTGTGCATATTTCGCCAGCATGGCCGGCGTCGGCGACTCGCGAATTAGATTGAAGGTGTAATTCGGCCCGTTCGCATACCAGAAGATCACATCATGCTTGGTGAGCAGCCGGCGGGTGGCGCGGCTGGCTCCCAAGCCGTAGCGCCAAATGATCTCGTTGATGAACCGCGCCGAGCCGAACACCGCGTCCAACATCAGCCGCACGTGGTGGCTCATGCGCCAGTCGCAATGGAAGAACAGCGCGCCATGAGGGGCGAGGACGCGGCGCATCTCCTCAATGCGGGGACGCAGGTAGGCGATGTAGCAGGTCGGCGATCCAAAGGCATCGGAGTATGCCAAGCCCGCGTTGCCCGGCCTGCCGCGAGCGCGCCCGACCCGCGGCTTGTGGGTGTTGAACGGTGGGTCGAGGTAAATCAAATCTACGCACCCATCGGCCAGGGTGCGCAGGATGTCCAGACAATCGCCAATGTGCAGGGCGTCGCTCATCACGCCGATCGCGGAGGCTGAGTCGTGGGTCGCGCGCCGGCCAGCCACCCAAGCACACTGACGACCGTGAGCGCTACGGCTAACAGCACGCCGGCCTGCGGTGTGAATTGCATCGCGACCACGGCGACGATCAGGTTCGAGAGCGCCGACACCACCGCCCAGCCGACGTTATCGAGCGCGAGCACGCGCCCGCGCACATAGTCCGGCGTGTGCGCCTGCACGATCAGCCCGCTGAGCGTCATGGCCCAGGCGTTGCCCCAATGCGCGATGCCGGCGCAGAGCATGCCCGCCAGCGGTGAGCGCGTGAAGGCGAAGAGGAAATAGCCCAGGATGACTAAGCCCATGCCGGCGACGATGAAGCGATGCAGTCGGCGCGCATCTTGCAACGCAGCCGCGCCGCTCACGAGCAGCGGCGAGATGAATGCGCCGATCCCGCGTCCGGCGAACAGCAGCGCCGTCCCGAAGTCGCCCGCGCCGTAGATCGTGAGCGAATACGTGCCGAATAGGCCGAAGCCCCCCAGCGCCCAAGCGACCGCCGGCTTAGCGAGCAGGTAGACGCGCACGTAGCGGTCTTCCTTCAGGTAGCGCAGACCCTCCGTGAGCACACGCAGCGTGCTTTCGCCAGCGAGCGCCGGCCGCTCGTGTTGCGCGTTGAAGTTCGCGCGTATGCACCACACCAGCCACGCAGCCACCAGAAAAGAACACGCATTGGCCATGAACGCCGCTTCTCGACCGAACAGCGTGGTGACTGCGCCGCCTAAGAATGCGCCCGCAAACAGCATGGTCGCGAACGTCGTCTGGCCCAGCATGGCGGCGACGGGCAATTCGTGCCGCGCGACGATGTTCGGCAGCGCTGCCGAGGCCGCCGGCATATAGAACGCCGCGCCGATGGCGATGGCGATCGTGCCAGCATAGGCGATCCAGGCCGTATCCGGCGTGCGGATGAGTAGGAAGCTCAGCGCGATCGCGCTGCGGGCCAGGCTGGAGATCGCCATGATCGCCTTGCGGTCGTAGCGGTCGGCGACGACGCCGGTGAGGAACAGGCTGGCGACGGCGACCGGCACGATTTGCGCCACGCTGATCAGGTTGCCGGCGGCCGGGTTGCCGGTCAGCTCGACCAGCAGGCCAAGCAGCGCGATGGTGTTGAACCAGTCGCCCAGTTGCGAGACGACCTGGGCCAGCCATAGGTTACGCGCGTTCGGGTTGCGGCGCAGCAGCACGGCGTAGCCGCGCAGGCCGGCAGGGAGCGGAGCGTCGGCAGTCGGGTGTGTCGTGGCGGGTGCGGTCAGTGTCACGGCGTGCGCAGGGTGATCTCCGGCAGCCCAATATTAACAGAGGGTGAGGCAAAGCCGGCGCGCGTTTAGAATATGCGCGATGGCAGACGAACGCGCCGAGCAAGACGTAGCGCAACAGGCAGTGCAGGCGCTGCGCCGCGGCCTGGGCGACGCGCTGGTGGCAGTCGTGCTGTTCGGCTCTCGAGCGCGTGGCGACGCCCGAGAGGACAGCGACTGGGACCTGCTCGTGATCGCACGGGATTTGCCGGCGGATTATCTAGACCGGCATTTCATGCTCAAGCGCATGTTGCCGGATGAGATCCGTGGCATGGTCTCCATCATCTCCAAGACTCCATCCGAGTTCGAACAGGCGCTGCCACCCTTGTACCTCGACATCGCACTGGATGGTAGATTGCTTCACGACACCGACGACTACGCAGCCAATCGCATCGAGTTGATTCGCCGGCTGATTACAGATGCGGGGTTGCAGCGCGAGAGAACAGCAGCAGGAGATATTTGGCATGTACGATCTCCTGCTTCCTACCGTCCTCTTCAGTGGCCGGCGAATGCGTCCATCTATGCGAATCAATGACGAGTACACGTATCGCATGAAGCTGGTCGAGGGATTCCTGTCGGAGGCGCGGCAAGATTTGGAACTGAGTCGCTGGCGATCCTGTGTGGACAACAGCCAGCTTATCGTTGAGAACAGCGCGAAGGCTGCCCTAGCGCTGGTCGGTCCGGTCGGTCACACTCACGCGCCCGACATCCCGCTGCGGCAGGCTTTGGTGCGTGGCGCCTTCCCTGCAGAAGTGCACGAGATCGTCCGCCAGTTGGTGGATAAGGCAGAGCTGCTTGGCGCCGATGTGCATGCCAAGAGCGACTACGGCGATACCGTGCTGGGACGAACACCGTGGGAAATTTTTGACGAATCCGCTGCTAAGCGTGCGTTGCAAATGGCAGAAGAAGCTGCTCATCTCGCAAGGCAGCTAGCAGATTGAAGCACTGCGTTCAGCCGTCTTCCCGTATCATTCTCTGCATGTCATCGCAGCCTATAGAACGATCCTTCGGCGTGATTCCCGTCTATCGCAAAGACGGCCAAACCTACTTCCTCCTCATCCGACACAACAGCGGGCACTGGGCCTTCCCCAAAGGTCATGCACAACCGGGTGAGAGTGAGATGGAAACCGCGCGGCGCGAGCTGCGCGAAGAGACCGGCATCCGCGACGTCACACTCTACCCCGAGCCGGTCTTTGAAGAAAACTACACCAAGACTGCATGGGACAATCCGCGCCAGACGGTCGCCAAGACCGTGCGCTACTTCCTCGGCATCGTGCACAACCCGCGCGTGCGCTTGCAGGCGGCGGAAGTGCAGGACTACAAGTGGGCGACATACGACGAAGCACGCGCCATCATCACCTACGACGCCAGCCGGCGCTTGCTGGAAGAGGCGGCGCAGGTACTCGAGCTGCAACAGTAGCCGTCTCGTCCGGCGATCAATCGAACAGCCTCACGTCTACTTCGGTTCCCGCCGCAAGATTGTCTACGCCGATCGGCGCACAGGCGATCCCATCGGCGCGCGCCAGGCCGAAGATCAGGTTGGACTTGGTCGAGATCGGCTCTGCTGATGGGAGCGATTGGAGATTAGGGATTGGAGATGCCGAAATCGCTAGTCTCACCGGGAACCAATGCTCCAAATCCCTTGGCGACTTCATCTCGCTGGCCAGCGCGGCGCGGATGAATCGCGGCTCGGGCGGGTTGAGCGCTCCTTGGATGCGCCAGAGCGCCGGCATGGCAAACAGCATCCCGGTCACCAAGGCGCTGATCGGGTTGCCCGGCAGCCCGAAGACCGGCTTGCCGTCGCACACGGCGAACAGCGTCGGCTTGCCGGGGCGGAACAGAATGCCGTGGGCGAGGATGCCCGGCTCGCCCATCGCATTGACCACGTCGGGCACGAAATCGCGCTCGCCCACGCTGCTGCCGGCCATGAAGATCACCATGTCGGCTTCGCGCATCGCGCGCTGCGCCGCTGCCTCGAATGCCGCGCGCACATCGGGCAAGATGCCGAAGTCGAGCGGCTCGCCACCGTTGCGCGCGACCAGCGCCGCGAGCATCGGCGCGTTGATATTGCGCACCTGGCCCGGGCGCGTCTCGGCTTCCGCCGGCGCCAACTCGTCGCCGCTGGCTATCAACGCCACGCGCGGCTTGCGAATGACCTCAACCTGCGTGATGCCCAGCGCCAGCAACCCGCCGATCTCCTGCTCGCGCAGGCGCATGCCTGCACGGACGACGACCTCGCCAGCCTTCACATCTTCACCCGGTTGGATCACGTTCTCTCCCGGGGCCAGCTTCTTGTTGGTCTGGATCTTCCACTGCCGGACGAGGACGGCAGGCAACGAACCATCGGCCGGCTCGGCTTGTCGCCGGTCGTCCAGCGTCAGCGGCACGGTGTCCTCCAGCATCGCGACGGCGTCGGCGCCTTCGGGCAGGTTGCCGCCGGTGTGCACCAGCGCCGCCTCGCCATGTCGGACGGCGAACGGGGCCAGTTCGCCCATGCGCACCTCGCCGACCACGCGCAGCACGCCCGGCGTGGCATCGGCGCGCACGGCGTAACCGTCCACCGTGCTGCGGCGGAACTCCGGCATGGGGATAGGCGAGACGACATCGCGCGCCAGCACGCGGTCGCGCGCCTGTGTTGTGGGCACGGTTTCGGTTGCGGCACCGCTGCGCGCCGGCCCATAGCCGGCTGCGTCGAGCGCGGCGTTCAGCCTCGCCACGGCATCCGCCGGCGTGAGCAGGTCGAGTTTGCGCATAGCGCGATTGTAGTTGTTAGTGGTTAGTGGACAAAGGCGGCCTCGCTCTGGGCGCGGGCGCGGCCTCCACGAAGACGATTCGCGCCAGCGCCGCGCCAACGACGTGTTCGCGCGTCGAGCGGTCACGCTCGATCTGCACCTTGATCGAATCGCCAAATGGGATGCGGGTGACCGAAGCCAGGTATACGCCGGGCATCAGCTCCAGCTCGGCCAGGTAGCGCAGCATCTCGCGATTGCTCGACAGCACGTAACTCACGACCGCGGGTTGGTCTGACGGCCATTCGCTCAGCGGCACAGCTTGGGGCAACTGAAAGCGTCCATCGCGCGCAGGGATGGGCAGGCCGTGCGGACATCGCAGCGGTCGGCCAATCTGCGCATACATGCGTTCGATGAGATCGTCGTCCATGCGCAGTGCGCCGGCAGCCGCAGGGCGCACCTCGTCCCATCGGTAGCCGAATTCGCGCACCAGATAGGCCTCGAAGATCTCCTGCTTGCGCAGCGCATCGAGCGCGATCCTCAACCCGGCACCGGTCAAGCGTAGCCCACACGCGCCGTCGCGCTCCAGATAACCACGGCGCACCAACTGTTGCGCGCGCCGCGAAACAGCCGGCGGACTGACGCCTAGCTGTTCGCCCAACCTACCCAGCGTGACGCGTTTGTATTCTAGCGACTGCAGCAACACCTCTTTCAGCAACATTTGCGTTGCATGTGACGCTGCGGAAGGCCCATCCGTGCCCGGCATCTAAGGCCGGTAATGTAACAACGATGTCGCAGGTCGTGAAGCGCCGTGCATCAATTCCTGACGTAATCTCGAATTCAACGAAAAGTTGACAGGCTGCCAACTATGCCGTTTTACTCCTGGCAACTCGAATTTTCGCCGGCTTGAAAACCTGCTCGCTCGGCCCTCAAAGCCCCCACTTGAACACCCGGCATTGATGTGCATCGGGCGTCTGCTTATAGTGCTCGCATGTTCCAGTTTCGCCGATACTTTCCGCCTTTTGTTGCCGCAACGATGGCTTTGACGATCGCCGGATGCACCGCGCCGCCGGTCGTTGCCCCCCCTGAGCCACCTTCAGCACCCAACACATCGGCCGATCTGAGTGGCATCAAGTCTTACTTGCTCGAGAAGACTGGCCAGCTCAAGCAAGCGACCAGAGCGCTCAAAGAGACCAGCGATCGTTACTATGCGCTAGCGAAGGAGGCCAACTTCGACTACACCGCGCTGTTCGCCACGCAGAAAGATGAGGTGATCGGGCTGATCCAAACCGCGCGTGAGCAGTGGATGGTCGCCTCGCCGCTGTATGAGCAAATGGAAGGCATCGTCGCCGGCACGCCGTCGCTGGCCGAGTTCGACATGATCATGGATGCCGGCGCGAGCAAAGAGGAAGACCCACAAGACCCGGCGCCGATTGACGTGACGCTGCCCGATGGGCGCGTGCTGGAAAGGCCGGGCAACTTGTTCGGCGTCACCGAAAGCACGTTGTGGGGCACCTTCGAAGCCTTCCGCGTCCCCGGCCAGTTCGACTTCAACGGTGACGGTCAAATTGCGTTTGGCGAGTCGCTGCCCGACGCGAACGTGCTCAAGGGGGGCGTGGACGCGCTGGATGAGCAAGCCGGCGAGCTGGCCGAGGCAGCGCGCGCGTGGACACCGACCGAGTCCGACGCCTTTACTGCGCTGGTGGTGATGGTGCCGACGATGAGCGAATACTTCGACTCGTGGAAGAACTCGCGCTTCGTCTCTGGCGAGGCCAGCACCCAGCGCGACTTCGTGGCGATCTCTCGCCTGGCCGACATCCAGGACATCCTGAGCAGTTTGCTCGTCGTGCACGACAACATCAGCCCGATGATCCGCGGCGTGGACACAGCGCAAGATGACGCCATTCGTCGTGGCTTGAGGGACCTGAAGGCATTCGTTGCCGGCGTGCACAAGCAAGAGAGCGGCGGGAAGCGCTTCAAGCCCGAAGAGGCCGACGTGCTTGGCAAAGAGGCGCAAGACCGCGCCGACGCAATCACTGGACAGATCGCGCAAATGGCCGCGCGTCTGGGCGTCAAGATCGAGCAGTGACTTGCCATGCAGTTTAGAAGCGTCGCGCGCACATTCGCCTGCATCGTCCGGGCGAGTGCCGCAGGCGGACTCGCGATCGTGTTTGCGCTATCCGGCGCGAGCGCACAGGCGACACAATCCCGCCCACCAGCAGATGTCGCAGAGGACATTCGCAGCGCGCTAGTCGCTGCCCAGGTCGAGCCGGATCGCGAAGCGGCCGCTGCACGAGTTCAGGAGGCGCGTACAGCCTACCTGCGCAACCTGGTGCCCGTGGTCGCTGCTCATGCGCCAGCTCCGGACGCGTTCATCATGCGATGCTTCGACGGTGCCATCGAGGCGCTAAGCAGCGATCATTTGGCCCGCTATGCGCAGGCGCGCGCCGGCATCTGGACGGCGCTACTGCAAGCCGGCTACCACATTACCCTAGACGCTGTAAGCAAAGGGGACATAGAGACGGCGCGACTGTGGCTGCCGCTGCGCGAGTTCCGGCGCTCAACGCGCTTCGCCCGGCCCGGCGCCGAGGCGACGCTGGCACTGGAAAGCCTGGCGCGCGGCGCAATGAGCACCGAATCGGCGATCCAAGCCTTTAAGGCCGACCTGCTCGACACCTATCAAGCCCGCATGTCGGCAGCGCTGAACGACGTCGCCAATGCGCACGCGCGGGGTTTTGCCGCGCGGCAGGCCGAACTGGCGGCGTTGGCGGCCGGCTACTTCGACATCTTGGCGCCGGCCTATCGCGGCCAGCGCGGCGCGGCAGCGCTGGCCGAGGCGCAGGCAGCGTTTGAGGCGCTGAACCAGGCAGCGCTGGAAGGACGCGAGATCGCGCCAGCGACACAGCGCATTCAGGCCATGCTGCGCGGCTTTCGCGCTGCCCCGCTCGCCCCTGCCGAGCAGGTGCGCCGCGCCGGCCAGATGATGCGCTACCTCAAGCTCGTGCCCATCGAATACGGACGCGGCATTCGCAACGGCGAGGTTGCAGTTGACTTGGAGATCCGCGAGGCGGCCACTTTCTACGAAGGCGCGCTGGCCGCCTTCAACGATCTCCGCGATGTCCTGGAGACGCGCGACCCGACGCGCACCGAGCACGCGAGCACATTGCTTGAGCGCATCGGAGGGGCGATTGCCAGCGCAAGTGTGCACCGCGTGACGGTTGCCCCCGACGCGCTGCGCGCCGATAGCAGTCGGCTTGTCGAGCTGCTGGGCGAAGTCATGCCGCCGGAGTGGTTGAAGCAGGATGCCGCCGCCGACTTTGATGTGGTAGCAACGGCGCTCGACCAGATGGAGCAAGCGGTAAAGCAGGGCGAGTACGTGCTGGCTGAAGCGGCGCGCGTCGAGGCCTACGCCATCCTCGAGAGCGGTCCGGAGGCGCGCATCGCGGCGTTTGCGCCGCACCTGAAGACGCCCATCGAAGGCCTGTTCTGGTTCGGCTATGAAGGTGGCGAAGGGCTGGCCGCGCTGTTGCAGCGCAAAGCATCGCCAGCAGAAGTGCGCACGGCGCGCCGCCAGCTCGACGCGCGGCTCCGACAGGCGCAGGAAGCCCTGCGCGGAAACAACTCGCCGACGGCCATCGCGCTGAACAGCGGCATCATCGTCCTGCGCGAGGGATTAGAGGCAGTGCTCATCCTGGCCGCGCTGATGGCCAGCTTTCGCACAGCGGCCAACCGTCACCTGCGCCGGCCGATGTGGGCTGGCACGGCGCTGGCCGTCATCGCCTCGGTCGCTACATGGCTGATCTTGCGCAGCACACTCTCGCTCTTCGCCAGCTTCGGCGAAAAGCTAGAAGCGGTTGTCTCACTGGTTGCAATCGGCGTGTTGTTGCTGATCACCAACTGGTTCTTTCACGACGTGTATTGGACGGGATGGATGGCTAACTTTCACAAGCAAAAGCAGCACATCGTCAAGGGCAGCACGCAGCAGTTCGCCGGATTGCTGCTGCTGGGGTTTGCCAGCGTGTATCGCGAGGGTTTCGAGACGGCGCTGTTTTTGCAGGCGCTTACGCTCGAAGGAGGATCGGCAGTTGTGCTGGCCGGCGCAGGCGTCGGCCTGCTGTGCGTCGCGCTGATCGGCCTAGCTATCTTCGCGTTGCAAGTGCGCTTGCCGGTGATGAAGATGCTGATCATCACCGGCGTGATGATCGGCTTCGTGTTGGTGGTGATGGTGGGCAACACTGTGCACATCATGCAGATGGTCGGTTGGTTGCCGCTCACGCCGATCCGCTGGCTGCCTTTGCCGTACTGGTTCGGCATCTGGTTTGGCACATATGCCACGGTGGAGGGGCTGACCTTGCAAGCCGCGGCGGCGGTTTTCGTCATCGGCAGCTTCTTCTTGGCGCGACATCTGCAGATGCGCCGGGCGTTCGCGCCGGCGCGGTCGGCCTCTGCTTCCTAAACCGATGTGAGTAACGAAGGCAGCGCCCGCTCATCGCTCACACAGGAGAGGTTCGTATAGTGCGAGTATGTCAACGGATGCCAACTCTCCGCTCGCCGAAGACGTCAAGCGCGGCGACCGCCTCTTCGCCGGCTCGGCGATCTTCGTCTCGACGCACGGCACGCTGCGGACATCCTGCTGCCGTTCGTGCTGCCACCGGTCGGCATCGGCGCGAGCCGGTCGGCCGGCATCAGCGCCGTGATTGACGTCATCGCCTCGCCCGAAATCGCAACCTGGAGTGAAAGATGATCACCACTGCTAACCGCATCTTCGTCAACCCGCAGTATGCCGAGGCATTCGAGGAAAACTTCCGCAACCGCGCCAGGCTCGTGGACAAGATGCCCGGCTTCATCCGCAACGTATTGCTGCGGCCGGTCCATCCCGGCGACCCATACATCGTGCTGACGTTCTGGGAGAGCCGAGCGCACTTCGAAGCCTGGGTGCGCGCGCCGGAGTTTGTGCAGGGTCACGCTCGCAGCGGCGCGCTGCCCAAAGAAGCCTTTAGCGCACCCAATCAACTGGAACTGCACGAGGTTGTGCTCGATTCGAGTCAGCCCGATCTGCCCGCCGAGCCGCGCGGGTAGCCGTCCCCATCCGGGCGCTAGGTGCTGCGCTGCGCATAGCCTCCGACGACGGCCAGGCCGGCTTTGCGCCGGCTCACAACTGGCCGTGAGCGTCGCGCCATGGACCCCGCATGCCCGACGCCAAAGGGTGTGCGCCAGACTTGGCTACAATTCCGCTTGCATGCACACCTTCCAAGACCTCATCCTGGCGTTGCAGGCATTCTGGGCGTCCAAAGGTTGCTTGATCTGGCAGCCTTACAACCAGGTCGTCGGCGCAGGCACGATGAACCCGGCCACCTTCCTACGCGTGCTCGGCCCCGAGCCGTGGAACGTGGCCTATGTTGAGCCGTCGGTGCGGCCGGATGACGGCCGCTTCGGCCAGAACCCAAACCGCCTCTACACCCATACCCAGTTCCAGGTCATCTTGAAACCGACGCCGGAGCGCTCCCAGGAGCTGTATCTCGAAAGCCTGCGCGCCATCGGCGTAGACCTGGCGCGCCACGATGTGCGTTTCGTCGAGGACAACTGGGCTCAGCCGGCCATCGGCGCATGGGGCTTGGGCTGGGAAGTCTGGCTGGACGGCCTGGAGATCACCCAGTACACCTACTTTCAGCAAGTCGGCGGCATCACGCTCGACCCCGTGTGCCTGGAGATCACCTACGGCCTGGAACGCATCGCCATGGCGCAGCAGGGCGCGCGCAACGTGTTCGACCTGAAATGGAGCGCCGACCGCACCTACGGCGATGTGAAGCTGACCGACGAACAAGAGCGCAGCGGGTATGCGTTCCACCACGCCGATGTGGATGCGCTGCGCGAGCTGTTCGACATCTACGAGCGCGAGGGCAAGCGCGCGATTGCGCAGGGGCTGGTGTTGCCGGCGCACGACTACGTGTTGCAATGTTCCAACACCTTTAACTTGCTCGACACCCGCGGCGCCATCGGCGTGACCGAGCGCCAGCGCTACCTCGGCCGCATGCGCGACCTGGCGCGCGAAATCGCGTTGGCATACGTCGCGCAACGCGAGCGACTCGGCTTCCCCTGGCTCTCGAAGGGCGGAGGGCGAGAGGCCCAGGCTGAGCCGGCTCCGGTCGTCGCCCCGCCGACCCTCGCCGAACCCCAAACGTTGCTCGTCGAGCTGGGCACGGAAGAACTCCCCGCCGGCGACGTGCCCGCGTGCCAGGAGCAGCTCGGCCGCTACGTCGTCGAGGCGCTGGACGCGGCGCGCATCGCACACGGCGAAGCCATGCTGATCGGCACGCCGCGCCGCACGGCCGTGTTGGTGAGGGATGTTGCGCCCGTGCAGCGCGACATTGATGAGATGGTTAAAGGCCCGCCGGCCAGGACAGCTTTCGACAACGACGGCAACCCCACGCAGGCGGCGATCGGCTTCGCCAGGCGGTTCAACCTTGAACCGCGCGAATTGGTCGTGCAAGAGGATGCCGGCAGCGCGTATGTGTATGCGCGCAAACGCGAGGCCGGCCGACCCACGCTTGAGGTGCTGGCGCAGGTGTTGCCGCAGGCGCTCGGCAAGATCACCTTCGAGAAGACCATGCGCTGGAACGCCAGTAACGTCGCCTTTTCGCGCCCGATCAACTGGATCGTCGCCTTGCTGGGCGACCGGGTCATCCCGTTTGCGTTTGCCGGCGTGCAAAGCGGCAACCTCAGCTTCGGCCCGCGCGGTGAAGGCTCGCCGCCGTTCACCGTAGCACACGCCGACCACTACCCGGCACTCCTCGCCCAGCACCATATCATCGGCGACCGCGCGGCACGCAGGGCCGAGATTGCCCGCCAGGTCGAGGCCGCAGCAGACGGCGTCGGTGGGCGCGTTGCCCACGACGATGACCTGCTCGACGAAGTGACCGACCTGGTCGAACAGCCGACGGCCGTGCTCTGCACATTCGAAGAGGAATTCCTCGCGCTGCCCTCGGCTGTGCTGACCGCGGTGATGCGCAAGAAGCAGCGCTACTTCACCGTGCTGCGCGCCGATGGCGAGGCGCTGTTGCCCTACTTCGTCACCGTTCGCAACGGCAGCGATGCGCACCTCGACGAAGTGCGCAAGGGCAACGAGGATGTGGTGCGCGCCCGCTTCGCCGACGCCGCCTACTTCTTCCGCCAAGACCTCAGCAAGCCGCTCGAGGCCTACCTACCGCGCCTCGACACGATCACGTTCCAGGCCAAGCTCGGCTCGATGCTGGACAAGACCCGGCGCATCGAGGCACTCGTGGTGCCGCTTGGAGCGCAGTTGGGCGTGGGGAGCGCAGAGTTGGAAATTGCGCGCAAGGCTGCCCGGCTGTGCAAGGCCGACCTCGCCACCAGCATGGTGGTCGAGATCACGGCGCTGCAGGGCGTGATGGGGCGCGAGTATCACCGGCGCACCAGCGACGATGAAGACAAAGACGCCGTGGCCGAGGCGATCTTCGAGCACTACCTGCCGCGCTTCGCCGGTGATGCCACGCCGAAGACCGCCGCCGGCCTGGTCGTCTCGCTGGCCGACAAGCTCGATAGCATCGCCGGCCTGTTTGCCGTCGGGCTGGCACCGAAGGGCAGCGCCGACCCATTTGCGCTGCGCCGCGCTGCGATCGGCGTGGTGCAGAATCTGATCGCCGGCGACAGCCCCTTCTCGCTGCGCGCCGGCTTAGAAGCCGCCATGGCGCAGCTCCCCATCGCCCCGAACGTCGAGGCGTTGGAAGCGGCGCATCGCTTCATCCTCGACCGCGAGCGCCAACAATTCCTCGACGAGGGCTATCGCCACGATGCAGTCGAAGCCGTGATCGCCGCCGCCGGCGACGATCCGGCGCGCGCCAGGCGTTTTCTCGCCCAGTTGAGCGCGGCATTGGCCCGCGAGGACTGGCCGGCGACGCTGGACGCATACGCACGCTGCGCCCGCATCGTCAGAACCCAGGCGCGTGCGCCGAGCGACATCGCCGAGGATCCGGAGCCGGCCGCGCGAGCGTTGGCGCAGGCTGTGGCGCGCCTCGAAAAGCCCGCGGATGCCCAATCGCTGATCTCTAATCTCCAATCTCTCGTCGTCCCGATCACCCGCTTCTTCGACGAGGTGTTGGTGATGGCCGAAGATCCACGCCTGCGCGCGTCGCGCTTGGCGTTGT
Source organism: Candidatus Roseilinea sp. NK_OTU-006 (assembly GCF_012931985.1). Taxonomy (GTDB): domain Bacteria; phylum Chloroflexota; class Anaerolineae; order J036; family Brachytrichaceae; genus JAAFGM01. The sequence continues at coordinate 22,978 of NZ_JAAFGM010000028.1, forward strand.
TGCAGCGCATCGTCGCTCAGGCCGATGACATCGCCGACCTGAGCAAGCTCGAGGGCTTCTAATATCCCTCAACATTCGCGACGCCCGATCCCATCCCGATGACTGACCCGACCCACGACTCCGAGCAAGAACGCCTGAATGCTTGGTTGGAGCGTCGTCATGAGCAGCAATTCCGCGAAAGCCTGCTTCGGGGCACACAACTGCTCAGCCAGCGCAAACCAGTGGATGCGCTGCCCTTCTTAGAGCGGGCGCACAAGCTCAAGCCGGACAACCCTGACGCGGCGCTCAACTTGGGCGGCGCCTACATCATGACCGGCAGGCACAAACTGGCCGTGTCGGTGCTGGAGCGCGCGGTTGCGCGCACGCCCGACAACGCGCAGTTGTGGATCAATCTGGGCGCAGCCTACTTGGGCAATCCGGTTACTGCCACCGACGAACGCCAGCAACGCGCACTGGCAGCCTTCAACCGCGCATTGGAGATAGACCCGCTGGCGCGCAGCGTAGCCTACAACATCGGCCTGATTCACCGAGATCGGGGCGAGATTGAGCTGGCCATCGCCGCTTTTCGCCGGGCTGTGCTGGCCGATCCTTACGACCGCGACGCCAGGCGCATGCTGGAGAAACTGGGCGCGCCCTAGCTGCGCTCAGGACGATGGCTCATGATCGGTTTCGACAAAATGCGCGATCAGGCGTCCTGTTGGGCTGCTCCGGATGCGGCGCACCCATGCGCCGTTCATCTCCGCCGAGGTCGTCACCTTCGCCTGCATCCAGGGACCCAGCGGCTGGGCCAACAATGCGCCGATCATCGCACCGAGGATGGCATTCGGCAGTTGCACATACCAAGGCGCACGTTTGCCGCTGGCGAGGATGCCCAGCATGGCCAGCGCGCCGCTCAAGACGCCCGCCGTGACCACATTTGTGCCACAACGGGGATGAATGGCCAGCTCGCGCTGACCGGCTTTCATACGCCGGATCGCTTCGTTCACTGCGGCGCGTACTGTCGCTTCGTCCGGCAGGTCGCCATAAAGATAGAACCCTTGCCAAGTGGCTCGGCCGCCCGCGCGCAGGTTAGGCTGTTGGGCTTCTAGGATGTGCAGCGTGGCATGTTCCAGGGCGTGATTACGCCGGATGCGCTCGACGATCTCGTTCAGCATCTAAAATCAGTATAACATTCCACCACAAACCGAATTTCTTGGAGAAGTTTCGGTGAGGGCAAGCGCATGAGACTGCAAGGAAAGGTGGCTTTGGTGACCGGCGCCGCGCATCGCGTCGGCAAAGTGATTGCGTTGATGCTGGCTCAGGAAGGCGCCGATATCGTCGTGCACTACGGCGCCAGCGCAGATGCGGCGCAGAAGACCGCGCGCGAGATCGAGGCGTTGGGCCGGCGCGCGCTATTGCACCAGGCCGACATGGCCGATTGGAACCAGGCAGCCGAACTCGGCCGACGTGCGTTGGCGCACTTCGGCAAGGTGGACATCTTGATCAACAGCGCGTCCAGCTTCGTCCCGAACGATTACTTCTCCACCACCGAGGCCGACTTCGACAAAGCTTTCGACGTCAACGTCAAGGGGCCGTTCGTGCTCAGCCAGGTGATCGCCCGGGCAATGATGGACGATACAGGCGAGGGCGTGCGCGGCAACATCATCAACATCGTGGATGAGGGCGCCTTCTTCCCGTGGCGCGAATACGTCGCCCATGGCATATCGAAGGCGGCGCTCTTGGCGCTCACGCGCGCACAGGCGCTTAACTTCGGCCCCAAGGTGCGCGTCAATGCCATCTGCCCCGGACCGATCCTGAAGCCGCCGGATTACACCGAGGAGCAATGGCAGGCGCTGCGCAAGACCAACCCGCTGCGGGCGCTTGGCACGGCCGAGCAGGTCGGCGAAATCGTCCTGTTCTTGCTCACCGGCCCGCAGTTCATCAACGGCGATTGCATCATGCTGGACGGCGGGCGAATGTGGCAACACCAATAGCGCGAGCGCCGCGCGTTCGCGCGCCCTTGTGAAGAGACATGGACCTGACCCAACTTACCAAGCTCGTCCAATTCATTGACGAGGAACGGCGCAAAGATCGCGCCCTCATCATCCAGTTGCAAGAGCGGGTGGACGGCCTCTTGCGCGAGGCCGAAGCGCGCGCGCGCTATGCCCAGTCGCTCGAAGCCATGCTCAACGAGGTGAAGCTGCAACTCTCGCGCGCCATGGGCTGGACGTCCGCGACGGAGCAGTTGCGCGAGGAGTTCAACCAGATCATCGCGCGCATCGAGGATCAGCGCACCAAGGCCGAGCGCGAACTGGCGCGCACCCGGCAGATCGAGATCGAGTCCATCGTGCGCCAGCTCAACGAGCTGAAGAAAGAGAGCAAGCTCTACGCCGGCTACGCCGAGCAGATCGAGGCGCGCAAGGCCGAGGAAGGCCGCCTGGCCGAGATGATCAGCCGCGTGCAGGTGCAGGTCTTGGAGATAGACCGGCGCTTCGACCAGCTAACGACACAGCTCCCCTTCCTCGAGGAGCAACGTCGCCAGGATGCCAAGCGCATCGCTGCTCTGGAACAGGAAATTCCCGAGATCAAGAAGAAGATCGAACAACTCCCGCCGCGTTTGCTCCTGCTGGACGAGGCGATCCGCCGCAAGCAAACCGAGATCGAGGAAGCGGCCAAGTTGCTGGAGGCGCAGAGCCAGCTCATCGAGGCCCAGCGCGTGGCCGACATCCGCCGTGAACGCCAGTTTGCGGAATACGCCGAACTCATCGAGCGGATGAAAGTGCGCGCTGAAGAAGTCGCCCAGCAGGTGACCGGCTTCATCCAGTTGCGCGAGGAAGTGAAGCGCGAACTCGCCGCGCTGCGAGATTTCCAAGAGCGCCTCGAGGTGCGCATCAACGAGCTGTTCGAGATCCAACGCGACGCCGAGGAACGAGCCAAACGCGCCGCGGACGCCTTCCGCGAACAAGTCGAGAAGGAGTGGCGCACGTTCGCCGTCGCCCAGGACGAAAAGTGGTTCGAGCGCGACCGTCACATCAGCGAACTCGAACTTCGTACCGCAGAGTTAGAAGAAGAGCTGCCGAAGCTGCAGCCGCAGATCACTCCGCTGTACGAAATCTTCGAAGCGTTCTCGCAGGCCTACGCCAACGCCGGCCGCGAATGGCTGGCCGAGGCCAACCGGTTGCTCGATCAGGCCAAGATCAACGTGCCCAGCGAGATCAAGCCCTCGCGCCGGCAGCGCAAGAAGCGCCAGGCGCAGGCCGAAGCTCAAGCCGCGCCTCCCGGGCAGCTTGACGATGTGGATATGGCGGCGGATCTTGTCGAGTGAGCAATGACGGTTGCGCATCTTCGTCCCCGCCGTTGCCATCTGCACGTCCGATGCGCGTGATAGCCACCGCAGGCCACGTTGACCACGGCAAATCCACGCTGGTGCGCGCGCTGACCGGCATTGACCCCGACCGGCTGCGCGAAGAACAGCAACGCGAGATGACGATTGATCTCGGCTTCGCGTGGATGACCCTGCCGAACGGCGAACCAGTGGGCGTCGTGGATGTGCCCGGCCACATTGACTTCATCGAGAACATGCTGGCCGGCGTCGGCGGCGTAGATGCGGCCTTGCTGGTCATCGCAGCCGACGAAGGCCCCATGCCCCAGACTGTTGAGCATCTCGCCATCCTCGGCTTGCTTCAGGTGCGCTGCGGCGTTGTCGCTTTGAGCAAGTTGGATCTCATATCCGACCCGACGTGGGTCGCGCTGGTGGACGACGAGGTCCGCCGGTTGCTCGCAGGCACGCCGCTGGCCGGCGCGGCCATCGTGCCGGTCAGCGCCAAGACCGGCCAGGGTTTGGCAGCGCTCAGGGCGGCTCTGGCGCGCGCGTTGGCGGATGCGCCTGCGCGTCGCGACCTGGGCCGACCGCGCTTGCCGGTGGATCGCGTCTTCACGCTGCCGGGATTCGGCGTCGTCGTCACCGGCACGTTGAGCGATGGCGTCTTCGAGGTCGGCGATGAGGTCGAGGTGATCACCCAGCGCGGTGAAACTTTGCCCGCGCGCATTCGCGGCCTACAAACGCACAAGCAGAAGGTCACCCGCGCGCAAATCGGCAGCCGCCTGGCCGTCAACCTTTCCGGCATCGCGGCCGAGCGCATCGCGCGCGGCTGCGTCGTCGCCCGGCCGGGTGCGCTCGCTCCGACGACGCTGGTGGACGCCTGGCTGGAGGTGCTGAGCGCCCCTGCGCGCCAGGCCACCGCCATGCCCCGCGCGTTCGCGCTGCGCCACAATGCTGAGGTGAAGATCTTCAGCGGCGCGGCGCATAGCATTGCGCGCGTCCGGCTGTTGGAGGGGGATGCGCTCACGCCGGGTGAATCAGGCTGGACGCAGTTGCAACTGGCTGCGCCGATGGCGTTAGCCAACGGCGATCGCTTTGTCGTGCGCTTGCCCTCGCCATCCGTCACCCTCGGCGGCGGGGTGATCGTCAATGCACATCCGCAAATGCGCTACCGGCGCAAGGGCGGCCGCGCCGACGCTCAGGTGCTTAAACGACTGGCGACGTTGCGGCGCGGCTCGCCCGCCGAACGCCTCTTGCAGGCGTTGGAGGAGCTGGCCTTCGCCTCGCCGGCCGAAGCAGCGGCCAGGGCGCAACTGGAAGCCGAGGATTTGCAAGCCGCCCTGGCCGATTTGTCTGAGCGAGGCGCGATTGTCATCGCGCCCGATGCAAAGGGCGGTCGCATCCTCAGTTGTCGCGAGACGTGGCAGAGGATGCGCCACAGCGCGCAAGAAGTCCTGGAAGCCTATCACAAAGCGCATCCGCTGGCCGAGGGGATGCCGCGTGAGGCGCTGCGCGGCCAATTGGGCTTACCGGCAGAGGTCTTCGACGCCCTGCTCAAGTCGGGTCACGACTCGTCCGATTCGACCCGTTTCGTGGATTCCGGCGGCGTGGTGCGGCTAGCAGCTCATGAGATTCGCTTCGATGCCGACCAGCGGGCGGCGGTGGATGCGCTGCTGGCGCGGTGTCGGACGCAGCCCTGGGCGACGCCATCCGTCAAAGAGGCGCGCGCCGCCGTCGGCGATCCGGTCTACGAAGTGATGCTCCGGCGGCGCATGCTCGTTCAACTCAACGACGAGGTCGTTTTGCTGCCGGAGACCTATGCGCAGGCGGTGGAGCAAGTGCGCGACTTCATCGCGCGCGAAGGTTCGATGACCGCAGCGCAGGCGCGCGACCTCTTCGGCACAACGCGCAAATACGCCCTGGCGCTGATGGAGCACCTCGACGCGATCGGCGTGACCTGTCGGCGGGGCGATGCGCGCGTGCTCAAAGGGTGAGCACACCGTAGGGGCGACGCTCTGCCGACTGAGAACCGGCGTGGAAAAAGAAGAAACCGGCCTGCCGGCCGGCCCCCTGGGGCGGTGCGGCGACTCCGCACCGCCCCATCCGCCAGTGATTGCGTCGCGCGACGCGCCGCAAGGTTACTTCACCGCAATCTTGATCTGCTTCGGCTTGACAACCTCGGCCTTCGGGATGTGCAGGGTGAGAATGCCATTCTCGAACGTGGCCTGCGCCTTATCCGCCTCTACCTCGGTGGGCAGCGCAATGCTCCGCTCGAATGAGCTATAGCGGATCTCGCGCCGATGCCAGCGATTCTTCTCATCCTTGTCCTCTTCCTCCTGCTTCCACTCGCCCTTCAGGGTGAGCATCCCGTTCTCCACCGTCACGTCCACATCCTCCGGCTTCCAACCGGGTAACGCCGCCTTGACCGTGAAGCCCTCCGGCGTCTCCACAACGTCCATCGCCGGCGCCTCGAAGTCAAAGCCATCCCCGAGCCAGCGGCTGGTGTTGACGAAAGCGTTGCGCACCAATTGATCCATCACTTCGCTCAGCGCGAGCATCTCACCGGCCGGATTCCAAGTCCTACGAGTCAGATAAGTCGCCATAGCTTTCCCTCCTGTTGTGAATCATTTTCACCTGGCGCTCCTGGCGCCACATTCAGCCTGCATCATAGGAAGGAAGCGTTAGAGCAGGTTAGACGAAACGTTAAAGATGTGTTGGATTTTCGGTCCGCTCGTAGCGCGCCAACCAGTTCTGCGCGAACGCCGCGAAGCGTTGTTGGACGATGGCCTCGCGCGCTGCGCGCATCAGGTTTAGCAGGAAGGCGATGTTGTGGACGCTCATCAAATAGAGGCCCAGGATTTCGCCCGCCTGGAGCAGGTGGCGGATGTAAGCCCGGCTGAAGTTGCGGCAGGTGTAGCAATCGCACTCCGGATCAATCGGTCGTTCGTCCTCGGCGTAGATGCGGTTGCGCATGTTGATGCGCCCGTCGCGCGTGAAAGCCGCTCCGTGGCGCGCCAACCGCGTCGGCAACACGCAGTCAGCCATGTCTACGCCGCGCTGCACGGCGCGAATGAGATCCGTCGGCTCGCCGACGCCCATCAGATAGCGCGGCTTGTGCGCGGGCAAGGCGTCGTCCATCCACGCGATGACCTGGAACATGTCGGCCTTTTCTTCTCCGACGGCCAGGCCGCCGATGGCGTAGCCCGGGAAGTCGAGCGACGTGAGGAAGCGCGCCGACTGCTCGCGCAGATCGCGGAAGATGCCGCCCTGCGCGATGCCGAACAGGGCTTGGTCGGTGCGGGTATGCGCTTCTCGGCAGCGGACTGCCCAAGCGTGCGTGCGGGCTAGCGCGATGGCGTTGTACTCGCGGTCGGTCGGCGGCGGGCACTCGTCGAAGCACATGATAATGTCGGCGCCGAGGTTCTCCTGAATGCGGATGGACTTCTCCGGCGTGAAGCGATGCATCGAACCATCCAGGTGGCTCTTAAAGGTGACGCCGTCGTCGTCAATCTTGCGCATCTCGCTGAGCGAGAAGACCTGAAAGCCGCCGCTATCGGTGAGGATCGGGTGCGGCCAGCTCATGAAGCGGTGCAACCCGCCGCGCCGCGCGATCAGCTCGTCGCCGGGGCGCAAATACAGGTGATAGGTGTTGGCGAGGATGATCTGCGCGCCGAGTTCCTCCAAGTCGCGGGGCGGGATCGCCTTCACGGTCGCCTGGGTGCCAACGGGCATGAAAACCGGCGTGCGCACTGCGCCGTGTGGGGTGTGCAGGACGCCGGCGCGTGCGCGCCCATCGGTACAGGTCAGCGCGAAGGAGAAGCACATGTCGAGCGCGCTAGACGACGTTCACCCCAATCCCCTCCCCCGGCTACCACGCAACGTTGAGGTTGATGAACACGCCGATGAGCAGCGCAGAGAGGAAACACAGGGCGATGACGTACCACACCACGCGTGGACGAAAGACGTTCAGATACAGCGTGGTGCTCTTGATGTCCACCATCGGCCCGAAGACGAGGAAAGCGATGACCGAGCCAACGGTGAACGTATTGACAAACGACAGCGCCAGAAACGCATCCACCGTGCTGCATACCGAAAGCACGAACGCCAGTAGCTGCAACGCGATGACCGAGGTGACCGAGTCGCGGCCAATGCCGATCAAGGCTTGCTGCGGTATGAAGGTCTGCAGCGTGGCGGCGAGCAATGTGCCGACGACCAGGAACCGCCCCATGTCGAAGAATTCGTCTGTAGCGACGCTGAACGCGTTTTGCAAGCGCAGCGTGATCGAGCGGGATGACTGCCATGGGACGAACGGTGCGCTGCCTCCGAGCAGGTTGCCGCGTTGCGCCGCTTCGTCGTCCATCCCTCCCATCACCGGAGCAAGGGTGCGTGGCGCGATCATGCGGGCGATGTTGGATTGCGCGCTGAACACCAAGCCGATGCCAGTCGCGATCAGCAGCGTGAAGGCGATGCGTCCCCAAAAGATCGGCCCGAAGCCGAAGGCGGCGTAGGTGCTGGCGATGACGATCGGGTTCAGCACGGGCGCGCCGAGCAAAAAGGCGATGCCCGCAGAGACGGGGAAGCCTTTCTGGTATAGCCGCCGCACCACCGGCACCACACCGCATTCACATACAGGGAAGATCATTCCCAGCAGCGCGCCGGCTACGGCGCCGGCGATTTTGTTGCGCGGGAAGAGGCGCGCGATGTCATCGGCGGTGACAAACTCGGCGATCAACCCCGAAGCCAGGCTGCCCAGCAGCAGGAAGGGCGCTGCTTCGATAAAAATGCCGAGGAAGACCGTGACGTAGTTTTGCAGCAGATCGGGCAGCGGCACCGCGGGCAGGCGCATCACCGGCAGCAAGGCGTCCAGCGCAATCGTGCCGAGCAGAATGGCCAGCGCGATGAGCAGCAGGGTGGATAGCCGTTGCTGAGTCATGCCTTCGGCGCAATTGTAGCGCCCGCGCGAGGCGAGAGGCGTAGGCGAAGCCGGGCCGAGGTGGGCGTTCGCCGTCGTTGTGGTTGAGATGCCGAAGGTGGGAATCGAACCCACACTCCCGTAAGGGAACACGATTTTGAGTCGTGCGCGTCTGCCAGTTCCGCCACTTCGGCGCTGTGCTTAAACAGTATAACATCGGACGACGGCAATTTCTGCCGGCTCAGCCGACAATTTCTCGCGGGTCGGCGATGACGCCGGCGACGGCGCTGGCAGCGACGACGGCCGGCGAAGCGAGGTAGATCTCGGACTCGCGCGTGCCCATGCGCCCACGGAAATTGCGGTTGGCGCTGCTGATCGTGACTTCGCCCACCGCCGGCACGCCCATGTGATTTCCCATGCACGGGCCACATCCGGGCGCGCTGATCACGCCGCCGGCCTCCAGGAAGGTCGCCACATAGCCGAGCTGGAGCGCGGCTTGCAGCACTTCGGACGATGCCGGATTCCACAGCAGGCGCGTGGTGCGCGCGACGCGCCGGCCGCGCAACACATCGCACGCGGCGGCGATGTCCTCAAGCCGGCCGTTCGTGCACGTACCCAGCCAAGCCTGCTGCACCGGCCGGCCTTTCACCTCGCTGATCGGCGCGACGTTGTCCACGCGGTGCGGCCGTGCGACCATCGGCTCGAGCGCGCCGAGTTCGTAACGACACTCGAACACGTATGCCGCTTCGGCGTCGGGATAAAGCGCGTTGCTCCGCAGGCCGGCCAGTTGAGATTCGATGGCGGCGCATTCGACCGTGTCCTGCTGCGCTTCTGCTGCGCGCAAGCGGCGTTGCAGGCGTTCCTCCAGATACGAGAAGACGGCCTCATCCGGCGGCAGGTAAGCGTTCTTCGCGCCGAATTCCGCCATCATGTTGGGAATGACCATCCGGCTTTCCAGGCTGAGCCGCCCGATGCCGTCGCCATGAAACTCCACCGAGCGATAGAGGCCCCCATCCTGGCCGAGGTCGCCGATCAGTTTGAGGCAGAAATCCTTAGTGGTGACCCAGGGCGGCAGGCTGCCGGTGACGACGACCTTCATGCTCTCCGGCACGCGCAGCCACAGCTCGCCCGTCGCCCAGAGCGCCGCCACTTCGCTGCGCCCGATGCCGGCGCCGAACGCGCCCAACCACCCAAAATGCGTCGTGTGCGAGTCCGAGCCGAGGATCGTCATGCCGGGCAGTACCAGCGCCTCTTCGCTGAAGACCTGATGGCAGATGCCGCGCCCGACCTCGAAGAAATGCCGGACGCCCTGCTCGCGCACGAAGCGGCGCACCTCGGCGTGGTTTTGCGCGTGCTGCGTCGTCGGCGCAGGCACGGCGTGATCAAGCGTGATGCACAGGCGTTCGGGGTGCTTGACCCGCTCGACGCCGAGTTGTCGGAACAATCGGTAGATGGCTGCGGTGTTGTCGTGGCTGAGCACGCGATCGGGACGCGCGTCAACGATCTGCCCGGCAGTCGTCTCGGACTGGCCCGAAGCGCGCGCCAGCGCCTTCTCTGCGAACGTTTTGCCCATGACTGTGGTCGGCAGGGGATTATACGGAGGACGGGATGGCGCGCACAAGATGCGAAACCGAGCCCAGGCGCACGCGTGAACAGCGTAGATGGCGTCCACGCGCCCCGGCGCACCTACGCACTGCGTTGCGCCATCGCTGCATCGCGTGGTCGCGTTGCTGTTCCGGGAAGCCAGCCGCTCGGCCAGGCCGACGCCGGCGGCGGCCACGTCGTAGCTGAACGGCAGGGCCCCCTTTGGCTACGCCGGAGAGCGCGCCCGGCCGCAGCGACACGCGGGAGCCGAGGCGGGCGGCGGCGATGAAGAGTTCATGCGTTGGATGCGCGGATTCTAAGCGTGCGAGGGGTTGAGCGGGCTTTGTCGTGCGCCGTGGGCATCCGGTTGCTGCAACATGGACGGGGCTTCGTTGAAGGGCGGTAAGATGCGCAGCGGTAGCTCGACGCGCAGGTCGGGCGCCCAGGGTCGGTCTGCTACTGCTCGCAGGAACCACGTGATCTGATAAAGGCGTCCGTCGTAGCTTAGGGGGCTTTCAGGCGTCACGCGCAGCGTAAATCGCTGTCTTTGGCTGGGTAGGGGAGAAAGGGTGGCTTGGTCCACGACATGTTCCCAGCGCCTTTTCTCCCAAAACCATTTGCCGGCCACAGTGCGATAGCCCAGCTCAATCCGCAATGCGCGGGGCCGAGCGGCGTCGGCCAGATCAAACCATGTGATCTCTCCCGTGACCGCGTCGCCCAGCGCCGATGTGGTGCGGCTCACGTTGAGATGCAGCGAATCGGTGGTGAGCAACGAAGGGGCCGAGGGAGAGACAACAATAGGGCGTTTGGCAGCTTGGGGGAGGACGTGCAGGGAGACCGCTTCTTTGAGGTCGGGCGACCCGGGCAGGCGTAGGCGAAAGGCAATCTCCCAATCGAACGCCAGCTTGCAATCGAGGACTTCTTTCCGGTAGAAGGTGGGCATGGCTTCGAGAGGAAGGGTGAGTTGGGCGGTGTAAGTTTGTGGCTGGTTGGCGACCAGGTCAACGGTTTCGGCAAGGGTGAGGGTTTGGTGGACGATTTGGGCGGTGTGCGACCACGTGATGTGCCCAGACCAGAGTTTGATGAATTCTTTCCCGTTGAGGGTCAAGGTGGCCGGTCCGGCGCGGAGGGTGCGCCGGGGGGTGAGGGTAATGTGTAAGGTGAGCGTCTCCCCAAGTCGAGCTTCGGCAGGCACCACGGCGACGTGTGCGACGGCAGTGGAGGCGGTGAGGCCCTGGATGAGGGTCGAGACGCCGCCCCCGAAGAAGATGAAGCCGAGCACGATGATCAAAGCGCCCAGTTCATCCCACCACGTGCGGCTCGGGGTAGTCCAAAAAAGCCATCCGCCCAGGGCCATGCCGGCCAATCCCAAAAGCCCGCAGACGATGCCGGTGAGAATCAGACCGATGCTGTATTTCATCGCGGTTTTCACCAACTCCAGAGATTCGGTGGGATTGGGTGCAGTTGCGTTTTCTTTGACGTAGCCAAGCGCCAATTATCAACTCTCTCGTCACGCTTGCAATGCACGCAGCATCCCAGTGTCCTCGTTCGGACATGAGCTATTTCAACAGCACACATGGCGGCGGCGCACGGACATCTGCCGCCCTTTCAGTGTCCTCGTTCGGACATGAGCTATTTCAACGCAATGGCCAGCAGCCGCACCGCGTGAATGTTTCGCTTTCAGTGTCCTCGTTCGGACATGAGCTATTTCAACGACGCGCAGGACATTTGCATCACCGACCCGCAGACTCTTTCAGTGTCCTCGTTCGGACATGAGCTATTTCAACGCAATCCTCTCCAGCTCCGTGCGTCCACGTGATCCTGCTTTCAGTGTCCTCGTTCGGACATGAGCTATTTCAACGTGCAGGAGTACGGAGAAAACGTATACAAAGCCGCGCTTTCAGTGTCCTCGTTCGGACATGAGCTATTTCAACTGAACCGCCCCCAACTCCCATTGCAAAAAGAGTCAACTTTCAGTGTCCTCGTTCGGACATGAGCTATTTCAACGTGGGCGACAGCGCACGATACGCCGTTCTGGCGCAGTGCTTTCAGTGTCCTCGTTCGGACATGAGCTATTTCAACGTCATTGGCGCAATCACAGAGTGAGTAAGTGATTAGGCTTTCAGTGTCCTCGTTCGGACATGAGCTATTTCAACACCCATCCAACCTGCTGCTCGGTACGCCGATCAGTAACTTTCAGTGTCCTCGTTCGGACATGAGCTATTTCAACAAGAGTCGCCGACCTGCTCGCGGCTGCGGCGAACGCCTTTCAGTGTCCTCGTTCGGACATGAGCTATTTCAACAGCAAATGTCAGACGACGAAATCAGCGCGGTAGCGCGCTTTCAGTGTCCTCGTTCGGACATGAGCTATTTCAACAACTGCCGGAACCGCTCCGGCGAGATGGGCGCACGGGCTTTCAGTGTCCTCGTTCGGACATGAGCTATTTCAACTGATTACGAGTACTGGCTGGTCGAAACTCGTCAGAACTTTCAGTGTCCTCGTTCGGACATGAGCTATTTCAACTCAGTGATTGACACTCCTGAAGGCCGCTTCTACTCGCTTTCAGTGTCCTCGTTCGGACATGAGCTATTTCAACGGGGAAAGAGTGAGGCGGAGGCGGTTGTTATGACATTCCTTTCAGTGTCCTCGTTCGGACATGAGCTATTTCAACGCTCGCCGTGGTCATTTGCCGCCGGACTTCGACCGCTCTTTCAGTGTCCTCGTTCGGACATGAGCTATTTCAACTGAGACCGTCCTGGTGCAGTACTTGGTCGTTGACCACTTTCAGTGTCCTCGTTCGGACATGAGCTATTTCAACTCCTTCGCCCGCGGTGCATGCGCAGGGGCGCATGAGCTTTCAGTGTCCTCGTTCGGACATGAGCTATTTCAACCTATGCCACATCGTCTGACCTCGAAATTCCCACGCCAAACTTTCAGTGTCCTCGTTCGGACATGAGCTATTTCAACGTCAAACAACGAAATCAGCGCTTTGGCGCGCAGCGTCTTTCAGTGTCCTCGTTCGGACATGAGCTATTTCAACATGTAGTGCGCAGCGTCAATGATGCGCTGCGCGCTATCTTTCAGTGTCCTCGTTCGGACATGAGCTATTTCAACAATGCAGACGGCGGCGGCGGCACATACAAGCCAGTCTTTCAGTGTCCTCGTTCGGACATGAGCTATTTCAACAAAAGCCGCACTCAAGACTTGGGATGTGGGGTGGGCGCTTTCAGTGTCCTCGTTCGGACATGAGCTATTTCAACGGCGTGCGCTAATGCCTCGCCTAGCGCTGTGCAGCAAGACTTTCAGTGTCCTCGTTCGGACATGAGCTATTTCAACTATGATGAGGACTACAATCAAAACGAAATGCCCTCTGCTTTCAGTGTCCTCGCTCGGACATGAGCTATTTCAACGGGGGGATAACCTCCCCAATGATGAGCCATATTTGGCTTTCAGTGTCCTCGTTCGGACATGAGCTATTTCAACCCATTGCACGCCAAGCGAAGCAAGTCATTGCACTGACCTTTCAGTGTCCTCGTTCGGACATGAGCTATTTCAACAACAAGTCGGCGATCGCCATGCCGACAAAAAGCATCTTTCAGTGTCCTCGTTCGGACATGAGCTATTTCAACAGTGTTCCGCACTCCGCCGCATCGTGGGCTAGTGTCCTTTCAGTGTCCTCGTTCGGACATGAGCTATTTCAACAGGCAGCGGCCTCGACTTGTTCGTTGCAAACGAAGCCTTTCAGTGTCCTCGTTCGGACATGAGCTATTTCAACTCAGCGCGTTAGTGCGCAGTGTCTCATCTGACGACATCTTTCAGTGTCCTCGTTCGGACATGAGCTATTTCAACGACGTACCGGAGGAGCAACTCGCAAAGCTTGGCCTGGTCTTTCAGTGTCCTCGTTCGGACATGAGCTATTTCAACCACTTATCAGCCAACTCCCAGCGGTCGAAGTTCGGCTTTCAGTGTCCTCGTTCGGACATGAGCTATTTCAACATCTACGTTCGCGGTTCATGATCCGCAGGCGCAAGGGCTTTCAGTGTCCTCGTTCGGACATGAGCTATTTCAACTGAGGAGCGACAGGCGCAAGTGGACGCGCTGCAATCCTTTCAGTGTCCTCGTTCGGACATGAGCTATTTCAACGCTCGCTGGGGTCATTTGCCGCCGGGCTTCGACCGCTCTTTCAGTGTCCTCGTTCGGACATGAGCTATTTCAACACGTGAGCATGGCACGTCATCCCCCTCCCTCTCGGACTTTCAGTGTCCTCGTTCGGACATGAGCTATTTCAACAGTTGGGGACGTTTCAAGCGGAGTTTGGTAAAGACTCTTTCAGTGTCCTCGTTCGGACATGAGCTATTTCAACCTTTAGCAGCAGCCTACGTCATTTTCGTATTCCAACTTTCAGTGTCCTCGTTCGGACATGAGCTATTTCAACTGAGTGTCATTGAGTCGAAGTTTGAGCGCGACTACATCTTTCAGTGTCCTCGTTCGGACATGAGCTATTTCAACTGCCGGTTGTTCACCGGCACCCGTTTTGTTTTTCTGTTCTTTCAGTGTCCTCGTTCGGACATGAGCTATTTCAACGCGAACAGCCGGTCGTGTCGGCGCTCATCGTCATCTACTTTCAGTGTCCTCGTTCGGACATGAGCTATTTCAACAGGACATGGCACAAGATGCCATGATTGCCGGGATACCTTTCAGTGTCCTCGTTCGGACATGAGCTATTTCAACGGAAATTGACGAATTCGGCCATCCTTACCGACAACTCTTTCAGTGTCCTCGTTCGGACATGAGCTATTTCAACGGCGAGGACATAACGCTACCAGGCGTGTCCGCAATCACTTTCAGTGTCCTCGTTCGGACATGAGCTATTTCAACCTGATGAACTGGGCATATCGCCCAGTCCGTTCGGGACTTTCAGTGTCCTCGTTCGGACATGAGCTATTTCAACTCGCCGGGGCTTGCGCCAACAGCTCTGCAACTCCCGCACTTTCAGTGTCCTCGTTCGGACATGAGCTATTTCAACCGACGAAAAGATGAGGTGCTCGACCAACTGCCGCCAAAGCTTTCAGTGTCCTCGTTCGGACATGAGCTATTTCAACCGAATCAGCCTCGCCGAGTCAGCGGAAGAGCTGCTCTTTCAGTGTCCTCGTTCGGACATGAGCTATTTCAACCTGCTGCGCGGCGTTCTCGACGCACAAGCAACGCTGCCTTTCAGTGTCCTCGTTCGGACATGAGCTATTTCAACCGCAGATGGTTAAAAGCATTTTCAGGTCATCTGAGACCTGAGATGAGCTTTTCGCCTTGCCGAGGCTCTTTCTAGGCCTCGATCATACGAGGGAGTTACGCGATCGTCAAGGAATAGACTATGCCCGGCGAAAATCATATTTTGCGCGAAAGTGGACCGGGTTTTCGCTATCGGATGGGGCGTTCAGGGTTCATATATCGTTGCACAGCCGGCGATACTCGCAGGCCGCACATCGCCGGCGATAGGGGGTAGGCGGGGGATACTGTTCGGTGGCCACCATGCTTTCGATGGCCCGCAACCCATCTTGAACCTCAGCGCGCAGGCGCTCATCAATCATGACCTCGCGCGCTCGTTTTTGTGGGATGTAGTAGATAAACCCACGTCGCACGGGGTGGCTGCGTTGCTGCTCAACCAAAATTGCGTAGGCCGCCAGTTGCACCGACCAATTATGCCAAAGCGTCGGGATGATGCGACGCGCTGTTCGCTCGTGGGTCAAGCTGTCTTTGTAATCCACCGGGATCAGTTCAACACCTTCCGCAGACGGCGCAACGATCAGCATATCCAACCGGCCGCACAGGTTGAGAGATTCCGATTCTAGCCATACGTCGAACTCGCGCTCGCCCTGGCGCAAGCCATAAGCGCGCAAGCTGCGCCGGTGCTCCATGATCTCGGCGCTCACGTTGGCTATGCGGCCCGATGCCATCTTCGCCGTCGGCATCAGGTGTACGCCAGGCCAGCAATAGCCGTAGTACACCAATCGTGCACAGTAGGCGAGTTGTTTGAGATCGGTTACGGTGAACATGGGTGGGAGCTATTCGGCGGCGTGGTCGGGCGCATCGCCGACGATATGCTCGATGCGCTGGGACCACTCGCGCTCGCCAATGCAATATAGGCAGATGCGGCCGGCGCGCTTCCCCAGTTTCGCCATGGCGCGCTTCATCAACTCCTCCTGATGTGTGCGCAACAGATCGCCGGCAAACGCGCTGTACTGGATGCGATTCATGCCGTAATCCATGCACAAGTCGGCAATCTTGACTCGAAGGCGGGAGTCGGAGATGTCATAGACGACGATACAGCGCATTGGGGGAAGGTGAAGAAAGAGGCGCGTTATTTAGCAACGAAGCCGGTGTATTCAGCGCGGTCGCCGCGCAGGTAGGCGGCCATATGGCGCGCTTGGGTCTGAATGATCTCGCGCAGCGTGCGCCGTTTGCCTGCGTAGCGTTCGGCGCCGTGCTCGATGCGCTCAATCACTTTTTCGGCGATGATGCGGCGTGAGTTGTCGTCCAGCAAACCATCGGCGCGTGTGGTCAGCGCCATGCCCTTGCCGATCATGCCAATGACGACACGATCCACCACGGCCTGGCGGAATTCCTCGATGAGGTCCAGGGTCAGGCTGGGCTTGCCGGGGCGGTCAGCATGGAGAAAGCCAGCGAAAGGGTCCAAGCCGGCCAACACCAACGCCTGCTCGATCTGGCGGCTCAGGATGGCGTAGCCGTAGTTCAGCGCGCTGTTGAAAGGATCGCGCGCGTGGCGTGTGCGGCGACCCTCCCACCCCAGTTCTGTGGGCAGGAGCAGTTTGATGCCAGCCCAGTATTTCTGCGCTGCCCGTCCTTCGATAGAAAGGAGTGCGTGGCGAACGCGGTCTATCGGATAGCGGTCGTTCACTGCGGGAAGGTCGGGCTTATCTCGAGTGACGGGCTGCGCTGGGTGGCACGCACGGACGAGCAGCGCTTCAAGCTCGGCGTCGTAGTCAAGCACCTCATGGGCCAAAACGCGCAGTTCGGCGGCTCGGTGAGGCGCGCTGACCTTTCGGCTGCGGGCGTGGTACTGCAACAGGCCGGCTTGGTTGCCGATCTTCGCTCGGGCGATGGCGACGGACAGCATCAGGGCGCGCAGATCGGTGTAGGCCAGCAGTTGGGCGCGACGGGTGAGCACGGTGCCGCCCAGGCCGGCGGTGTAGAGCGAGGCACCGGCTTGTGCGCCGACGCCGGAGACGAAGTGCATGGCGATGCCGCGCTCGGCGCAGGCCAGGATCGCATCGGAGGAGATGCTTACGCCGCGCGATTTGACGATCACTTGGCGCAAGTACACGAGCGGCGTTTCAGCTTTCACTTCGCCCTTCAGCGTGATGCGCAGGCGTTCGCTGTGTTTGCCGATAAACGCGCCGAAGTCTTCGACGATCAAAGTTTGCAACGGGAAGACGCGAGTGAGTGGGGACGGCATATCGCGACGCGTAGTCCTGTCAAGCAGCATCCGGCGAAGCGGTGCGCCGATGCTGCCCACCACCGGGTTGGATGCTGAACAGGCCGTTGCCCTTGATGGTGTGATTGCCGGCGTGGCACAGCTCGCCCCAGCGCAGCAGCGGAAAGAAAGGGGCAAAATCGCCGACGAATTCGGCGCTGCCCACAAAACCGCTCAGGTTGGGGGAGGCCTGGGTGCGTGCGCTGTGGCCGCGCACGACAACCCAGCGGGTGTCATCGGTCGCCGGTGTGATGGCGTCGGCCAGGCGGAGCAGGGCGTTGCGGGCTTCGCGGTCGAGCGGCAGACACGGCAGCGGTTCAGGGCCGTAATGTGTGCTGAGTTGCGTCAGGCGCTCGATCAACCGATGGATGAGCACGCTGAAATTCGGGCGGAGAATCACTTGGCCGTTCGCGCGGAGGGTCATCGGCGTGTGGAAGACGACGCGCAGGCGGGTGGGACAGGCCTGCGCATCCACAGTCGCCCGATGCATCACGTCCTCGTGAGTCACGCCGATGGTGGGCACGCGCACCTCACGTTCGCCGGGAACGAGGCATTCCTGCGTCAGGCGGGTGAGTGGGTTGTGGACAAAGACGCGCTGCAAGCGGAAGCGCCCGCGCGCCCGGCGCGCATGTTCCCCGTGCGCCAGAAAGCGTCCAATCCCGTAGGTCTCGGCCTGCTTGAGAGCCAACACCAGGACAGGAAAGACCTCGATGATATCGCCGAACACGTTGATCCCAAAGGTGAAGCGCTCGCCGGGATCAAGCCGATGCTTTCGGTCTTTGGGGAGCTGAAACGGGCGAATGACATAGGGGCGTGGCACATCCTGGCCGCGCGGGTTGTCTTCCTCCAGCGCGGCCAACAGGCGGCGAATGGCGGGATCAGAGACGAAGTGCAGGTCGGGCGCGCGCGCGTCGCCGCCGGCAAGCTCTACCACCGCGCGGTAGAACATGCCGCGCAGCGCGCTGCCGTTGTGCGCGTGAAGGTAGATCGGCTCCACCGCCTCCAACTCAAAGAGGAGCGGATAGGCGGTGAAGGCTGGGGGCGCGTTGGGTGAGGTCATGATGAATCACGTTCACAAAATGCGTGCGCGTTAGGGCAACGCTGCGGCATCGTCCAACGCCTCGTAAAGCGTGAACGATCGCGCACTCTGCCTCAACCGATAAGGGAGCACCACGCGCAACTGAGGGCGGTCGGTCTTTTTGAGCGTTTTGTCATTGTAGATGTTAACCTGATCGAATTGCAAATTGGGGCCATAGTCGTCTAATAGCTGGAGCGTGCCATCCACAGGGAAGGACGTGCTGTTGCCATTGAGTGAGACGAACCCCGAGGGTAGCTCCGGCTGTAGGGTGGGCTGCTCAAGCAGTTGCATGAAGCTGCCGCGCTTGCCGAAGTAGTTGACCTGCATGAGCCAGGGCGTGATGGCTTGCAGTGTGGCCTCGTCG